>NZ_VJWX01000050.1 GCF_007713715.1 Amycolatopsis rhizosphaerae
CGGAGGATGGTCCTCCCTCACTCCCCACCCCAACCTCTACACCGTCGTGCACGTGATCGATGACCCGCAGGCGAACGCCTAGCTGTGCAGGAAGTGGTCTGCGTGGCGGTGCGAGCCGACGGCCCACCGTAGGCGGCTCTGCCGCTGCGGAAAACCACAGCCTGGCCGTGGGCTCATGCCGCGGCCGGCCACTCGCCACCGACCAGTTCACAGCTGCTCGACCCCACCGCAACCAAGGAGATGGCCACGACAATGGCAGTAGACGGCACGTGGACGATCAAGTTCAAGACCCCCGGCGGGGAACGCCAGGCCGACCTGGTGTTCAAGACCGACGGCGAGACACTGACCGGAACATTCGACAACGCCGAACTTCACGATGGCCGCACCGACGGGAAGGAGCTCAGCTTCAAGGCCCAACTCACCGCACCGTTCAAAGTGAAGATCAAGGCCTCGGCCACGGTCGAAGGCGATGCGATCACCGGCAAGGCCAAGGCGGGAATCATGACGATCGCCTTCGCCGGCGCACGCAAGACGAGGTGACATCGCTCGCCGAGGAAGCCATCGGGACACGATACTTCTCGAGGCCGCATCCGGATCCGGGGTTCGTGATCGGCACGATCAACGGCTTCCGGCTCGTCCACTGAGGACGTCGCATCAGGACGGTCCGGTCAGCATCAGAACGCTGCCGGCCGGACCGTCCTCGGCAACAACTGGTCGCTCCCCGATGCCTCCAGGTATCCGATGGGGCCGACGGCGAAGGCGGATGGTCAGCGCCGGATGCCCGCGACGATCGTTTCCCAGTTGCGGAACGCGAGACCCTCGCCTTCGGTTGCGCTGATCGGTGCTGTCCGCAGGAAGCGCGTCACGGAGCCGTCACGCTCCCGGTTGAAGGGATAGTCGGAGGCGTACAGGACGCGGTCGGCCCCCACGGTCTCCACGGTCCACCGCAGGTACTTGTGGCTGGCGATGCCACCGGGCGTGATGTGGATGTTCGAACGAAAGTACTCGGTGACCGGGCGCTGAAGGCGAGTGACTCGGTCCAGCACGGCGACGCGGTCGAGGTAGAACAAGACGACCTCGCCCCAGTGGCCGAGAATCACCTGGAGATCGGGGAAACGGTCGAACAACCCCGACGTGATCATCCGCAGGATGGTCACGCCCGCATCGTAGTGCCAGCCGATGGCTCCGGTCGCCAGCAAGTCGTCCACGGAGCCGCCGAACCCACCGTAGTACGCCTGGTTGACCACCGGAAGCGGGGCGCGCGGGTGTAGATAAATGGGCGCACGCAGGTGCGCGGCCGCCTCGTAGATGTCCCAGAACTCGATCGCATCCACCCCGCGGTCGCCGGAGCGGGCGTTGAGCATCGCCCCGTTGAGCCCCAGTTCGACGACCGCGCGCCGCAGTTCGGTCGCGGCCGCTGCCGGAGTGGGCGTGGCGAGCGTGGCGAAGCCCTGCAGACGTTCGGGGTGGCGCCGCACGGCAGCGGCGATGGCGTCGTTCGTGGGCTCCTGCAATGCCACCGCCTCTGCTGCGGACAAGTTCTGCAGACCCGGCGTCGTCAGTGACAGGACCGCGACATCGATCCCGGCATCGTCCATGGCCGCGAGACGCCCCTCGTCGAGGTCCAACAGCGCCGGCGTGACATCGCTCGCGACCGCCCACTGCATCATCGGCTCGCTGAGCCCCGGATCCTGCCGCCGCCACGCTTCCACCACGTCAGCGGTCGCCATGTGCTCTTCCAGAGCGTAGATCCTCATCGGTGGACCCCATTTCCAGTGAACTGCTGAGATGGCTCTGCTCAACCAAGATAATGGTCCCGACCAGTATTCAGAGGACGACCACGATCTCGCCCCGGCGATCAGGACCGCCGAATCCGTGCGCGCCTTCCTGCTGGGTGCGGCCGAAGAGTAGGTCACGCACCCCTTCGCGGACTTGGGGGACCATCAGTCACTGGCTGTCGGCGCCCAGTTGCCGTGGAATCCGTTGGGCACCCGGGTCGGAAGATGGATGGCGGCCACGGTGTCCAGCGTTTGTGCGTCCAGCAGCATCAGGTCGGTGCGGTCGGTGGCGGCATTGTGGACGTAGCCCATGAGCACCCCGTCGTCCTCGGCGGCGCCGGGGGCTGACGGCTGGAACACGAACTCGCTGATGCTCGCCCCGGGGACGAAGGTGCGGACGACGGAGGTGCCGGCGCGGTAGTCGTGCTTGACCAGGTCAGTGATCAGCATGTCGTTGTTGAGTCCGGTCGCGTAGCCGAAGCGGTGTCGTTTGCCGATCAGACGTTCGTCGATCCTCGGGAATTCCTGCGGCCGGTCGTCCACACGGGACTCTGTGACCCTGCCCGACGTCGGGTTGATCACCCATTGGTCCACTGTGGGCGGTGCCTCGTCCGGACCGTTGGGATTGCGGTCGAACGTCCTGTCGTGGCGAATCACGTCGAGGACGACGTTGCCGCCGTCATCGTAGGCATTCATCGGGTGGTAGACGTAGCAAGGATCGATCTCGAACCAGCGTACGTCGTTCGCGCCGCCCTGGCGTGGCATGATCCCGATCCGGGCCGGGTAGGCCGGGTCCCAGGAGTAGGGCAAACCGGCATTGGGCTTGAGCCGTCCGCGGGAGCGGTGACCGGCCCGTGCGCCGCTGCCGGTCATCAGGGCGCTGACCGGGCCGGGGATGGAGATCCGGCCGATCAGCGCGGACAGCACCAACCGGGCGGGCGCGTGCAGGTAGCGGGACACGGTGGCGCGCACGGCCCGGTCGGTGTCGAACACCACCGGCAGGTCGTAGAACACAACGTAGGTTTCGGTGAGCGAGAAGCTGTGCATCATCGGGCTGCCGCCGACTCGCACGTCGACCTGGCGACGCAGCCGCCCGTCGGCACCGATCACGGTGTAGCGGACCTTGTTGCCCCAGCCGAAGAAGTACGAGACCGCGTGCAGTTCGCCGGTGGCCGGGTCGCGCAGCGGGTGCGCGGTGTAGCCGCCGGTCAGGGTGCCGTCGAAGTCGGCGGCGCGCAGGGTGTCCAACTCGTCGGACAACTCGTAGCAGGAGACGCCGCCCTCGATCAGGGCGAGGGTGGTGCCCGCGTGCGCGATGATGTTGGTGTTCGCCCCGAGGCTGTCGATCGTGTACCTGACGCCGGGCGGCCCGCCCAGCGCCGGGGTCTTGATCCACCGGCTGCGGTACCACTCGGCCCGGCCCTCGCGCAGCCTCACTCCGTGCGCCATCCCGTCCCCCATGAACCAGTGGTAGGTCCGCGGGTCGACCTCGGCCACCGGGTTCGGCCCGATCCGCAGGAATCGTCCGTCCAGTTGCGCCGGGATCGTGCCGGTGACTTCCAGATCGAACAGGGTGCTCTCCTGCTCGACGGGCCGGTAGTTGCCCTCCAGGTATGGATTGCCCATCTGTTCCCCCCACGCATAACCGTGTTATGTCCTAGTTATAGCGGCCGTGTGCGATGATGGCAACGATGGACATGCGGGAACGCCTGATCGCCGTCGCGGTCGACCTGCTGGCCGCCGGCCCCGACGCGGTACAACTACGCAAGGTCGCCGCCGACGCGGGCACCTCGACCATGGCCGTGTACACCCATTTCGGCGGGTTGTCCGGCCTGGTTCAGGCCATGGTCCGGGACGGGTTCCTGCGCCTCGGCGCCGCGCTGTCCGCCGTCGGCCGCAGCACCGACCCGGTGGCCGATCTTGTCGCGCTCGGCCTGGCCTACCGCGAGTACGCCCTCCTCAACCCCGAGTTGTACCGCCTCATGTTCGGCGTCACCGCCGTGCGCGGGCACCGCGTCGGGCTCGGCGACCCGGTCACCCATGCCGGGGACACCCGGTTCAGGGGTGACGTCGCGGCGGCCGCCCTCGCCGCGTTCGACACGTTCGTGGCCTTCGTCGAGACCGCGGCCGCCGCGGGCCGGGTCAGTCCCGAACCGCCCCGTGCGCTGGCCGGTCAGCTGTGGAGTGCCATGCACGGCTACGTCCTGCTGGAAATATCCGGGTTTTCCAGTCCCGAGGGACTCGCCCAGGTCCTTACTCCCATGATGACGAAGATCCTCGCCGTTCCCGATCTCCCCGCGCCGCCCACCTGAGCCGGACGCGGTAGCGGCGAGGGGTGCGAACCTTGCCGTCGGCCGTTTCCTTGCCGGTGGTGCGCCCGCTCACGGGCACCAGGGGCCTGCGGCCGGTTCGCGAACGTCCCGCAGGTCGCCTGAACCTGCAACAAGCCGACTACCAGGGCAAGGGCGACCAAGCGGTGTCCAGGCGGTGGTACCGAACCCCGGTCCTGATGGTGCCGGCACTGGTCACGGTGATCGTCGCGATCATCACGCTCGTGCCCTACTTCTTCCCCCATCCGTCGCCCCAGGGCACGGGCAGGTACGTCGATCCCGAAGCGTGCCTGACCCAAGCCTGGCCCGGACCCGATACGGCGGCCCCCGTTCACCCCCGCCGACGGGATCCCGGTGTTCTGCTTGGTCAAGGCCGACAATGGGTACGACCCCGCGGGGATACCGCTAACGACTGGTAACTGGTGGCCGACCCGGCTCGGCCGGGCAGGACGCTCGGCTGGACACCCCGGTTGCCCTACACACCCGCCGCACACGACGTTCCGGACTGCGGTCCGCGCTCCTCGGCCGGGGTTTCACCGGTCACCATCGCCGCCGCCCTGGCCTGCCACGCGGCGGTGTTCCTGGCCGTGGCGATCAGGCGCAGAACCCGCACCCCAGAACCACGCGCCGACAATGATGCGCCTCGCGGGCCGAATCCGTGATGCCCCAGTCCCCTGTCGTTCCCGGCAAATATGCGCGCGTCGAATGCGAACGCCGATTTCTGCTGGCCGATCTGCCCAACGACCCACCGGCAACCGCCGTTCACACGATCATCGACCGCTACTTGACCGGCACCACCCTGCGCCTCCGGCGCATGACCGGCCCGCAGGGCGATCACCACTACAAGTTCACCAGAAGATCCCCGCCGCGCATCCCGGACCGGTGCAGGGACTCATCAAAGTCGGCCCGGGCGTCGGCGAGTCCCACCCTCCTGCACTTGTGTCCCACCGCCCGACGGCCACACCCGGTCCATCTACGCCCCTGGGGCTCCGACCGGAGTTGTCCTATGTAGAGTGACACTCCTCGGCTTCTTCGCACCGGTGACGGGATATGCCGCACCCCGCGCGCTCGTGTCACGGGGGCTGGAAACACCGTTACCGAGACAGTCCCTCACTCGAAACCCGTCGGCTGTCCGAGGAGATCGCCAAGATCGAACGCTGCCTGTCCCGCACCCGCTCCGGCGACCGCCAAGCCAAGCTGGAAGCGAAGCTGCACGACCTGCGCGTTTCGTCGATGATGTCTGGTTACCATCGGCACAGTTCGGCCAGGATGCACACTTCGGTGGTACCAATTTCAGCGGAGACGCATGGTTCCACGGCGTCGCCTTCAATGGATATGCAACTTTCGAAAAAGCAGCATTCACCGGAGACATCAGGTTTGACGAAGCAACCCTGGACGGAATGCCATACGAACCCCCTGAGCTGAATCCACGCGACTTGGACTATTTCGGCGAGTAACCCCCGAATTCTGTTCACTCGACTCGTTGAGAACGTTGCAATTGCGAACCGTACCCCTCAGGGCACCCCGATCACTCCTCGGAGAAGTGGTGGCTGGCGCGGTGGTACGGCTGGGCAAGGAGGGTCAGTCGTTGCGGGGGCCAGAGGTCGGGGTCTTCGCTCACGCTCAGGTCATTGTTCCGGCGAAGCAGCCAGATATGCTCGTAGTCCCAGTGCAGCAGCAGATCACCCGGAACGCGGTCCAGCAGTCGAGAAACCAGCCGTATCATATCGTCCTCTTGCTCGGACATCCTGTCCTCTTTGTTGAGGCGGAATACGATTGACACTGTCGGCGTGAAGCCAAAATCTGCGGCCACCGGGTTCCAAGGTCGAATTCTGGGCTCGTATACCCGAATCCATGTTCCCAGAGAAGCGAGAGCTCCCTTTTCGAGCAGTTGCTCGACTTGGACCGACGTGTCGAAGATGCCGATATTCCGGCCAGAATCGAGCACCTCGTCGGCGACTTGTTCTTTCGTGAAGCTTGTCGCCATGTCGAGGTTGTAGGCAATGGCCATGTGAAATAGTCCTCGGTGCTAGCTACGGGTAGATGTGGAGTATCGTACCTTGTCGATCGATGGCGATGACCTCCTTGAGTCCTTCGATCGGCCAGTCATGCAGTTGGTACGTATCGCGGCCACATCCGCTGAGGTGTCGCTGAGATTGAGCACGATACGATCCGTTTGCCCGTCGACAACTTTCTCTTCCATCCGACTGGCGATGTTACGCACGTTGCTGGTTGTGGGCGCGTAGCAGTCGAAGATCTTGCCGTTGACTCGGTAGTCGGGGTTCTTGTCCCCCGGGATGGTGGGGTTTTGTTCGACGTCGTATCCCGCTCGGGAGAGTGTGGTGGCAGATTCGTTCTCGCGTTGGAGCGCGAGCTTCTTGGCGGCGCTCTCGTCGGCTCCGATTTTGGTGGGATGGCCACCGGGTTGGGCGTTGGGGTCTGGGTCGCGGACGGGTTGTGTTTAGGCTCCGAGTTCGTTGCTGATTTGGGTGGCGTTGATGCCTTCGATTTCAGGGTTGGGGGTGTTGCTCATCGCGGCTTGGATGGCGGGTTGGATGCCTTGGGCGATGGCGAGGGCGCCGCCCGGGGCGGCGAGTGCGGTGATGGGCTTCCTGGGTGTGTTCGTTCCAGATGCGAAAGTCGATAAGGCTGTCGGCGATGCTGTCCAGCGCTTGGGGCAGGCCGTTGAGGATGGCCTGAGGGCCGGCGACCTGTTGCCAGAACGCTTCGACAACAATCCCTGGCGACTGTCTGGACCCTGTCAATCATGCGGATGTCGCGTTCGGAGCTGTAGGGCGCCCAGGCGTCGTGCACCGCGACACCACGAAAGGATGCAGGGCACCGGCGTCGTCGATGCCGTCCGTGCCGCGCCTGCGGTGGCAGGTGATCAGCGCGTATTTGTCGGTGCGGGCGCAGTGCACCCACTGCACGCCGCCGGCAACCCGCAGGCCGGTCTCGTCGAACCCGGCCACCTCGGATCCGGCGATCTGATCACCGAGCCCGGTCAAAGAACTCCTCCAGCCCGTCCGCCGCCCGCCTGGTCATGGCCGCAATGGTGCCCTCAGAAACGGGTGTGCCGAACAGTTCGGCCAGCGCTTTGAGTTGCTGGCATTTCGCGATGTTGCGCTGGGACTCGCCTTGGGGGTCGTTGACCAGGCGTGTCGCGGTGACCAGGCAGGCGTCGCGGTCCGGGCTAGGGGGATGGTGCCGCATCCCGAAGTGTGGGACGGTTCCCGAGTCCGAGGAGATCGAACCAGCCCAGTCGCGCCGGAAGCTCCGCGTCGGCTCGGCACGAGCCCACGCCCTCACCTACGACATCCGCCAACGCCATCCGGGCGTCACCGTGAACAACGCCAGCGCCGCGTAGGGGGTCAGTAGGTGTCGAGCGCAAGAGCCCAGGTCAGCACGTTGAAAAGGCTTCAGCGGAAGCTACCGGGCTGGATGATAATCGCGAGCGAGCATGCGCCTCACCTGGAAGCAGCTGGGTTGCAGCCATCCCGCATAGCCCCCCTCGCAGAGGTAGCCGATGGCGGAGCTGGCGACCTGTTGCAGGTCCTGGCCTGCTCGGCCACGAAGAACCGTGGCGGCAGAAACGCTGCCCGGTTCAGACGACGCCGGGCGGCGCGTTCAGTGGGATGCGCTTCGCGAATCCGAGGAGGAGTTCGCAGAACTCCGCGGGTTGTTCCAGCGGTGCGAGGTGCCCCCCTCCGGGGATGACCACCGGGTCGCCGGCGTGGAGTTCCCGGGCCAGCTGCTCACCTCCCTTGAAGAAGTCAGGCATGTCGTACTCGCCGACGCCGATCATCGCGGGTATGGCGAGTGAGCGGAGCGCTGTCGGGTCTTGGTCGAGCGGCCCCTCGGCTTGGGGTACTTCGCCGTGAGCGAGCCTGAACTCCAGTTGACTGCGCAACATGAGGGCCGCGTGTGCTTTCGCGTCGTGAGATGCGCCATCAGCCGTCCAGGCTTCGAGTCCAGCCTGCACGGCTGCGTCGACGTCTCCGGCGTCCAGGGCTGTTCTTTCGGCGTCCCACGCCATTTGCAGCCGCGCGGAGGGTGGTTGCTCATGAGGGCGGTAACCGATGAGGACCAGGCCCTCGACCCGGTCTGGTGCGGCGACTGCCACGTTCAACGCGACCAGCGCGCCCAGGGAGTTTCCGGCCAGTACGAACCGGTTGACCCCGAGGTGGTCGAGTGTGTCCACGACGTCCGACCATGGCGCGACCTTGCGCTGGTTGTGCACGGCCGCATCACCGTGGCCCGGTAGGTCCAGTGCGATCGCCCGGATGCCACCTGCGGCGAGCAGGGGCAGGTGCGCCTTCCACATGGTGCGATCCGTGGGCCGGGCATGGAGCAGCACGACTGCACGTCCTTGACCAGCCTCATCAGCGGGCAGGAGCATGAGATGATTCCTTTCGATCGAATGCCAACAAGGGCACCCGCGCTGGGCTGAGTTCATGCGGCGTCGGTGAGTTCGCCGACTTCCGGAGGGCTCAGGTGAAGCGTGGCAGCCGCGATGTTGTCCTCCAGATGAGGCACCTTGGACGTGCCGGGGATGGGCAGCATGACCTCGGAGCGGGCCAGTAGCCAGGCAAGCGCGACCTGGGAGGCGGTGCTCGCCCGTGCGGTGGCGATCCGGTCGACCAGTCCACCCGGCCTGGCCAGCTCGCCGGCTGCTACCGGCGCCCAGGGGATGAAGCCGATGCCCTCCCGTGTGCAGTAGTCCAGCACGTCAGCCGAGCCGCGATCGGTGAGGTTGTAGCGGTTCTGCACGGTGGCGATGTCGGCGATCCGGCGTGCCTGCTCGATCTGCTCGACGGTCACCTGGGACAGACCGATCGCGACGATCTTGCCCTCGTCCTGGAGGTTTTTCAGCTCACCGACCTGCTCGTCGAGGGGTACTTTCGGGTCGACGCGGTGCAACTGGAACAGGTCGATGTGATCCAGACCGAGGCGGCGCAGGCTCATCTCGGCCTGCTGCCGCAGGTATTCCGGACGCCCCACGGGCGGCCATGCCTTCGGGCCAAGGCGTTTCAGGCCGTCCTCTGTCTCGATGACATCGGGGCCGTTGCGGGTGAGTCCGGCCTTGGTCGCGATGAGCACGTCATCGGGGTAGGGGTGGATGGCCTCGCGGATGACCTCTTCGCTGACATGCGGCCCGTAGGAGTCGGCGGTGTCGATGAGCTGGACGCCGAGTTCCACGGCGCGGCGTACCACCCGAACGCACTCGTCGCGGTCGTCGGGTTCGCCCCAGATACCGAGTCCGGTCAGGCGCATGGCCCCGAAGCCGAGCCGGGCGACCTTTTTGCTACCGATCTCGAAGCTTCCGGCAGTGTGGGCTGTTTGCTCGGTCACTTGTGGACGTTCCTCTCTCCGAAGTGGTCTCCTGCTCGGCCAGCCGGCGCAACAGCACGAGGCCGTCGGCGCTGGCGCTGCCGGGCTCGGCGCTGTAGACGGACAGGTGCTGCCCGGCAGCGCTCGTGACAGCCAGCGACTCGAAGTGCAGGTGCAGTCCCCCCACGCGCGGGTGGCGGAAGTGCTTGTCTTCGCGGGTGCGCGGACGGACCTCATACCGGGCCCAGAGCGCGGCGAACGCGGGACTGTGCACGCTGAGCTCACCGACGACCCGTTCGATGCGCTCATCGCCGGCGAACTGGACCGAGGTCGCACGCAGATTGGCCACAGCCACCTCGGCGGCGGTATCCCAGTCGCCGTAGAACTCGCGCGCGAACGGATCCAGGAAGATCATCCGCAGCAGGTTGTCGAACCGGGCGAAACCGGCGTACAGGGTGTCGGCCATGGGATTGGCGGCCAGGATGTCCTGGGCCGGGCCGACGACGAAGGCTGGGACGTCGCGCAGGTTCTCCATCAGCCGCAACAGTTCGTCACTGACTCTCGTCGTGACCGCTCTGGGCAGGAGTGCGGGCCGGCCCAGCCGGTACAGGTGGTCGGCTGCCGCCTCGTCGAGCCGTAGAGCCCGGGCGATCGCCTGCAGGACCTGTTCGGACGGGTGTCGTTCCCGGCCCTGCTCCAGACGGGTGTAGTAGTCGGTGCTGACTCCCGCCAGCAGGGCTACCTCGTCCCGCCGCAGGCCCGGCACGCGCCTACCTAGGTCGTCGGGCAATCCGGCCTCGTGCGGCGTGACCAGGTGACGGCGGGCCCGCAGGTATTCGCCAAGCTGGTTGTTGCGTTCCACGCTGCTCACGCTAGGCCGGGTGACAGACCGGCGGGTAGGTGCGATGCACCCTCCTCCCCCGGCCCCTACCCGCATACGGTCACGGCAGATCGAGAAAGGGGACAGAGCATGCCCGAGACGTTCGCCAGCGCGGTCATCCCGAGCGAGTCCGCGCAGGCGTGGCGGGTCGTGCGCGATTTCGGTGGCCTCGCGGACTGGCAGCCTGCCGTCGCACGGAGTGAGCTGCGCGGCGCCGGGCCATCCGATCGCGTCGGCGCGGTGCGATCGCTGCGGATGGCCGACGGGGCGACCGTCGTCGAGACGCTCGTCGAGCTGGACGACGACCGCATGTCCCTGACCTATGACATCGTCGACTCCCCGTACTCAGTGCACTTCTACCGCGCCACGATGCACGTGTTCCCGGTGACCAGCACAGGTGAGGCGTTCGTGGCCTGGTCGGTGGTCTTCGACTGCGACCCCGCCCACGCCGACGACCGAGAGCTGTGCCGCCGGTCCTGAGGCAGGACGTGCCTGTTCCTCTGAGCGTGACGAGCGCCGTGGGGACGGGGTCGAGTGCGTCGATGAGGTGCCCGTGGGCGAGGATCCGTGTCAGTTGCAGGTCGACTGGTGTCGCTGTGCCCTGGATGCGGTGGAATCGAGCGCCGAGACGGACCGGTCCTTGGATGCAGCGCACCACGACGATCGCTGCGGCATCGTCACAACTGTAGACCTGGTCGATTTGGAGCTCCGCGTCCATGGTCGCGTTGCCGGGGTCGAGAGTCGTCATCACGCCACCTGCTCGTGACGCTCGACCAGGAGACCGCGCTCGAAGCGGGCCCCAGCGCGGACCAGCGGGACCGGATGAGCGCCGCTGACAGCCCGCCAGCGGGCCTGTGCGGACTCAACCACTTTGAACACCATCGCGAGCCCGGCAGCGCGGGAGCCGGCCCCTTTGGTGACCTTGGTCCGCGGGCGTACGGTGGCGAAGGTCGACTCGATCTGGTTGGTCGTCCGCAGGTGGATCCAGTGTTCGGCCGGGTAGTTGTAGAACTCCAGCAGCACGTCCTGGTCGCCGGTGATCTTCGCGACGGCCATCGTTACTGCGGCTTCGATGCAGGATTCCGTTGGTGGGAAACAGGTTCTCGATCATCTCGTCAACGGCCACCCGTCCGTGCCGAAGGTATGGGCGGACGGCGGCTACAACAACGCGGCGGTCGGCCATGGTGCGCAACAGGGTGTTCAGGCAGAGGTCGTCAAACGTCCTGAAGTCAAAGGATTCCACGTGTTACCTCGACGGTGGGTCGTGGAGCGCAGCCTGGGCTGGCTGATGCAGTACCGCCGCTTGGTGCGTGACTACGACATCGCGGTTCCGCGTGACCGGGAGAGCACGTTCGAGGCGCGGATCGTGAAGAAGCGGCAGCGGCGTCTTGGCAGTGTGGACGAGGTGGTGTTGTCACTGTATGCGAAGGTTGACGACCAGGGAGACTTCGGCGCATTTTCCGACATTTATGGGGCGTGGTCGCCAACCAGCCCGTGTATGCCGCGATCGGTGTCACACTGGACGGCCGTAAGGACGTCCTGGGCCTGTGGATGGGCAACGGTGGCGAGGGCGCCAAGTGGCTCGCCGATCTGCTGAAACCGCGGGCACGGTTCTGCTGCCGCTACCGGCCGCCGGCGATTCCGGCGAATGACCGGCAGATGCGTCGGTGCGCCGGCCAGATTTCGCACTTTCGCGATATCTCGCCGGCGCACCCGTGCATCATCGAACTCACCCCGGCGTCGCGCTGTCAGCCGGCCGAGGTCGCCGGGAGGCCACGCCAATCGCCGCGGTCCTCGCCGTATACCACGTTGAGTGTGTCGCGTACATCGCCCTTGAAGTTCTGCGGATCGAGCTCGCGATAGATCAAATTGATGTTTTGATAGGTACGCGAGAGGTGCGGCCAGGAACGCCATGGGGTGAGGTCCAGCTCGTCGTAGGCCTCCCGTGGCGACTTACCTTGCTGATACGCCGTTTTCGCGTACTCGATGACGAACGTCAGGTAGTCGCGGATCGGGGCGATCCCTTCTGGGCCAATGATCGGTCCGTGGCCAGGCACGATTGTGTGCGGTTCGAGCGCGAGGATGCGATCGCAGGCCTCGACACAGCGGGAGAGGGGACCGCCCCACATGATGGGCGTGGACGCGGTGAACACCAGATCTCCGCTGTAGAGCACACCCGCGTCGGGCACCCACACGATGGTGTCTCCCGATGTGTGCGCAGGCCCGAATTCGTGAAGCTCGACTTGGATGTTGCCGACGTCCAACCGCAACTGCTCTGTGTAGGTCTGGTTCGGATGGACCGGCCGCCATCCTTCATAGTTGAAGACATCCCTTCGCCAGCGCATGAATTCGGCGAAAGCGGTGTCCCCTTGGGCGTAGGCGTCGATCTTCGACGGGTCGAGCCAGTGGCCGCGGATGTCTTCCAGCGTTGCCTCTGACGCGATGATGGTCGCGCCGTCGAACAGGAGGTTGCCGTTCCAGTGATCTCCGTCGCCGTGGGTGTTGACCACCATGTCGACACCCGGTGCGTGCGGCATCGACTGGATCGCGCTATGGAGGGCGCGGGCCATTGGCATGTCGTTTTGTGTGTCGACGACCAGACCCTGGCCTCCGTTAACGATCAGTCCCGAGTTGGCGAAGCCCCAGCAACCTGGTGGCCGGAGCCAGGCATGGCACCCGCCACCGAGGTCCTGCAGGCGGCGGCCGGCGGCCCCGGGCGTCACTCGGGAGCTCCGGCGAAGCAAGCGCGAAGTTCGGCGATGAACAGATCAGGTACCTCAAGCATGGCGAAATGACCACCTCGTGGGAGAGCGTTCCAATGGCGTAGGTCCACAAACCGTGCGACTGTCCAGGCCCTGGGCAACTTCATCAGGTCGTGCGGGAATACCGAAACCCCGGACGGCACCGTGACAGGGGTCGTCATGTTCATTCGCCCGTGGCTTTCCCAGTACAGGCGGGCTGACGACGCCGCGGTCGCGGTGAACCAGTATACCGAGACGGTGTCGAGGAGACGGTGGAGTGGCACCGCGCTCTCCAATCCACCGTCGTTGTCGGTGAACTCGTAGTATTTTTCCGCTATCCAAGCCAACTGTCCGGCCGGTGAATCCGTCAGGCCGTAGCCCACCGTCTGTGGCTTTGTCGCCTGTTCGAGGGCATATCCGGTCCCGTTGGCGACGAACCTCGCGCGCTGAGCGATCCAATCCCGTTCCAGATCGGTCAACTCGTTGTCGGTAAATCCGTCCGGACGAGGCGCCCACGGCACGGTCGTGTGCATCATGGCGACCCGTTGAGGATGCCGCAGGGCCAGAGTTGTCGTTATCTGAGCTCCCCAATCGCCGCCCTGGGCGAAGAAGCGCTGATAGCCGAGCCTGCTCATCAACTCCGCCCACGCGTCGGCGATCCGTTCCAGGTTCCAACCGGGCTCGGCCGGTTTGCCCGAGAAGCCGAATCCCGGCAAGGAGGGAATCACCAGGTGGAAGGCCGGCTGGTCGGCCGGTGGGTTGCTCAGCCCGTCGACGACGTCGAGAGCCTCCACTACCGAGCCCGGCCAGCCGTGGGTGATCAGTAACGGCCGCGCATCCGGTCGCGGTGAGTGGATGTGGAGGAAATGAATATCGACGCCGTCGATGCGCGTGATCCACTGGCCCCGGTCATTCAGTTCGGCCTCGACGATCCGCCAGTCGTATTCCTCAGCCCAAATCTGGCACAGGCGGGTTGTTTCCCGCAGGGGTATGCCTTGCGACCAGTCGTCGACCACCTCCTTCTCCGGCATCCTGGTGCGAGCGAG
The DNA here is from genome assembly GCF_007713715.1 of Amycolatopsis rhizosphaerae. GTDB lineage: Bacteria > Actinomycetota > Actinomycetes > Mycobacteriales > Pseudonocardiaceae > Amycolatopsis_E > Amycolatopsis_E rhizosphaerae. The sequence goes on from NZ_VJWX01000050.1 coordinate 14,107, forward strand.
ACGCTCTCTCAGGTCCTGGATGGCCCTGTCCGGGACGTGTAGCTCGAATGGCCTTATCGCGGCGTCGTTGGTCTCGTCATTTTTCATAGTGGTACCTCAGCCTGTGACGGGTCGGATCGGCAGGAGCGTGCCCGAGAGGTGCTGCGCAGCGTTGCTGCACAGGAACGCCACGAACGCGACAATGTCCTCCGCGTGGCCGATGCGGCCGCCAGGGTAGGTCGCCGCGACTCGTGCTATGTAATCATCGCTCGCGATTGCCCGCATTCCGGGTGTGTCCGTGAGTCCGGGTGCCAATGCGACAGTGCGGATTCCTTCGTCGGCCAGTTCCCGGTGGACGACGTTCGACAGGAGGGTTACGCCCGCCTTGCTCGCGCCGTATGCCGTCTGCCCGGGGTTGGCCTGCACGCCGATCATGCTGCTGATGTAGACGATCCGACCACCGCCGCCGCGGATCATCACCGGCGCGAAGTGCTTGGTGGTCAGGAAGCAGCCGATCAGATTGACGTCGATCACCCGCCGGAACACTTCCACGTCCAAGTCGACGACCGGTGTCATCGCGGGCATGACGGCCGCATTGTTGACCAGCCCGTCAATCTGGCCCCACCGCTGGTCGACCGCGTGAGCAGCCTCCCGCACCTGATCCTCGTCGGACACGTCAACACACAAAGTGAGAACGTGTTCGGAGTCCGTGATCGACCTCAACGCCGAGTTGGTCTCGTCAGCTTCATCCTTGTCCGAGGTCAGTACCGCGACGCGCGCACCCTCGCGCGCAAGTCCGAGCGCCAGTGCCCGGCCGAGGCCTCGGCCGGCGCCGGTGACGACGATGACCTTGTTTCCGATGTCGTACTCCATGAGCTGCCTTCCTGCGGCGGCTGCGATGCGCCAGGTTGTTGCCAACGGGTTACTCGACGACTATATTACTGTACTTGAGTACAGTCAAATGAGTGGAGAACCGATGACGATGAACGAGTCCGTCCTGCGGCGAGTCGCCGACGAGCTCGATATCCGTCGTACGCTCGCACGCCTTTCGCGGGCCCAGGACGACGGCGATCGCGAGGCCTACAAGACTTGCTTCACAGACCGAGTACTTCTCACCAAATCAGTCGTCATCCCCGACTGGCAGCCGCGCGAGCTCTCCGTCGACGAGCTCGCGGACCTCTACTTCGCCGAGGTCGGCAAGCTCAAGTTCGCTCACCACCTGGTGTCGAACCACATCATCGACATCGACGGCGATGAGGCTACCTGTCTTGCCGACCTGTACTGCGTGTTCGCCGAAGACGGTGATGGCCTGCGGTCGTCCAGTCTCGGCGGCCGGTACGATCTCAAGCTCCGCCGCGTCGACGGAGAGTGGCTGATCAGTGAGCGGTCTATCGTGGAGTTGTACGCGATCGATTCCGGGGATGTCGCTCGGATCTTGGCCTGAACCGGGGCCAGGGCGAATCGCCGGCGGCCCGGAACTTTCCGGGCCGCCGGCGCTGGTCGGCGAATCAGGAGGCCAGGCGGCTTCCGTCAACAGTCGTCGAGAAGTCGCTGAATTTCCACGCGGACAGAAACCTCATCCACGGCAGAGCTGTTCGTCAGATCTCCGGTAAGTGTACTCGAGTACAACACAGATGGACGCTACCGATTCCCGTTCAGGAAGGTTGATTCCGCGGGAGGATCTCTTGATTCACAGCGGAATTCGCGCCACGGCGCCGGAGTCGCCGTTCAACGGTCCCACCTCCGTGGCGACGCCAAGAGCGTGTCTCGCTTGGATCTTGTCGGTGATGCCGCGATGATCTCGTGTGGTGATCGACTCACTGTCGCAACGAGACACTCGGCCGACACCGATGGGCCATCGAGAGGACCATCGCCTGGCTGACCGGCTGGGCACACCATATTCACCCTGATCCCGTCCGGGCCCAGTTCGATCGCCATTGTCTTTGCCGCAGCGATGACCGCCGCCCAGGTCGATGCGGATAGCCCGAATCCCGCCACCGGCTCGGCGGCCGTGAGCGCGGTGACGTTCACGATCGCGCCACCGCCCCGTGCCCGCATCGAGTCCGTCACGCCCCGGAGCACATTAGCAGCGTGGTATCCGAACGGTCTCGCTGAAAGACGTAGGTATTTCCGAAGCCGCGGTCCAACATTATTTCGACAGCAAAAAGCAGCTCGTTTCTCATATTTTCGACAATTGGGCCGAGTTGTCCATTGCTCCGTTCCGGGAGATCGCGCGGTCGTCGCTGGATCAGCTTTCCAAGGTTCGCCAGATCATCTTCGTGCGCGTCCACCAGATGGCGGACGATTCGGACCTGCTCATCCTGTCCATCAAGGAAGACAACGAGCTTCCCGACGCAGTGCGCATCAGCTTCCGAGAGTCCTTGCGCCTCGCGGACAAATTGGTGCGGGACATCATCGAGGAAGCGCTGCTCCTCTGAACCTCCCGGCAACCACTGCTAACCCTGCCGAACAGACTCATGCATCGTCCGTAACTCCGCCTTCCGGATCTTCCCAACACTCGTTCGCGGGAGGTCGTCCACGAACTCGATCACCGCGGGGACCTTGTAGGCAGCCAACCGTTCGCGGCACCATGCCCGGATCTCCTCTCCGAAATCCGCTGTAAAACCCTTTCGGAGCACAACGACCAGCATCACGGCTTCGTCGTAAACAGGATCCGGAATACCCACCACGGCACATTCCGCGACCGCCGGGTGGGTGGCCGCGACGGTTTCCACCTCGCTCGCAGAGATATTCTCGCCGGACCGTTTGATCATGTCCTTGGCTCGATCCGCGAAGTAGAGGAATCCGTCCGCGTCCCGCCACGCTAGATCACCGGTGTGCAGCACACCGTCATCGAACGTCTCCGCGGTCGCCTGCGGGTGACGCCAGTATCCGGCTGCGACGTTCTCGCCCGGCTTGCCGCGAACCGTGATCTCGCCGATCTGGCCATCCGGAACCGGGTTCCCGGCGTCGTCCGCGAGAACGAGGTCGACGCCGTCCAGCACCGGACCGATGCTGTCCCACCGGCGCTCGGACGAGTTGGGGTTGATGGTCGGCGGCAGCACGGTCTCGGTCATCCCGTAGAGCTGCACGAGCCTTGTGTCGAACCGGGCCTCGAATTCGGCGGCCGCCCTGCTGGACAGGTTCTGGGCGAAGAGGACGGCGCGCAGGCCGGCCTCGTCCCCGGACACCGGTCGAGACAGGATCATCCGGATCGGCGCGGCGAAAAGGCTCCCTAACGTCGCGCCCAGGCGCGCGGCCTGAGTTCCCCATCTTGATGCGGAGAATCGTTCGGACACCGCTACCGAGGCGCCCCGCACGAGCGCCGACATGGTGCAGTAGTACTGCGCGTTCGCGTGGAACAGCGGCAGCGCGATGAACCAGCGGTCGTCCGCCGTGAGGGACATGTGTTTGGCTACCGCGCGACCAACGGCGAGGTAGTTGGCGTGAGTGACGACGACGCCTTTGGGTCGGCTGGTGGTACCGGACGTGTACAGGATGGCGGCCGGGTCGCCGAGGGCGACCGGGGCCACCGGCACGGAGGCTCCGCCTGCCGCGAGATTTCGGGCATCGTGCCCGGCACCGACGATGACCGGTTCCGGCGCGCCCGCCGCACGCAGGACGTCGGCGTTGTCCTCACCCGCGATCGTGACAGCCGGATCGGCGTCAGCCAGGACATGGCGGAACTCGGCCACCGACGAGCGTGGGTTCGTGGGCACCAGAATGGCTCCCAGGTGAGCCGCCGCGAACCAGACATCCAGGAACTCCTGGCGGTTGTCGAGGCTGACGTGCACCCGGTCGCCGCGGCGAACGCCGAGCTCCCCGAGTGCCGCCGCGGTGGCATGCAGGCGGGCGAGTTGCTCACCGTAGGTGATCCGGACGATCTGGCCGTTCTCGTCGAAGACCGAGAAAGTCGCCGCCGCCGGCGCGGCGGCGACGAGTGCGGCGGTGGTCTCAACTCTCATGGTGGCGATGAACCTCCGGAGCGCCTCGATAAGTGGACAGACCCGACCCGGCCGGGGGATCCGCGCGGGGAGCGACTGGGTTGCGCAGGACTCCGACACCGCTGGCCTCGAGCGAGACGACGTCGCCGGGTTGAATCCAGCGGTCCAGTTCCAGGCCACAACCGCCGCCCACCGTTCCGACCGCGAAGAACTCACCGGGGTACACCGTTTCGGCAAGGGATGCCCAGGCCAGCACTTCGGCGAAGGAGAACTGGCGGTGGCGGGTGGTGCCTGAGCTCCAGAGCTCACCGTTGACGCTCGCCGTCATCTCCACGGACCACTCGTCCACTTCGTCCATGGTCAGCACGCACGGTCCCATCGCATTGCAGAAGGCCTTCCCTTTTGAGGGCCCGATGCCCATGGTCATCTCGTAGAACTGGATGTCACGGGCGCTGACGTCGTTGAAGATCGTCACACCCGCGATCCGGCTCGCGGCCTCTGCCGGCGACCAGTCACGTCCTCCCCCGGATGTGAAGAAACCGAGTTCGAGCTCGAAGTCGAGCTGAGCGGTGTACGAGGGCCACAGCAGCGGTTCCTCCGGCCCGACGACGGTTTCGACGTTGCACTCATAGCAGATGGGCATGGCTGCGAAAGCAGCTGGAACGCTCAGCCCCGAACCCGTCGCGTGATCGAAGTAGGTGAGGTAATCGCGGATACGGCGCGGCCGCGGCACGGGCGCGAGCAGTTCGACCTCGCGCAGGTCGAAGACCGCCCGGCGGCCCTCGGCGTCCTTCAGCACATCACCGTGCTCGGCCGCCCGGGCGGCCACCTCCGAGGCTCGCTCGGCCAGCCGCCGTGCCACCTCACCCCCTTCGAAGAAGGCCACCATCTCAGTCGGTACCTCAGGCGCGCGAACGAGCGCTGCCTCTCCCGAGCTCATGTACTGCTCGGCGTGCAGGACCCGCAGCGGGTCGACGACCGTCGAGCCCGTCAGCACACCTAGCCGGGCCTCGGAGCGCGCGGACGAGGCGGGAATGTAGGTCACAAGGCGCACCATCAACTCCAGGTGGTCGGATAGCGGCGGAGCGTCAGCAGCAGAACAGCAGACACCATGAGGAGGCCCGCCGTGGTGAACAACGCGGGCAGGTAGGAACCCGACCCGTCTTGAACTGCGCCGTAGAAGACGCCCGAGAGGGCTGCCCCGACCGTGGCCAACAAGTAGAACAAGCCATAGATGCGGCCGTAAGAACGCTGGCCGAAGTACCTGGCTGCGAGGTAACCGATGAGGTCGAACTCGGCTCCGGTCGCCAGCCCGATCGCGAGCGCGGCGAGTGGGGCGGCGCTCGCCCCGAAGACGGCAACGGCGAGGACACAGGCCGTGGCGACAACCAAGATCACGGACGCGGTGCGTGGCGCGTAAAAGCGGTCGAAGAGCCAGCCGCCGAGCGGACGGAAGATGATCACTCCGACTCCGGCCAGGCTCGCGATCTTCGCCGCACTCGCCAAACCGACGCCGGAGTCCTGAAGATAGGACAGGAGGTGCAGTTGCAGACCGGCCATAGCGAACAGCAGCAGGAAAAAGCAGGCAGCCAGCGTCCAGAACGTGCGACCTCGCAACGCCTCCCGCAGTGTGCTACCGACCCGGGAGTCGGCGACCTCGGGTAGCCGGACGGCGCCCGGCGGACGAGTCGCCACGGGCGACCGCGAAAGCAGCGCCGCGACGATCAACATGCCGATCGCGACCGCGATGCCCAGTGCCACGAATCCGGCGCGCCAGCCGACCCGCGCCGCGTAGGGCGCCAGTACCTCGGGGAGCACGAACGCGGCGACGCCGGTCCCGACGGTGGAGAGTCCGAGGGCGAACCCTCGGATGCGCACGAAGGCGGTGCTCACCGCACGTGCGTAGGGTACGGTCGCCGAACCCGCCCCCGCGATGCCCAGGAGCACGCAGCCGGCGTAGTAGACGCCGACGTTGGCGTTCAGCCGGCTGAAGAGCAGGAGCGCCACCGACAGTCCCACCAGGCCGGCACCGGTGATCCAGATCGTGCGGACCCGATCGGCCACCCAGCCCAGCAGTGGTGAGACTCCCGCGACGACGAGCAGGACGATGGTGCCTCCCAGGGAGATCTGGGCGCGCGACCAGCCGAGGTCGTGCTGCATCGCGCGAAGGAAGACGGACAGGGCGTTTCCCGGGATCGCCGCGATGCCGACGGAGATGCCGAGAACCGTCGCCAGCAGCAACGGCCAATGGCGCCGCAACTCCTGGAGACCGGACAGCGGCCGTTCTCGAGTGTCCACGCTGTGCGCGCTTTCGGGGATGGCCTGGGAGTCGGGGGCTAGGTTCATCGATCTCGACCTCTTCGTCGTTCGGATGGCTTGATCGTCGACCCGACCGGTTCAGTCTGTACTTCAGTACAGTGGAACAAACTGTAGACCCTGCGCTCCTGATGTCAATGGCCTCCTGCGTTAGAGGGCTTTCGCAACTGATCTAGTGCAAAACTAGTTATTTCTGTACTAGAGTACATTGAGATACTGTCTGACTCGCTCGCTTGGAGGTACGGAAGGTGACGGCGGACAACCGGGCGAAGGAGTCGCCGATCGTCGATACCCATGTCCACGTCTGGGATCGGCGCCGCCCCTGGATGGCCTGGCTGAACGACCGACCGGTGTCCTGGGACCCCGTGCGGGACGATTTCGAGTGGTCTCGCCTTCGTGCCGAGCTGGACGGCGCCGGTGTGGCCGAACTCGTGCTCGTGCAGGCCGGTACCTCCACGGAGGAGACCCGGCTGCTCCTGGAACTGGCCGAGCGTCAGCAGTCGATCATCGGAGTCGTCGGCTGGGTCGGTATGAGTTCACCGGGCACGACCGAGAAGGATCTTGCCATTATCGGCAGCGGCAAGCTGGTGGGCGTACGCACACTCCACCGGTGGCGGCCGGACGGCGAGATCCTGGCCGATCCGCGCGTGGCCAATTCCTTCCGTGTGCTCGTCGACCGAGGTCTGACGATCGATTTGTTCGTGAACGACCACACCGAGTTGCCGCTCCTGCTGCCGCTCATCGAGGCCGTGCCGGACGGACGCTATGTGATCAACCACCTGGGACGTCCGCCGATCGACCAGGACGCGACGGCCCGGCGCCTATGGAACGTCGCCATGACGCAGCTGGCCGCGCTGCCGAACGTGTTCGTCAAGTTCTCCGGTTGGGGCACAGTCGTTCGCCGCGCCAAGGCTGCGGACGTCGCCAGATACGCGGAGCACGTCTTCGCAACCTTCGGTCCGGCGCGGACGATGTACGCGAGCAACTGGCCGGTGGCTCTCGTCGCGGCCGGCTACCACGACACGTTCGCCGCGACACTGGAAGCGTTGGCCGACCTCGCTCCCGCGGAACGCGACGCCGTGCTCGGCGGGACGGCCCGCGCCTGCTATCTGACCAGATGACTCAGCTGCACCTCGACTTCAGGAGGCAAAAGTGTCCACAGTAGTCGAAACCATGTACGGCGCGGTACGGGGCAAGAGCCATTCCGGCACAGGTGTGCGAATCTTTCGTGGTATCCCCTATGCCGCGCCACCGACAGCGGATCTGCGATGGCGCCCGCCGGAGCCGCCCGCACCGTGGACCGGCGTGCGCGACGCATCCGAGTACGGGCCGATCGCGATCCAGAACCCACCGGCCAGCACCTCGCTGTTCGCCGATGGGGGGCAGCCGCAGAGCGAGGACTGCCTGCACCTCAACGTGTGGGCGCCGCTGGACACGGGTACCCGCGCGCGGCCCGTCATGGTCTGGTTCCACCTGGGCGCCTACCAGTTCGGGTCCGGGTCGTCGCCACTGTTCGACGGCCGACGGTGGGCGCAGGAAGGCGTCGTCCTGGTCACGCTCAACCACCGGCTGTCCAGGACGGGGTTTCTCGCGCATCCGGACCTGGCCAACGAGGGCGCGGGAACGGCGGGCAACTACGGGCTGCACGACCAGCTCGCCGCGCTGCGCTGGGTGCGCGACAATATCGCCGGCTTCGGGGGAGATCCCGGCTGTGTCACGATCTGCGGTGTCTCGTCCGGGGCGTCTAGCGTCGCGTTGCTGATGGCAGCGCCCGCCGCCCGGGGTCTTTTCCACCGTGCCATCGCCGAGAGCGGTGGCGCTTTCGGCCCGGTCGCGGCTACGACGGGCGTGGGCGACGCGTGGCAAGATCTCGAATCAGCGGTCGAAAGTGGCGGGGCGTGGTCGTCGGCGGTCGGAGCGCCGCGTCTGGCTGAGCTTCGTCGGATGAGCGCGCAGGCCTTGCGTGCGGCCAGCCGGCCGCATCCCAGGGCGACCACCGGCATCTTCGACGCGGCGCGACCCATCATCGACGGGAAGCTGCTCACCGCGGCACCGCATGCGGTGTTCACCGGCGGCGCACAGGTCCCGGTTCCACTGCTCGTCGGATCGGCAGCCGACGAGGACCTTGCGGTATTCAACTACCCGCGGGACCTGGCGACCTTCCGTACCCAGGCCAAGGCCGAACACGGTGCGGCAAGCGATGCCTTTCTCGACCTCTACCCCGCGGAAACCGATGAACAAGCCGTCGCGGCGGGACTGCGGTCCACCGGCCACCGGCTGTTCACCTGGCAGAACTGGCGATGGGCCACCTTGCACAACCGTGCCGGTCACCCCGTCTACTACTACCGCTTCGCGCAGCCTCCGCCCGTCCCGCCCGGGCGCTACCACGAACAGAGGTTGCCCAGGCCCCTGGGCGCGTTCCACGGCGCCTCGCTGTTCTCCACCTTCGGCGGCGCGGCCGATCCGGCTGACTGGAACTGGACGGCGAGGGACGTGCGATGGGGCGCCACGATCAGGTCCGCCTGGGTGCACTTCGCTCAACACGGCCGCCCCACTGCTCCCGGCCTGCCAGCATGGCCCGAGTTCGACACCGCACACCCCTCGGCCATGATCCTGCGGGCCGACGGCTGCGTTCTCGACGACGTCCCCGAGCGCACCCACCTCGCCTACTGGGACCAGTGGTACGACCGGCGGCTCAAGACACCGACTCCTGCCCCCGCACGACCTCGAGGGAACGTACAAGGTTGACGGCCTGGCGGACATGCCGACGGTCTCCGTCCGTGCACAAGCCGGTCAGTACGAGCTGCATGCGTGTCAACAGGTTCTCGAACAGCGTGTTCGCCGCCGGCTCGTACGCGGGATCCGCCCAGCGCCAGAGTGCATCGAAGTAGATCGCCCGAATCACTTCACCGGCGGCTTCCGCATCGACATCGGCGACGAACTCGCCCGCCTGTTGCCCACTGCGGATGACGGCGGCGAACATGTGCGCAGCGACGGGCTCGTCCAGGATGGGGCCGCCGAGTCGCACCCACGCGTGCATGAAGACGCGGCCCTCCTCCCGGCGCCGCTCGTAGATATCGGCCATCACGCGCATGACGACGAGCAGCCGGGAAGAAGCCGAAGACTCGCCGGCGCCGCCCGCCTCGCCGGCGGCGCCCATGGCCTCGTGCAGTTCGATCCGCCGCTGCGCCACCCAGGCCGCGACGAAATCCTCCTTGCGGGGGAAGTGGTTGAACGCAGTCTGCCGAGCGACGCCGGCAGAGCGCGCAATCTCGTCGTAGCTGGTTTCGTCGAAGCCTTTGCTGACGAACAGCTGACGCGCCGACAAGAGCAGACGTTCACGCGTCTCGCTCTTGCGTTGCTCGCGACGCGACGGCACCGCGTCTTCGCCTTTGCCATCGGCTCGCTGCGCCAAGGTTGATGCCTCCCCGTGACCTCTAGCTGAATCGGTGGATTCAAGTCTACTTGATGGGCTTTCCCGGCAGAATGTGACATCAGCTGCCCGCCGATGGGCACGACGACTACCTCGTCCACAACGGACAGAGGCCGCCAGATTGCCTCGTTCGCAGCGAAGTGGCCGATACGCGCTCTCGCTTCCGGACCATCGAGTCCTCGACGACGGCCTCAGGGTGCGCGTTGGGCCGGGCCCGACGATCCGCCAGATCAACGCCCAGCTCGCCCGTCAAGCTCGGACCGGACCCGGCGAGCGAGACCGCCTGCATCATCGGCGGCGCGGCTCCAGCGGTATGACCTGCGGCACCACGGCCAACAGCTACGCCACCCTCGAGTCGATGGCCCTGGTTCTACCGGTGCACCGGGCGGTGCTGGAGGAACCGGGCAGCCAAGGCGTGATCGACTGGTCCCGCGCGGTCCTCGACGGAGCATCCGTCAGGACCAAAAAAGGGGCGGACTGACGGGCCCGAGCCGACCGGACCGGCCTGCCCCTGACCGTCGCCATCTCTGCGGCCGACACCCACGACAGCCACGCACCCAAACCCCTGGTCAACGCGATCCCCGCCATCCGCTCTCGCCGCGGACCACGACGCAGGAAACCCGCCAAACCGCACGCCGACAAGGCCTACGACATCCCCGCCCTGCGCGACTGGCTCCGCCAGCGCCGAATCATCCCGCGCATCGCCCGCAAGGGCATCGAATCCACCGAGAAACTCGGCAAGCAC
>NZ_VJWX01000510.1 GCF_007713715.1 Amycolatopsis rhizosphaerae
GTTCTCGACCTGGTCGGAGCTGGTGGCTCCGGCCGAGCGGCTGCTGGCGCCGACCGGCTGGCGGCGCCCGAACCCGGACGAATACCCGACCGGACAGGAGTGGGCCACCCATTACCTGGCTCCGTTGGCGACGGCGCTGGGCGACCGGGTGCGGTTCGGTGCCGAGGTCGCCGGGGTGGCGCGCCGGGGCCGGGACCGAGTGGTCGATCACGGCCGGGACACCGAACCGCTGACGGTGCACGTGCGGCTGGCCGACGGCGGCGAGGAGCTGATCACCGCGCGTGCCGTGATCGACGCCTCGGGCACCTGGCGCGGCCCCAACCCGCTGGGCGGCGACGGCCTGCCCGCGCTCGGTGAACTCGCGGCCGCCGACCGGATCTCCTACCGGATCCCCGATCTCGACGACCCCGGCGTGCGTTCGCGGTTCCAGGGCAAGCACGTGGTCGTCGCGGGGAGCGGTCATTCGGCGCTGACCGCGCTGGTCGCCCTGTCGAAGGTGGCCGCGCGGATCAGCTGGGTGCTACGGCGGGCCGGCGTGGGCGACACCTTCGGCGGTGGGGAGGCCGACCAGCTGCCGGCGCGGGGCGCGCTGGGGTCGCGTGCGAAGGCCGCGGTGGAAGCGGGTGCGGTCGCGGTGGTGGCGGGATTCCGCACCGCGACGGTCACGCGTGACGCCGCCGGGCGGCTGGTGCTGTCTTCGCTCGACGGGCAGCGGCTCGAAGCAGTGGACGAGGTGATCGCGCTGACCGGGTTCCGCCCGGACCTTTCCTGGCTGTCGGAGCTGCGGCTGGAACTGGACGCCACGCTGCAGGCGCCGGTGGCGCTCGCCCCGTTGATCGACCCGAACCTGCACTCCTGCGGCACCGTTTACCCGCACGGGGTGAAGGAGCTGGCGCACCCGGAGCCGAACGTGTTCCTGGTCGGCATGAAGAGTTACGGCCGGGCTCCGACCTTCCTCGCGATGACCGGCTATGAGCAGGTCCGCTCGATCGCCGCCGCACTGGCCGGGGATCACGACGCCGCGGAACGCGTGGAACTGCGGCTGCCCGAGACCGGGGTGTGCGGCGGCGCTGGCCTGTTCGACGAGCCCGGCGTGGGCGGGTGCTGCGCCGCTTAAGCCCGCTGTGGCGAGCCGTGAAGGGGCCCTTCACAGTCAAATCGACTGTGAAGGGCCCCTTCACAGCAAACGCCCGACAGGGGCGTCAGCCGCAGCATCCGCTCTTCGGGGCGAGCGGAAGGGCGGGGCGCTGGGCGTCAGCGGGCTTCGTGGCGCGCACGATCGCCGCGTGCATGTCCGGGGCGGCCTCGTGCGTGGGCGTGATGTCGATATCGGTGAAACCGGCGGCGGCCAGGCCCTCGCGGTACTCGGTGAAGGACAGCGCACCCGCGATGCAGGCCGCATAGTTGCCGCGTTCGGCCCGGTCGGCGGCCGTGAGGTGGTCCTCGGCGACCACGTCGCTGATCCCGAGCCTGCCGCCGGGCTTGAGCACGCGGAACATTTCCGCGAACACCGCGGGCTTGTCGACGGACAGGTTGATGACGCAGTTGGAAATGACCACGTCGACCCGGTTGGCCGGGAGCGGGATCGCTTCGATGTGGCCCTTGAGGAAATCGACGTTGTCCGCACCGGCCTTCGCCGCGTTGGCCAGCGCGAGCGCGAGCATCTCCTCGGTCATGTCCAGCCCGTACACCTTCCCGGCCGGGCCGACCCGCTTCGCGGACAGCAGGACGTCGATGCCGCCCCCGGAGCCGAGGTCGAGCACCGTCTCGCCCTCGCGCAGTTCGGCGACGGCGAGCGGGTTGCCGCAGCCGAGGCTGGCCAGCACGGCTTCCGTCGGCAGCGACGACCGCTCCGCCTCGTCGTACAGCTCGCCGGTCAGGTCCTTGATCGCGGCCGGGCCCCCGTCGCTGCAACACGAAGCGTCGCGGCCCGTACCGGCGCGTACCGCGGCCTCCGCGTAGCGTTCGCGCACCTGTTCCCGCAGCTCGTGAGCCTGGTCACTCATGCTGGACTCCTTCTAAGGATCGATGTCTGTCGATTAACAGCGTGCCCGTTGTCTTGATGGACGTCAAGATAGAGATCTGTTTAGATAGAGCTATGTCGAAACAGTTGCCGATCGTCGACGCCGGGGCCGAGCGCTGCTCACCCCTGGTCCGTGAGCCGCTGTCCGAGACCCAAGCCGTGGACCTGGCGAAGGTGTTCAAGGCGGTCGGCGATCCGGTGCGGCTGCGACTGCTGTCGCTGATCGCCTCCCACGACGGCGGTGAGGCCTGCGTGTGCGACCTGACCGGCGCGTTCGACCTGACCGGGCCGACGATCTCGCATCACCTCAAGGTGCTGCGCGAATCCGGCCTGATCACCGGGGAGCGGCGCGGTACCTGGATCTACTACCGGGTGCAGCCCGAGACGCTGGCCCGGCTGTCCGCGGTCCTCACCCCCGCCGACTGTTCGGTGGTGACGGCGTGACCACTACCGGCAAGACCGCGGCGGCGCCGGCCGGAGTCGTGGGCAAGCTGTCCACCCTGGACCGGTTCCTCCCGGTGTGGATCGCCGCCGCGATGGCGCTCGGCCTGCTGGCCGGGCGCTGGATCCCGGGCCTTGGCACCGGGCTCGACGCGGTCGCCGTCGACGGGATTTCCCTGCCCATCGCGCTCGGCCTGCTGGTGATGATGTACCCGGTGCTGGCCAAGGTGCGCTACGACCGGCTCGACACCGTCACCCGCGACCGCAGGCTTCTGTGGCCCTCGCTGATCCTGAACTGGCTGATCGGTCCCGCGCTGATGTTCGCCCTGGCCTGGCTGCTGCTGCCGGACCTGCCCGAATACCGCACCGGCCTGATCATCGTGGGCCTCGCCCGCTGCATCGCCATGGTCATCATCTGGAACGACCTCGCCTGCGGCGACCGCGAAGCCGCCGCCGTGCTGGTCGCGCTCAACTCGGTCTTCCAGGTCGTCATGTTCGGCGTCCTGGGCTGGTTCTACCTGTCCGTGTTGCCGGGCTGGCTCGGCCTGGACACGACCACGCTGTCGGTGTCGGGATGGCAGATCGCCAAGAGCACCCTGATCTTCCTGGGCATCCCGCTCGCCGCGGGCTACCTCACCCGCCGCTTCGGCGAGCGCGGCAAGGGGCGGGAGTGGTACGAATCCCGGTTCCTGCCGCGGATCGGGCCCGTCGCGCTGTACGGGCTGCTGTTCACCATCGTGGTGCTGTTCGCCCTGCAGGGACACCAGATCACCAGCAATCCGCTCGACGTCGCCCGGATCGCGCTGCCGCTGCTGGTCTACTTCGCGGTGATGTGGGCGGGTTCCTACGCGTTCGGCAAGGCGATCGGCCTGAGCTACGAGCGCACCACGACCCTGGCGTTCACCGCGGCGGGCAACAACTTCGAACTCGCCATCGCCGTGGCGATCGCCACGTTCGGCGCCACCAGCGGGCAGGCGCTGGCCGGGGTGGTCGGGCCGCTGATCGAGGTCCCCGTCCTGGTCGCGCTGGTCTACGTCTCCCTCGCCCTGCGCCGGCGGTTCACCCCCGCCGCACGCGGGTAGCCGCCACGACCCCCGAGAAGGAACCACCGTGTCCACTCCCGAAGTTCTCTTCGTCTGTGTCCACAACGCCGGGCGCTCCCAGATGGCCGCCGCGCTGCTCGACCACCACGCCCAGGGGCGGGTCATGGTCCGCTCTGCCGGATCCGCCCCGGCCGACACCATCAACCCGGCCGTCGTCGAGGTCATGAACGAACTCGGCCTCGACCTCTCCAAGGAATTCCCGAAGCGCCTCACCACCGAAGCCGTTCAGGCCGCGGACGTGGTGATCACCATGGGGTGCGGTGACGCCTGCCCCGTCTTCCCGGGCAAGCGCTACCTCGACTGGCAGCTCGACGACCCGGCCGGTCAGCCGATCGAACGGGTTCGTCCCATCCGCGACGAGATCGACCGTCGCGTCCGCGCACTCCTGGAGGAACTGGTCCCGCCCGGCGCCTGAGACCTGGGTCAGGCGCCGATGAGGCGGGCGGCGGCGGCGCGGGCGTCGGCGCCGGGACCGGGGGAGCCCTCGATGGAGGTGACCACGCTGGCGCCCTCGATCAGCAGCAGCAACTGCCGCGCCAATCCCTCCGGATCCCCGGCCCCGATTTCCCGCAGGCGTTCTTCGAGCAGCGCCCGGTAACGGGTGAGATGCCGCCGCGCGATAGCGGTGATTTCGGGATCCATCCGGGTGTCGGACACCGTGTTGAGCACCGTGCAACCGCCGTAGCCGGGCTCGGCGAACCAGCCGATCAGCAGGTCGAAAACGGACAACACGCGTTGCGGACCCGGCGGCGCGTCGGCGGTTTTCCGCCGCAGCCAGGCGTGAATCCGGTCGCTGTGCTCGGCGAGCATCTCGCGCACCAGATCTTCCTTCGACGGGAAGTAGCGGTACAGGCTGAGTTTGGACGCATTCGCGCGCCGCACGATTTCCTGCACGCCCACCGCGTGCACTCCGCGTTCGTAGAACAGTGCCGCCGCGGTGTCCAGAATGCGGGACCGGGTCGCTGTGGGATCGCTCACGAAAAACTACTGTACACCTGGCAAGACCGATCGGTACTGTCGCTGCCATGAACGAAATCCCGGCGAGGCGGTTGTGGCTCGCGGTGCTGTGCGGTTACCTGGCGCTCGGCGCCACCCTGCAGGAACTTCCCGGCTATGTGGTCTCCCGGTTCTCCGCCGGGCCCGCGGCGGCCGGACTGGCCGTCGGGCTCGCCTTCGCCGCCACCGCCGCCACCAGGCCGTTCGCCGGGCGTGCGGCCGACGGTGGGCTCGCGCGGCCGGTCGTGCTGGCCGGGGCACTGCTGACCACCCTCGCCGCGCTCGCCCACCTGCTCGCCCCGGACTTCGGCGTGCTGCTGCTGGCGCGCCTGGTGATGGGCGCGGGCGAGGGCGCCCTGTTCTCCGGGGCGCTGCCGTGGGTGCTGACCGGCACGCCCGCCGACCGCCGCGGCCGGACCGCGGGCTGGTTCGGGCTGTCGATGTGGGGCGGTCTCTCCGCCGGGCCGCTGCTGGCCGTGGGCATGCGGCAGGCGGGAGGCACGGCGGCGGTGTGGTGGACCGTCGTGGCGCTCCCCCTCGTGTCCGTGCTGCTCGTCGCCTCGACCCGGGGCCAGGCGCAGCGCAGCCCGGTGCTGCCG
>NZ_VJWX01000511.1 GCF_007713715.1 Amycolatopsis rhizosphaerae
ACCGGATACCGACGCCTGACCCTGCGCTACGAACGCAAAGCCAAACACTTCCTCGCATTCCTCCAACTCGGAGCCGCCATAACCAGCTGGAAGAAACTTCGAAAACTCACCACATGAGACGCGCTCTTAGGTCTTGTGATGGCCGACACTCCGTGGTGTCATAGGTCTGATACAGAGAATCATATCGCGTATCACTGTATCAGTCGGTGTAACTGCTCCCGGTCTCGAGGAGAAGTGAAAACATGGACAAAATCACCAGGCGCCACGCGTTGAAGGCTGGTGGGGCGTTGGGGGTCCTCGGCGCGGCGGGTCTCGCCGCGCCCGCGCAGGCGCAATCGCTGTGGACGTGGTCGTCCCGGGGTTCGGTGGCGGGGACGGGCGACGGCGCCGACCCGCGGTGGGTGTGGGACCCGGAGGCCGATCCGTTGCTCGCCTCGATCATCGACCGGGGCGAGGTCACCAAGGTCAACGAGGCACTGCGGACCTGGACCAAGAACGGCCAGCCGCTGCCCGACGGGCTGCCCGCGGACCTGCGGGACTTCATGGAA
The DNA here is from genome assembly GCF_007713715.1 of Amycolatopsis rhizosphaerae. GTDB lineage: Bacteria > Actinomycetota > Actinomycetes > Mycobacteriales > Pseudonocardiaceae > Amycolatopsis_E > Amycolatopsis_E rhizosphaerae. The sequence goes on from NZ_VJWX01000511.1 coordinate 549, forward strand.
CGAGCCCGCGGCCTGCCGTCCTGGGCCGATCAGGGCAAGCTGGCCACCGCGTTCGACTTCAACGAGAAGCGAGGGCTCTACCTCGGGGTGCTGTACGGGCTGGCCAGCGGCATGATGAGCACGGTCATTCCCCACGAGGCGCGCGCCGTGTACTACTCCAAGGGCGGCGCGAACATGAAGGACCGCATCTCCAAGACCGCCAAACTCGGCTACGACCTCGGGACACGCAACGCTTTCCAGCCCGACGGCGAGATGATCGTGACCTGCGTCAAGACCCGGCTCGTGCACGCGGCCGTGCGCCACCTGCTTCCGCAGTCGCCCTACTGGCCGCAGACCGCCGACCAGACGATACCGATCAGCCAGCGGGACATGCTGGTCACCTGGCACAGCCTGCCCACGACCGTGATGCGGAGGCTGACCGACTGGACGGTGCCGATCCCCGCCGCCGAGTCCGAATCCTTCCTGCACTCATGGCAGCTGACCGCGCACCTGCTCGGCATCATGGACGAATACACCCCCGCTTCCTGGGACGAGGCCAACGCCCAGGCCACGCAGGTCCTGGACCCGGTGCTGGCCCCGACGAGCGAGGGTGTCGACCTCGCCCACATCCTGCTCAACCTCGGCTCTTCGATCGACGGTGGCATCCTGACCTCGCACGTGCTCGGTGCCTTCACCCGCTTCATGCTCGGCGACCAGATCGCCGAATGGCTGCAGATCCCGGCGGAACCGGTCTGGGACCCGCTCCTGCAGCAAGCCTGGGGGCCGTTCATCGCGGTCCGCGAAGGCCTGCTGCCCTTCCCCGCGGCCCCGGCGGCCTACTGGACCTTCGACGAGTTCCTGCGCCAGGCGGCACTGCTCTTCCTGTCCGAAGCAAAGCCCATCAGCATCGAAATCCCGGACGCCAACCGCCCGTTGTGAACGCTCCGGTGCGGCTGCGTTCCTGCCGGTCCGGGAGGAACGAAGCCCTCCCGGACCGGCAGGGACCACCGGCTCGAGGCGTCAGCGTCTCGGTTCGCGGCCCCAGTAGGCCGTCACCAGCGCGCTCGCCAGCAGCGCGAACGCGGCGATGAGCAACGACAACCGGAGGCCCGGAACGAAGGCACCCGCGATCAGGGTGCCGAACAGCGCGACCCCGACGGCACCGCCCATCTGCCGGGCCGTGTTCAGTTCCGCCGAGGCCACCCCGGCGTGCGCCGGCTCGACCACCTCCAGCACCGCGGCGGTCAGCGCGGGAACCGCGACCCCGCAACCGAGCCCCACCGGGATCGTGACCAGCCAGATCACCCAGTCCGGCGCGCCGGGCCCGGCCAGCAGCAGGCCCAGCAGACCGAGGGCGAACACGAACTGGCCGCCCACCATCGGCAACCGGGTGCCGAACCGTCCGCTCAGCCTGCCACCGACCACATTGGACAGCGTCGTGGCGACACTCATCGGCAGGAAGACCAGGCCGGTGGTCAGCGCCGAGTCTCCCCGCTCGTTCTGCAGGAAAAGGCTCAGCAGGAACACGATTCCGTAGTAGGCGAAGTTCAGCACGAAACCGGCCACCGAGGCCGAGGAGAACGCGGGACGCGAAAACAGCCCCATCGGCAGCATCGGGTCCGGCACCCGCCGTTCCCACCACACGAAGAACGCTCCGCAGACCACGGCCACCGCCACCGCGGCCACCACCGGCGGCCTGGTCCAGCCCGCGGTGCCTCCCTCGATCAGCCCGAAGGTCAGCCCGGCCAGGGACAGCATCACCGCCACCTGGCCCGGCAGGTCGAGCCGCCGTTTTCCCGCGGCACCGCCACCCGGTGCCGCGGCCGCCATGGCCGCCGTCAGCAGACCGCCCAGCCCGATCACCAGATTGACCAGGAACAGCGATCGCCATCCGAGCGCGATGAGGAGCACACCGCCGAGCACCGGCCCTGCCGCCACGGCACCTCCGCCTGCCGCCGCCCACAGCCCGAGCGCCTTCGTCCGCCGCTCCGCGTCGGGGTAGGCATGCCGGATCATCGCCAGCGACGACGGCAACTGCAGGGCGGCGCCGATCCCCTGGACGAACCGCGCCGCGATGAGCATCTCCGGCGACACCGCCACCCCGCACCCCAGCGAGGCGAGCACGAACACGCTCAACCCCACCACGAACGCGCGCCGCGCGCCCAGCCGGTCGCTCAGCGAGCCACCGATGAGCTGGAGGGCGGCGAACATCAGGGTGTAGCCGTCCACCACCCACTGCAGCTGGGCCAGCCCCGCGCCCAGCTGCCGCCCCAAGGTGGGCAGGGCGACGTTCACGATCGTCGCGTCCAACCCGACCATCAGGAAACCGAAGCAGGCGGCGGCCAAGGTCCAGCGCGCCCTCGAGTCATGCGGGACGGCCGGACGGCCGGGAGCGAGTTCTGTAGGCACCGCACCACAGTGCTGCGTTCGCTCCGGTCGGACAACGGGCCAGGGTGGACCTGACAGGGTCACCCTCGGGAACCGGCAGGCGGCTCCGGCCCGTTGCAGACCGGAACTACCTCCGGGGAGGTAGTTCCGGACCGTGTGCATCGCGGACGGTAGGGCGCGAAGCCGTCCCCGGTGCGATGCCGGCAACCCCTTCCTGCCTGCATGGTTGAGGTCTCGATCGCGGGAATTCGCCTTCCTGCCGAACCAGAAACGAGGACATCATGCAGACCATCGCCAACACCGGGCAGGCCGAGGCGTGGAACGGTTACGAGGGCCGTCACTGGGCCGAGGAGCGCGAGCGGTACGACGCCGTCAACGACGGCATGAACCAGCCCCTGCTGGACGCCGCCGCGATCACCCCGGCCAGCCGGGTGCTCGACATCGGCTGCGGCACCGGCCGCACCACCCGCCTGGCCGCCGGGCAGGCGGTTCAGGGTACGGCGACCGGCATCGACCTGTCCGCACCCATGCTCGCCGCGGCGCGGAAAGCGGCCTGGAACGACGGCATCGAGAACGTCTCCTTCGTGCAGGGCGACGCCCAGGTCCACCCCTTCCCGGACGGCTCGTTCGACATCGCGATCAGCCGCGGCGGAATCATGTTCTTCGCCGACCCCATCGCGGCGTTCACCAACATCGCCCGCGCCCTGCGCCCCGGCGGCCGCCTGGCTTTCGTCTGCCCGCAGAACGCCACTCCGGCTTCGGACTTCGCTCACGCGCTGGCACCATTGTTGACACTGATGCGGCAGGCGGCGCCCGCAGCGGAAGCCGACGCGAGTCCCGGCCCCACCTCTCTGGCCGAGCCCGACGTGATCCGGCATGTGCTCACCGACTCCGGATTCACCGGGGTGACCAGCACCGCGATCACCGTCCCGATGGTGTTCGGCTCGGATCCCGAAGACGCGAGCGAGTTCCTCTTCGCCATGGGGCCGATGCGTTTCAACCTCTCCGGTGCCGACCCCGACGCCGTCGCCGGAGCGCGCGCCGCGGTCACCGCGAACCTCCGGGAATTCGAGTCCGGCCCCGGCGTCGTGCTGCGCGCCGACCTCTGGCTGGTCCACGCCACCCGGACCGGCGCGGCGGCATGAACGACGCTCTCCGCGACACTCCACCGGCGGGGTGTCGCGGACGAGCCGCTGTCTCGTAGCCCGCTGGAAGGGCGGGGTGGGCTGGCGTGATAGTTGATCACGGCGTGGTGCGGGTGATTTCGGCGTCGTGTTCGGAGTGGATCGTTCCGGCGGCGACCTACCAACCAGCCGACGGCAACGATCTGTCTGAAGGGAAGGAACAACTCAACACCACACACCGCGGCATCCGCGCCCGTGCTGAACACGCACTGGGCTGATCTCACAGAATTTCATGTGAGCCGACCGTGTTCAAAATGGGTGAGTACGAGTGCGGCTTTGACGATGTCACCAATTCTGCGAGGGCTTGTGGTGATGTGGCGCAATGATCGCCATCGGCCGGTGAGCAGCGCGAACCCGCGTTCTCCGAGGCAGCGGACGCTGCGCAGTAGCGCGTTGTAGGTGCGCGTGTCCACGTCGAGGACCTGCCCTTCTGCGGGTTGTTTGACCGGGGTGAGCACGCCGATCCCGGCGCCGTCGTAGCCGCTGTCGGCCAGGGTGGGCAGGTCGAGTTGGGAGGCGGCCCAGTACAGGGCGCCGAGCACATGCTCGCGGGCCGCGATCAGATCGTGCACCGAGCCGGGTGCCACGTCGGAGACCCACAGCGGGAACCCGTCGGGGGCCATCACGGCCTGAACGTTGCCACCAGGTTCGCGGGCCTTGCCGGAATACCAGGCGTCGATCTGCTCGCCCTTGACGCTGAGGGTCTCCTCGCCCAGCCGATCGCTGGCGAACAGCTTGCCGTCCAACACGACGTGCGTGGCGCCATCGGCCTTGGCATTGCGCAGAGCCTCGTGCAACTCCGGTGCCCGCATGGCCAGCACATCGATCGCCTCGGCCAGGTAACGGTAGCCGGTGGCGCGTGAGATGCCGTGGTCGCGCGCCAGCGCGGGAACATCACGACTTTCACGAAACCAGCGCGAACAGCTGCCGGAAACAGGTCAGGGCTCTGCTGCGGCGCGGGGTGCAGCGTTCACGCCGCTCCGCCCGCAGCAGACGGCCAAGGTACTGGGCGAGTGCGCGGGGCACATCGAGGATGGCACGATAGGCAATCACG
>NZ_VJWX01000512.1 GCF_007713715.1 Amycolatopsis rhizosphaerae
GGTGGCGGGGGAGCTGATGACGCACCCGCCGGTCACGATCGAGGCGGAGGATTCCCTTGTGGAGGGTGCGCGGCGGATGGCGCGCGAACACGTCAAGCAGTTGCCGGTGGTGGACCGCTACGGCAAGCTCGTCGGCATCGTCAGCCGCTCGGATCTGTTGCGCATCTTCGTCCGTACCGACGAGGAGTTGCGTGAGGAGGTCGTGCACGAGGTGTTCGGGCGGGTGCTGTGGCTTCCCGAACAGCGGGCCAGGCCGTTGGTGGCGGTGGCGGACGGGGTGGTCACGCTGACCGGTGAGCTGGAGCGCGCGAGCCTGGTGCCGATCGCGGTGGCGCTGACCCGCCGGGTGCCCGGGGTGGTCGACGTGGTCGACCGGCTGACCTTCACCACCGACGACACGGTGTCGTGAGGGACCTGCGGGTTGCCGTGAGGGGACCCCTCACAGGAAAGAAGGCTAAACGAGCGTGGGACACAAGCGCCTGAGCGTGGGACTCGCCCCGGCGGCTCGCCCCGCCCCTTTGCAGGCGCGTGGTTGTCAGCTGGCGCGGGCCTGTGTCGGAATGTAGACGCGGGTGTCGGCGTCGGATTCGATGTCGGCGGCGACGGCCTCGAGCAGTTCCTCGGTCAGGTCGGAGAAGGCGCGGGCGATCGCCAGTTCCGCGGCGATGCCGGGCAGGTGTACTCCGCGTGCGCCGCCGCGGACGAGGCCGATTCCGACGAAGGAGCCGCCCTCGACGCCGAGTTGTACCCGGGCGCGGGTTGTGCCGTTGTTCTCGTCGAGTGCGATGTCCACTGTCCACTTCGCCGGTTGTGCCATGAGCTCAGACTCCCTTATTTCGCTCTGCGGGACCCAGTTTCCCCCGTTTGGGGTCTGGTGCCCTAGAGCCGAAGGGCCCTCGTCAGTGGGACGAATTCCGTTTCGGAACGACGGTTTTCTTCTTCTTGGTGCGGGCGGTCCTGGACAGGGTGGTGAGGTCGCGTTCGATCGCGGCGGCCATCAGGCCCGGTTCCGGGGCGGTGGCGGCGTCGGCGGTGATGCCGAAGGACATCCGGTCGCGGTAGGTCAGCACCGCCACGCCGGTTCGCAGGCGCATCGCGATGGGCACGTACGGGTAGAGGTCGGTGACCTCCCGGCCGAGGATGGACAGGGTGTGCCGGGGGCCGGGCACGTTGGTCGCCACCGACACCACGTTGCGGTGCGGGAGGCGGGCCGCCGCGCGGATGGTCCAGGCGAGGGGGGCGTAGGGCCCGTACCGGGCCGAGGTGGTCACGGCGACGCCGGCTTCGGCCTCGCGGTGCCCCTTCAGTTCCGCCAGGCGCCGGTGCACCGTGACCAGCCGCAGCGCGGGGTCGGCGATATCGACCGGCAGCAGGGGCAGCATCAGCGACACCTGGTTGTTCATCCGGCCGATTTCCACCTCGCGGCGGACCGAGACCGGCACCAGGGTGCGCACGCTGTCGGCGGCCGGTTCTTCTCCCCGGCTGAGCAGCAGTTCCCGGTAGGCGGCGGTGATCGCGGCGAGTACCACGTCGTTCACCGTGACGTCGAACGCCTTGGCGATGGCCACCACCTTGGGCAGCGAGGCGTGCGCGAGTTCGTAGCGCCGCATGCGGCCGATCGGGCCGGACAGCGACGACGGACTCACCGGGATCACCGCTCGCATCAGCGCCTCCAGCCCCTGGGACGCCTCGGTCACCCGCCCGGCCAGTGCGCGGGGCTTGGTGAGCGCCCCGAACGCGGCCCTCAGCGTCGTCAGCGGGCCGGCGACCATGTCGCGCAGAGCGGCCGCGAGCAGCGGCATCCTGCCCGGGGACGGTTCGGCCGGGCGCAGCGGAGGCGGGGGCCGGTCCTGCTCGCGGAAGAACACCTCGTGCAGCGTGTTGCCCGAGACCCCGTCGGCCAGGCAGTGGTGCACCTTGGACAGGATGGCCCACCGGCCCCCGGCCAGGCCCTCGATCACCCAGCACTCCCACAGCGGGCGGTCGCGGTCGAGCCGCTGGGCCATCAGCATCCCCACCAGTTCGCACAACCCGGCCTCGTCGCCGGGCCCGGGCACCGCCACCCGGTGGAACTGCCGTACCGGATCGAAGTCCGGGTCGTCCACCCACGACGGCGTCCCCAGATCCAGCGGTACGCGGTGGATCTTCTGCCGGTACCGCGGGATCAGGGGCAGCCGGGCGGTGAACTCGGCGACGAGTTCCCGCTGCGAGGGAGCCGGCCCCTCCGCCACGGCCACCGAAGCGATGGCCAGCACGACGGCGGGGTCGGCGTCCTCGATCTCCAGGAAGGCCGCATCGAGAGGGCTCAACGGTTCCACGACGCCTCCTCGTTCCCGCCCCGACGGCTCAGGCGGTGGTGTTTCCCGACGAGTCCGCCACCAGCACGGCCGGTGCGCCCCGGCGGACACCCAGCCCGGGTGTCTCGTGCCGCAACGCCTCCAGCACCGCGCCGCCGTCGACGGTCTCGTGTTCCATCAGCTGTCCGGCCAGCCATTCCAGTGCGTCCCGGTGATCCCGCAGCAGCCGCACCGCGCGCGCTTCGGCTTCCCGCAGCAGCCGGGCCACTTCCTGGTCCACGATCCGCTGCGTTTCCTCCGAATAGCGGTGCATCGCCTCCTTCGGCGCGCCCGGCAGGTACATCGCGTCGCCCGCGGGGTAGCCGATCGGGCCCAGTTCGGGGGAAAGCCCGAACTCGGTGACCATCTTGGTGGCCAGGTCCGTGGCGCCCGACAGGTCGTTGGCCGCCCCGGTGGACCCCTGCTCGAACACCACCAGTTCGGCCGCCCGCCCGCCGAGACGCACCGCGAGCAGGTCGTTGAGGTAGGCCTCGCTGTAGAGGTGCCGTTCGGCCTCGGGCAGCTGTTCGGTCGCGCCGAGCGCCATGCCCGCGGGCAGGATGGTCACCTTCGCCACCGGATCGGCGTGCTCGCACAGCGCGGCGACCAGGGCGTGCCCGGACTCGTGCACGGCCACCGAATGCCGTTCCTCCGGCAGCAGCGCGTTGGAGGTTTCCCGGCGGCCCAGCAGCACCCGGTCCCTGGCCGCGCCCAGGTCGGCCGCGGTGATCGTGGTCCGGGCCGCGCGCACCGCGTTGATCGCGCCCTCGTTGACGAGGTTGGCCAGGTCCGCGCCGGAGAAGCCGGGGGTGCCGCGGGCGATCACCTCCAGATCCACGTCCGGGGCGAGGTGCTTGTTCGCCACGTGCACGCCGAGGATCGCGGCGCGCTCCGCCTGGTTGGGCAGCGGTACCGTCACCTGGCGGTCGAAGCGGCCGGGCCGCAGCAAGGCCGGGTCGAGTGTCTCCGGGCGGTTCGTGGCGGCCAGCACCACGATCCCGCTGCTCTGATCGAAACCGTCCATTTCGGACAGGAGCTGGTTGAGGGTCTGCTCCCGCTCGTCGTGGCCACCGATCCCGCCGATCCCGCGGCGGCTGCCCACCGCGTCGATCTCGTCGATGAAGATGATCGACGGGGCCCGGTCGCGGGCCTCGGTGAACAGGTCCCGCACCCGCGAGGCCCCGACACCGACGAACATCTCCACGAACGCCGAACCCGTCACCGACAGGAACGGCACGCTCGCCTCCCCGGCCACCGCGCGGGCCAGCAGCGTCTTGCCGGTCCCCGGCGGGCCCACCATGATCACCCCGCGGGGGCCTTTCGCGCCGGCCGCGGCGTAGCGGGCCGGATCGCGCAGGAAGTCCACGACCTCGCTGACCTCCTGCTTGACCCCTTCGTAGCCCGCCACGTCGGCGAAGCGGGTGGTCGGCCGCTCCGCTTCGATGATCTTCGCCTTCGAGCGGCCGAAACCGCCGAGGCCACCGGCGAGCGACCGCTGCGCGGCCCGGCCGGTCCAGGCGAAGAAGGCGATGATGAGCACCAGCGGCAGCAGGCTGAACAGCACGGTCAGCCATCCCGAACCCGACGAGCTGACCTTGCCGGTGATCTGCACGTCCTTGGTCTGCAACTGCTGTTCCAGTTGGCTGTTGCCCAGTGCGGTCGGAATCTGGGTGGTGAACTGCGTGCCGTCCTTCAGCGTGCCGGACAGCGAGCCCTTGTCGTCCACGTCGACCGTCTTCACCTGTCCTGCATCCACTTTGGACAGGAAATCGGTGTAGGAGTAGGACTGGGTGGTCGTCGAGCCGGTCAGGATGCTCGGCAGGAACAGCAGCACCATGGTGATCAGCAGACCGAGCGGGAGCAGCCAGCTCCGCCAGGCCGGCGGCCGGGGCGGCTCCGGCTTCTTGATCGGATCCGGTGGCGGGCCCGACTTCGCCGCACGAGACATGTTCCGTTCCTTTCCCACACCTGTTTCGCCCGTCCAGCAAACCGTGTGCGCCGCCCATCCGGGGAGCGTCGAAAGTCCTCACCAGCGGTGTCCGAAGGCCCTGCGCAGGGCCCCGATCCGCTTCTAGCGTCGAGGTGCACCGGTATGGGGCCGCGCGCGTTTCGAGGAGCAGGACCATGGACGCAAGGGAAATCATGACCAGGCCGGTGGTGGCGGTGACGACCACGGCCACCGTGCGGGAGGCGATCGCCCTGCTCGTCCAGCACGGCTTCGCCGCGCTGCCGGTGGTGGACGACGAGGACCGGGTCGTGGGCATCTTCACCGAAGCCGACGCGCTCCGCGCCGACATCGGGGGGACGAACGGCAACCCCACCGTCGGCTCCGTGATGACCGCTCCGGTCGAGGTCGCCACCATGGACACCGAGATCAGCCAGATCGCCCGCCATATGCTCAGCGACCGCCTCCGCTGTGTCCCCGTGGTCGACGACGGGGTGCTGGTCGGCGTGGTCAGCAGGCGTGACCTGCTGCGCCCGCTGGTCCGGCACGACGACGCGATCGCCGCGCAACTGCGCGCCCTGCTCGCCGACTACGCGGGCCACCGGGGCCGCTGGTCGGTGGAGGTCGCCGGGGGAGTGGCCCACATCAGCGGCGACTTCTCCGACGAGGCCGAACGCCGCGTGGTCAACGCGCTGGCCAAGACCGTCCCCGGCGTCCACCACGCCGAAATCGGCTGACCCACGGCGCGGGCGGATTCCCGTGAGGGGTCCTGGTCCCCTCACGGCCCTATTTGCCAGGGTCCCGGCAAAGTCCGGTCCGCTCGCGGTGCACGGCGCGCCCGCCGGGCGAGTCCCGCCCTCGTGCGCATGTG
>NZ_VJWX01000513.1 GCF_007713715.1 Amycolatopsis rhizosphaerae
CGATTTGACCGTGAAGGGACCCTTCACGGCCCACCCCGGCCCCTCGGGCGGGGGTGAGGGACCGCAAAGGCCTCAGAGGCGGCCGAGGTCGCCGTCGCCCTCGGGCAGTGCGGTCAGGGTCTGCACCGACAGCGGCTTGCTCAGCAGGCCGTCGAGTGCCGCGCCGAGTTCGCGCAGCGCGGCACCCTTGCCGTGCACGCCGAGCGCCTCGGCCGAGGCCCACTTCTCGATCATCACGAAGGTGCCCGGCGAACGGAGGTCCCGGTGCAGGGCGTACCTGAGGCAGCCGGGTTCGGCGTGCACGGCGGGGATCGCGGCGCGGAGCGCCTGTTCCACCTTGTCCTCGCTGCCTTCGGCGGCCTGGATCGTGGCCACCACGACGACGGCGTCGTTCGAAGTCATGTCGCTCCTTGCAGTTCTTCCGTTCGGGCGGACCCCGATCATCCATGCCGGGTGGCGCCCGCTCAAGCAGTTCCCCGCCACACCGTATAGGTCGTTATACGTTTCGCACCGTCCGGCGCGGCCCCGCGGCCACGACGTTGGTAACGTTGCGTATCAACAGCCCTTCGACTCGCGAACCTGGAGACCGGACCCCGAGATGCTCGACCGCGCCGTCATCGACAGTCTGTTCCCCGCGGACCTGCCCGGTCCCGAACACTGGGAAGAGCGCTACCCTCCGCGGTCCCTCCCGGAGGGCGCCGTGGTCACCCGGTTCGGCCCCTCCCCCACCGGTTCGATGCACATCGGCGGCGTCTACGTCGCGATGATCGACCGGGACCTCGCCCAGCACTCCGGCGGCCGCTACCTGGTGCGGGTCGAGGACACCGACCAGGCCCGCGAGGTCGAGGGCGCCCTGGAGCAGTTCCACCGCGCGTTCACCTACTTCGGCCTCTCCCCCGACGAGGACTCCCGTACCGGTGGCGGCTACGGGCCCTACCACCAGTCCGAGCGCGAGCGGATCTACCTCACCTACGTGCGCGAACTGCTCTACCAGGACCGCGCGTACCTCTGCTTCGCCACGAAGGAAGAGCTCGACGACATCACCGCGCGCCAGCGCGCCACCAAACTCCCGACCGGTTACTACGGCCGCTGGGCGATCTGGCGCGACGCCGACCCGTCGGACGTGGAGGCCAAGCTCAACGAGCAGGCGCCGTACGTGGTGCGCTTCCGCGCGCCCGAGGTCACCACGCAGCGCGCCCGGTTCACCGACGCGATCCGCGGCAAGCTCGAACACGAGGCCAACCGCAACGACGTCGTCATCCTGAAGAGCTCGGAGCAGAGCCCCCGCCTGCCCACCTACCACTTCGCGCACGCCGTCGACGACCACCTGATGCGGATCAACCTGGTCGTCCGCGGGGACGAGTGGATCTCGTCGGTGCCGGTCCACCAGCAGTTGTTCGACGCGCTGGGCTTCGAGCCGGTCACCTACGCCCACATCGCCCCGCTGATGAAGCAGGACGGCGGCAGCAAGCGCAAGCTGTCCAAGCGCAAGGACCCGGAGGCCGGGGTCGACTACTACATCGACGCCGGCTATCCCGCCCAGGCGGTGCTCTACTACCTGCGCGGACTGGCCAACGGCCGTCTCGCCGAACTGCCGCTGGCCGAAGCGCTCGAGGAACCGATCCGGCTGTCCGAGTTCGGTGTGGCAGGGCCGCTGGTCGACCTGGTCAAGCTCGACGACATCAGCGCCGACCACATCGCGACGCTGTCCGGGCAGCAGATCCTCGACGCGGTGCGCGCCTGGGCCGCCGAGCACGATCCGGAGCTGGCCGGGGTCCTCGACGCCGAACCCGGCCTCGCGCTGCGGGCGCTCGCGGTCGAGCGCGAAGGCGTGGAGAACCCACGCAAGGACCTCAAGAAGTGGTCCGACTTCCGCACGGTCTACGGGTTCTTCTTCCCGCAGCTGTTCCACCCGCTGCACGGGGCGGCCGACGACCGGATCGCGGAGCTGGGCCTCGCGCCCGAGCTGGCCCGCACCTTCGCCGCGGACTTCGTCCAGGGCTACCGGCACGAGGCGGACGGCCAGGAGTGGTTCGGCCAGATCCGCGACCTGGCCGCGCAGCACGGCTTCGCGCGCAACGCCAAGGAGTTCAAGAAGAACCCGGAGGCCTACCCCGGCTCGATCCGTGAGGCCTCCCAGCTGATCCGCATCGCGGTGACCGGCTCCACCCGCAGCCCCGACCTGCACGCGATCGCGCAGGCGCTGGGCGAGACGGAGCTGCTCGCCCGCGTCTCGGCCGTCACGAAGTAGCCGGCCCGGCCGCACCGTCCACTGCGGACGGTGCGGCCGCCGTGCTGTTCCCACCGCTGGGCCTGTGGCAGAGTCCGGGGATGATCCTGGCCCACATCAGCGATCTCCACTTGGACGGCGAACCGCGCGCCACGAAGCGGGCGGAACGCGTGTTCGCCTTCCTCGACCGGCTGCACCGGCCGGTGGACGCGATCCTGCTCACCGGCGACATCACCGACCACGGCACCGAAGCCGAGTACGAACAGGCGAAGGCGCTCCTGCGGGAACGCCCGGTCCTGCCGTGCCCGGGAAACCACGACGCGCGGGGCCCGTACCGGAAGGTGCTGCTGGGCGAACCGGCTTCGGAGGGACCGGTCAACACGGTCCACGATCTGCCCGGCGCCCGCATCCTGCTGGCCGACTCGACGGTTCCCGGCCGCCCCCACGGCTACCTCGACGACGAGACGCTGGCGTGGCTGGACGCCGGGCTGAGCGGGGCCCCGGCGGGCAAGCCGGTGCTGGTGGGCTTCCACCACCCGCCGATCCCGCTGCACAGCCCGTTCATCGACGAGATCCGGCTGCGCGGCGCCGAACGCCTCGCCGAAGTCCTCCGCCGTCACGGCAATGTCGCAGCCGTGCTCTGCGGCCACGCCCATTCCGCCGCGGCCGGTACCTTCGCGGGCCTGCCCCTGCTGGTCGCTCCCGGCGTCGTGTCCACCTTCCGCCTGCCGTGGGAGACCGGCACCGGTCTCGACGGCGGGCAGCCTCCCGCCCTCGCCTTCCACCTCCTGGACCCCGGCGGCACGATCACCACCCACTATCGCCTCGTGGTGTGAACCGCCGGTTTGGGTTGGCGGCCCGCTCCGCGGCGGGCCGACACTGACTCCATGAACCAGCGGGTCCGGGTGGCGGTACGCGTCGAGGGCATCGTCCAGGGCGTGGGCTTCCGGCCCTTCGTGCACGGCCTGGCCCGCAGCCTGGGCCTGTCGGGGCACGTCGGCAACGACACGGCGGGCGTGTTCGCCGAAGTCGAGGGCGAACGGGACGCGGTCGAGGTGTTCCTCACCGCGACGCGCTCGCAGTGCCCGCCCCTCGCCGTGGTCGAATCCCTCACGGCAACGGAACTACCGACTCTCGACGGCGCTTCCGACGGCGGGTTCGTCATCCTGCCCTCGCCGCCGGGTGGTGAGGCGAACACGCTGGTCTCGGCGGACAGCGCCCCCTGCCACGACTGCCTGGCCGAACTGGCCGATCCGGCCGACCGCCGGTACCGGTACCCGTTCGTCAACTGCACCCACTGCGGCCCGCGCTTCACCATCGTGCGCGGGGTGCCCTACGACCGGCCCCGGACCACGATGGCCCCGTTCCCGATGTGCGGCGACTGCGCTCGCGAGTATCACGACCCGGCGAACCGGCGGTTTCACGCACAGCCCGTGTGCTGCCCGGCCTGCGGCCCCTCGCTGCGGCTGATCGGCACCTCCCAGGCCGCTGACCCGTTGTCCGCCACGGTGGACCTCCTGCGGCAAGGGCGGATCGTCGCCATCAAGGGACTCGGTGGTTATCACCTCGCCTGCGATGCCGCGGACGAGGCGGCCACCTCGGCGCTTCGGGCCCGCAAACACCGGGAGGACAAGCCGTTCGCGGTGATGGTGTCCGGAATGGAGGCCGCGCGGGAACTGTGCGAAGTGGACAGTTGCGCGGCGGGGCTGCTGACCGGCCGGAGAAGGCCCATCGTGCTGCTCCCCCGCCGCCCCGGCGCACCGGTCGCCACGGCGGTCGCGCCGGGGAACCGGCAGCTCGGGGTGCTGCTGCCCTACACGCCCCTGCACCACCTCCTGCTCGCGGACTTCGGCCGCGCGATCGTCCTGACCAGCGGAAACGTCTCCGACGAGCCGATCGTCCACCTCGACACCGAGGCGCTGACGCGGCTGTCCGGGATCGCCGACGCGTTCCTCACCCACGACCGCGCCATCCACGTGCGGACCGACGATTCGGTGGTCCGCACGTTCCGGGGGCGCGAGCAGCTCGTGCGCCGCTCGCGTGGCTACGTGCCGGAGCCGGTCACGGTGCGCACGCCGTTCCCGCGGCCCGTGCTCGCCTGCGGGGCGGAGCTGAAGAACACCTTCTGCCTGGCCAAGAACCGCCACGCGTTCCTCTCCCACCACATCGGCGACCTGGAGAACTACGAGACCCTGCGGTCCTACACCGAAGGGATCGACCGTTTCCGGCGATTGTTCGACATCACCCCGCGGGTGGTGGCGCACGACCTGCACCCCGAATACCTGTCCACGAAGTACGCGCTCGACCGGACCGGGGCCGAACTGGTCGGCGTGCAGCACCACCACGCGCACATCGCGTCCTGCCTCGCGGACAACGGCGAGGCGGGGCCGGTGCTGGGGGTGGCGTTCGACGGCCTCGGGTACGGCACCGACGGCACGCTGTGGGGCGGGGAGATCCTGCTCGCCGATTTCACCGGTTTCCGGCGCCTGGCGCATCTTGAGCCCGTGCCGATGCCCGGTGGGACGGCCGCCATCCGCCGTCCCTGGCGGATGGCCGCGTCCTACCTGACCGCCGCCGGCGTTTCCGCACCCGCCCTGCGCGAGCGGCATGCGGCCGAGTGGCAGGCGGTGGTGTCGCTGGCGCGGGGCGGCACGCAGGCGCCGCCGACCTCCAGCGCCGGGCGGCTGTTCGACGCGGTCGCCGCGATCCTCGGGGTACGCGACGAGATCGGCTACGAGGGACAGGCGGCGATCGAGCTCGAACAGCTGGCCGACCCGCTCGAGCGCGGGACCTATCCCGTGCGCCTGCACGGCGAGGACCCGATCCTGCTGTCCGGCGCGGACCTCGTCCGGTCCGTTGTGGACGATCA
>NZ_VJWX01000514.1 GCF_007713715.1 Amycolatopsis rhizosphaerae
CACCAGGTCCTCCACCCATTTCACCCGGGTCTTGGCGCACATGTCGTGCCCCTTGGACGGGGACGCGGTGTCCGCGTAACCGGCCTGGTGGGCCTTCGCCTGCACGGCCAGCATCCGGTTCAGCTTCTCCTCCGACTCGCGCAGGTAGGCGACGTCGGCCTTGCCGAGCGGCAGGAACGGCCAGCAGCCGTCGCCCGAGGGCAGCGCCGTCGGATAGCCGACCACGATCACCCGGGCCCGTGGCGCCCTCGCGTGGATTTCGGTGAGCACGGCGGCGATCTTGACCGCTGTCGCCGAGATCCGCGCGGCCAGTTCGTCGTACCCCCCGGCGTCCATCTTGTCCTGGCAGGGGGAGACCTTGGGGTCGGTGGTGGCGCACTCACCGGCCAGTTTGATGAAGCCGATGTCGTTGCCGCCGATGCCGAGCGTGACCAAGGTGGTGTCGGAGGTGACGGCGTCCAGTTGCGGCGGGTTCTCCCCATCCTTGGTCGCCTGCGGATGGGTGAGATCGACGGTGCTAGCCCCGCTGCAACTGACGTCGACGAACTCGGCCGGATTGAGCCGGGCCGCGATCAGCCTCGGATAGTTGTTGTCCGACCGTGCGCAACCGCGCGGCTCACCCACCCGCACTCCGGTCCGCGGGGAGGACGTGTAGGAATCGCCGAGCGACACGTAGCGGCCCGTGCCGCCACCCGTGCTGGAACCCGTCGGCGCCGGTGGCGGCGCCGACGAGCCCTGCTCCGATTTGTAGTACCCGAACCCGATCAGTCCGGCGAGTGTCACCGCCAGGATCAGGCCGGAACTGGATTTACCGGCCACATACCGGTTTTACGTCATTTCGCCTCGGACAGCAGTGCCCCGACCCGGTTGACTCCCTCGATCAGGTCCTTTTCGGCGAGAGCGTAGGAGAACCGGAAATAGCCGGGCGTCCCGAAGGCCTCACCGGGCACGACCGCCACTTCGGCCTCGCGCAGGATCAGGTCCGCCAGTTCCAGCGAGTCCGAGGGGCGCTCGCCGCGGATCTCCTTGCCGAGCACCGCCTTGACCGAGGGGTAGGCGTAGAACGCGCCCTTCGGGGTCGGGCACTCGACGCCGGGAATCTCCGACAGCATCGAGACGATCTTCTTCCGGCGCACGTCGAACGCGGCCCGCATCTCGTGCACCACGTCCAGCGGGCCCGCCACGGCGGCCAGAGCGGCCCGCTGCGACACGTTCGCCACGTTGCCGCACAGATGGGTCTGGTAGCTCGTGGCGGCCTTGATCACATCCTGGGGGCCGATGATCCAGCCGACCCGCCAGCCGGTCATCGAGTAGGTCTTCGCGACCCCGTTGAGGACCAGGGTGCGGTCGGCCATCTCGGGCACCACGACCGGCAGCGAGTGGTTCACCGCGTCGTCGTAGACGAGGTGTTCGTAGATCTCGTCGGTGATCACCCAGATGCCGTGCTCGTAGGCCCACTTGCCGATCTCCTCGATCAGCTCGCGGGGGTAGACCGCGCCGGTCGGGTTCGACGGCGAGTTGAACAGCAGCACCTTCGTGCGCTCGGTCCTGGCCGCCTCGAGTTGCTCGACGGTGACCAGGTAGCCGGTGGTCTCGTCCGCGGTGACCTGCACCGGCACCCCGCCCGCGAGTTTGATCGACTCGGGGTAGGTGGTCCAGTACGGGGCGAGCAGCAGTACCTCGTCGCCCGGGTCGAGCAGGGTGGCGAAGGCGGAGTACACGGCCTGCTTGCCACCGTTGGTGACGAGCACCTGCGACGGCTCGACCGAGAACCCGGAGTCGCGCAGCGTCTTCGCGGCCAGGGCCTCGCGCAGCTCGGGCAGGCCGGCGGCGGCGGTGTAGCCGTGGTTGGCGCGGTCGCGCACGGCCGCGATGGCGGCCTCCAGCACGTAGTCCGGGGTCGGGAAGTCGGGCTGCCCCGCGCCGAAGCCGATCACCGGGCGGCCCTCGGCCTTGAGCGCCTTCACCTTCGCGTCCACGGCGAGGGTCGCCGACGGCGTGATGCCGGCGATACGGGCCGAGATGCGGGGGTGGGTGACGGAAACGGGAGAGGTCATGCCTCCATGGTGGCACGCGGGGAGTGTGATCGAAGACTCAGGCCCCCGGCTCCGCGACGGGGACCACACCCCGCGGAGAAGGGTGCCGGAACGGCTCGCGGAGGGCCCGCCGGGGGCACTGGGAGGCCTCGGTTGCAAGGCGGTTCCCGGCTTGCCGTAGACTGCCGAACTTGGAACGTCCGGCACCGCGCCCCGTAGGATATGCGGGGTTGGTGAAGGGTGTCCCGCGAGCGGTGGTTGGGCTCGAAGGGGTGTAGCTCAAATGGCAGAGCAGCGGTCTCCAAAACCGCAGGTTGCAGGTTCAAGTCCTGTCACCCCTGCGTCGACAAAGGTGGTTCGAGGGAAGACGGGGTCGGCTGCCTAGACCCGGTCTTCTCGAAAAGGCACGGAGGAGTGGTCGTGAGCGACAACGACGCCGGCGGCGAGAAGGAACAGGAGTCCCAGCAGACTCCTCGCCCGGTCACCGCCGCGGCTCGGCGCGAGCGCCGCGCCTCCGCGCGTCCGGCAGGCAAGGCCACGGCCAAAGAAGCCGACAAGGCTCGTCCCGCTGCCAAGGCGGCCGCGGACGGTGCGGTGAAGCCTGCCGAGACCGGGAAGAAGGGCCGGGCGACCCCCAAGCGGGATCGCAAGGAGAAGAAGCCGTCGCCGCTGGCGAGGCTGATGCGGTTCATCCGCGAGGTGTGGGCGGAGCTGCGGAAGGTCATCTGGCCGTCCCGCAAGCAGATGATCACCTACACCACCGTGGTGCTGGTCTTCGTGGCTTTCATGGTCGCGTTGGTCTATTTGCTGGACTTCGCGTTCCGCAAGGGCGTGTTCTGGCTGTTCGGCTGAGCGCCAGGAGCGCGGGCCAGCACGAACACGACAAGCGATCAAGTGAGAGGACGGAACGTGACCTCCGAGAACGGCGTGACGGCCGGCGACGAGTTTGACGAGCCGGTCGAGCCGGTGCGTGAGTCCACCGCGGACGACGAGGCGCAGGCCGACCTCGAACCGAGCGACGTCGACACCCCGGCCGAGGCCGCCGGGGAGGAACCCGAGGCCGCCGCGGAAGAGCCCGAGGCCGCCGAGGACGACCCGGTCGCCAAGCTCCGCAAGGAACTGCAGGCGCTGCCCGGCGAGTGGTACGTGGTGCATTCCTACGCCGGGTACGAAAACAAGGTCAAGAACAACCTCGAGACCCGGACGCAGACCCTGGACGTCGAGGACTACATCTTCCAGATCGAGGTGCCCACCGAGGAGGTCACCGAGATCAAGAACGGCCAGCGCAAGGTCGTGCAGCGCAAGGTGCTGCCCGGCTACATCCTGGTCCGGATGGAGCTCAACGACGCCTCGTGGAGCGCGGTCCGCAACACCCCGGGCGTCACCGGTTTCGTGGGCGCCACCAACAAGCCGTCCCCGCTGACCATCGATGAGGTGCTCAAGTTCCTCGCGCCGAAGGTCGAGAAGCCCGCCCCGGCGAAGGCCAAGGGTGAGGCCGCGGCGGCCGAGGCGGCGCTGGGCGGAACCCCGGTCGAGGTGGACTTCGAGGTCGGCGAGTCGGTCACCGTGATGGACGGCCCGTTCGCGACGCTGCCCGCGACGATCAACGAGGTCAACGCGGACGCGCAGAAGCTGAAGGTCCTGGTTTCGATCTTCGGCCGGGAGACCCCGGTCGAGCTCTCGTTCAACCAGGTCTCCAAGATCTGACGGCCCTTCGTCGGCCGTTGGCCCTCGCTGCTGGCAGGCGCGCGAGGGACGTAGCAGTTGAAGAGGAACAGGAATGCCACCCAAGAAGAAGAAGCTTGCAGCGATCATCAAGCTGCAGATTCAGGCGGGTGCCGCGAACCCGGCCCCGCCGGTCGGCCCCGCGCTGGGTCAGCACGGCGTCAACATCATGGAGTTCTGCAAGGCCTACAACGCCGCCACCGAGTCGCAGCGCGGCAACGTGGTGCCGGTCGAGATCTCCGTGTACGAAGACCGGTCGTTCGACTTCAAGCTCAAGACCCCGCCGGCCGCGAGGCTGCTGCTCAAGGCCGCCGGTGTGGAGAAGGGCTCCGGTGAGCCGCACAAGACCAAGGTCGCCAAGGTGACCTGGGACCAGGTGCGCGAGATCGCCGAGACCAAGAAGAGCGACCTGAACGCGCACGACATCGAGCAGGCCGCCAAGATCATCGCCGGCACCGCCCGGTCGATGGGCATCACCGTCGAATAAACCGCCGTCGACCGTGTAGCGGCGACATCGAGCAGGCCGCACAGTGCCAGCCGAGATGATCGCCGGCGCCACCCGATGTCGTCGTGGGAGGGCCAGGCGCTGGCCCGGGACCACAACTGATCCACATTTCTTGAGTTAGGACAGAGCATGGCTAAGCGCAGCAAGGCCTATCGTCAGGCCGCCGAGCTGATCGACCGGGAGCGGCTGTACGCGCCGCTCGAGGCCGCGAAGCTCGCGAAGGAGACTTCCAAGGTCAAGATGGACGCCACCGTCGAGGTGGCCGTGCGTCTCGGGGTCGACCCCCGCAAGGCCGACCAGATGGTCCGCGGCACCGTGAACCTGCCGCACGGTACCGGTAAGACCGCCCGCGTCATCGTTTTCGCCGTCGGCGACAAGGCCGCCGAGGCCGAGGCCGCCGGTGCGGACGCGGTCGGCACCGACGAGCTGATCGAGCGCATCCAGGGTGGCTGGCTCGATTTCGACGCCGCGATCGCGACGCCGGACCAGATGGCGAAGGTCGGGCGCATCGCCCGCATCCTCGGCCCGCGTGGCCTGATGCCGAACCCGAAGACCGGCACGGTGACCCCCGCCGTCGCCAAGGCCGTCGCCGACATCAAGGGCGGCAAGATCAGCTTCCGGGTCGACAAGCAGGCCAACCTGCACCTGGTGATCGGCAAGGCCTCCTTCGAGCCGGAGAAGCTCGTGGAGAACTATGCCGCCGCGCTGGACGAGATCCTGCGTGCGAAGCCCTCCGCCGCGAAGGGCCGTTACCTGAAGAAGGTCACCTTCTCGACCACCATGGGCCCGGGCATCCCGGTCGACCCGGCGCGCACCCGCAACC
>NZ_VJWX01000515.1 GCF_007713715.1 Amycolatopsis rhizosphaerae
GGGTCAGCGCACCCACCCGCGGGTGGTCGATGGTCTTGCGCGCCGCCACGTGCGCGCCGACCACGCCGGAATCCCACAGCTCGGCGAACCGGGCGCTGCGCTCCCGGAGATCGGTGATCAGGCGCCGCAGGTTCCGGTCGGCGGGATACCGGCTCGCGGTCGCGCGCAGATCGGCGACGAGCGCCGCCTCGAACGCGCGCCGTTCGTCCACCGTGAAGCGGACGCGGCTGCCGGGGCCGACCAGGTTGCGCCACACACTGTTGCGTTCGTTGCCGGTCCATCCGGACGGATCCCCCATCAACGCCGCGTACAGCGGGTTGGCCAGCAGCAGCGTCCATGCCGCGTCGTAGACGCCGACGGGGGTGTCGGCCAGCCGGTCCACCAGCCGCTGGACGCTCGGGGTGAGGTACGCCGGTACCGTCTCCGGGCCCGGCGGCACCTGCCCGGCGAGCCGGAACAGGTGCCCGCGCTCGGTCGCCGACAGGCGCAGCGCCCGCGCCAGCGCCTCCACCACCTGCCCCGACGGGTTGACGGCGCGGCCCTGTTCGAGGCGGGTGACGTAGTCGGCCGAGATCCCGGCCAGCATGGCCAGTTCCTCGCGGCGCAGGCCCGCCGCGCGCCGCTGCCCGCCCGCGGGCAGCCCCACGGCCTCCGGCCGCACCCGGTCACGCCACCGCCGCACCGCCCGCCCGAATTCCGTCGCCGCCACGCCGTCCAGTCTGCCCGGGACCGCACGGAACTTCCTGGTACCCGTGGTCCCAGGAAGACGGGACGACTGGCCGGCCATGGCGCCGGGGCGGAGAGTCGGGGCCATGACGACAACACTGATCACCGGAGCCAACAAGGGACTCGGCTTCGAGACCGCCCGCCGCCTCGTCGAAGCGGGACACACCGTCTACCTCGGCTGCCGCGACGCCGAGCGCGGCCGCCGGGCCGCCGAACGGCTGGGTGCGCGGCTGGTCCTCCTCGACGTCACCGACGACGCGTCCGTCGCCGCGGCGGCGAAGACCGTCGAAGCCGACGGCGGGCTGGACGTGCTGGTGAACAACGCGGGCATCGAACCGCGGAACCCGGACAACGGGGTGCCGGGCGCGGCGGAACTGACCGCGGAACTGATGCGCACGACCTTCGACACCAACGTCTTCGGCGTGGTCCGCGTCCTCCACGCGTTCCTGCCGCTGCTGCTGGCCTCCCCCGCCCCCGTCGTGGTCAACGTGAGCAGCGGGCTCGCTTCGCTCACCAGGGTGTCCACTCCGGACACTCCGGCCCACGCCTACCCCGGCCTCGCCTATCCGGCCTCGAAGACCGCGGTCAACATGCTCACCGTGCAGTACGCGAAGGCGTTCCCGGGCCTCCGGATCAACGCGGTCGAGCCCGGTTACACCGCGACGGACCTCAACGGCCGCACGGGCACGCAGACCGTCGAGGAAGGCGCCGAGATCATCGTCCGGATGGCGCAGGTGGGCCCGGACGGCCCCACCGGGGGTTACTTCGACGCCTCGGGCCCCCTCCCCTGGTGAGCCGGCGGGCCGTTCGCGGCGGGTCCTCTCCGCGAACGGCCACCTCGTCAGCCCAGGGCGTGCAGCCTCGGGAGCACGTCCTCGGTGAACTGGGTCAGGAAACGCTCCTGGTCGTGGCCGGGGCCGTGGAAGACCAGGTGGTTGAGACCGGCGTCCACGTACGGCTTGATCTGGGCGAGGGCCTCGTCCGGGTCGGAGGCCACGATCCACCGCTTGGCGACCTGCTCGATCGGCAGCTCGTCGGCCAGCCGTTCCATCTCCTCCGCGGAGGACACGGTGTGCTTCTGCTCCTGGGTCAGCGAAAGCGGCGCCCAGAACCGGGTGTTGGCCAGTGCCTGCTCCGGATCCCGGTCGTAGGACATCTTGATCTCGATCATCCGGTCGATGCCCGTGACGTCCCGCCCGGCCGCCGCGGCGCCCTCGGCGACCGCGGGCATCAGCTTGTCGGTGTAGAGTTCCATGCCCTTGCCCGAGGTGCAGATGAACCCGTCCCCGGACCGGCCCGCGTACTTGGCCACCACCGGGCCGCCCGCGGCGACGTACACCGGCACCGGCTGGTCCGGCCGGTCGTAGATCTTGGCGTCGACCAGTTGGTAGTACTCGCCGTCGAACGAGACGTTGTCGCTGGTCCACAGCTCGCGCATGAGCTTGATCGCCTCGCGCAGGCGCGCGAAGCGTTCCTTGAACTCGGGCCACTCCCGGCCCGAGACGGCGATTTCGTTGAGCGCCTCACCCGTGCCCACACCCAGCAGCACCCGGCCGTTCGACAGCAGCGACATGGTGGCGAACGCCTGCGCGATCACCGCCGGGTTGTACCGGAACGTCGGGGTCAGCACGCTGGTGCCGATCTGCACCCTGCTGGTCCGCTCGGCCACCGCCGACATCCAGGCCAGCGCGAACGGCGCGTGCCCGCCCTCGTGCCGCCACGGCAGGAAGTGGTCGGACACCATGACCGAATCCAGTCCCAGTTCCTCGGCGCGCACGGCGTACTCGACCAGGTCACGGGGCCCGAACTGCTCGGCCGACGCCTTGTAACCCACCTTCAGACGCACGTTTCTTCCTCCCTTGCGGCAAGTCTTCCCCTCCAACCTACTGGCGCGGGCCGCGCCGCAACTCCCGCACTCCACCACTGCGGCCGCTTGCGCTCCGCCGAAAGGCCGTGAGGGGGTCCCGGCAAGAGTGGTTCCTAGCGCGGTTGCGTGGCGACCAGGTCGACATCCACGATCACGGGCTCGCCCACGGTGAGGCTGACGTGCCGCACGGTCGGCGTGTAGAGGCTGGTCACCACGGTGTACTCGCCGGGAGCGAGGTCACGCAGTTCGTACCGGCCGTCCTCGTCCGTCACGATGCTGGCGACCAGGTCGCCGTCCCCGGCGGCGACGGAGACGGTGGCCCTGGCCAGACCCCGGCCGCCGGGGTCGGTAACCGTGCCGTGCAGCCGTCCGATCGCCCGCAGGAACAGGTCGGCCACGGCGGGCTCCCGCCCCGTGATCACCACGGTTTCCGCGTGCGGCACATGGCTCGGCAACTGCGCGACGACGGTGATCTCGCCGGTGGGCAGCCCGGTGAGGGAGAAGGTGCCGTCCTCCGCGCAGTCGGTGCTGCCGACCACCCGGCCGGCGACGTCGGTGGCGGCCACGGTCGCACCGGCGACCGGGGCGGCACCGCCGGTACGGCGGACGACGCCGGTCACCACGCCGCCCCCAGCCAGTGCGAAGTCGCGGACCGCCCCCGCCCCGTCGAGCGAGACCGACACCGCCTCCGGCTCGAACCCCGCCGCCGTGACGATGATCGTGTAGGTACCCGGCCGCAGCCCGCGCACCGCGTAATCCCCATCGGCGCCGGAGCGGGCCCGGCTGACCTGACGGCCGTCGGGACCGGTTACCGTGACCGTGCCATCGGCCACGACCGCACCGGCCGTGGTGCGCAGCGACCCGCTGATCTCGCCCGCCGCGGGCGATCCAGGGACGGCGCTTTCGGCGGCAGGCCGCGCCGTGACGGACGGCCGCCGCCCCGGGAGGAACGCCGCGATCACCAGCGCGCCGAGCGCGGCGCACGCGCTGACGGCCAGGATGATGCGGAACCCGTTCTGCGCGGGCAGGGTGAGCGGGCCGAGCTTCATGGTCACGTGGGCCAGGATGACCCCGGCGACCGCGCTGGACACCGAGGTGCCGATCGACCGCATCAGCGTGTTGAGGCTGTTGGCGGCGGCCGTCTCGGACACCGGCACGGCGCCCATCACCAGTGCGGGCATGGCACCGTAGGCAAGACCGATCCCGGCGCTGACGACGGCGGCGCCGATCATGAGCTGCCACACCGCCGACATCAGCAGGACGCTCAGGCCGTAGCCCGCGGCGACCACCACGGCGCCGGCCATGAGGGTGACCTTGGGGCCCATGGTCCGCGAGATCCGCGCCGACAGCGGTGCCGTGGCCATCATCAGCAAGCCCCCCGGCGCCATCGCGAGACCCGCCACGAGCATGGTCTGGCCCAGTCCGTATCCGGTGCTCTTCGGCAGCTCGATCAGCTGCGGGAACGCCAGGGACATGGCGAACATCGCGAACCCGAAGACGACGGAGGCGATGTTGGTCAGCAGCACCTGGCGCCGCGCGGTGGTGCGCAGGTCCACCAGCGGCTGCGGGGTGCGCAGCTCCCACCGGCCCCAGGCGAGCAGGATGACCACCGCCGCGCCGAGCAACCCCAGGGTCAGACCGCTGCCCCAGCCCCAGTCACTGCCCTTCGAAATCGCCAGCAGCAGGCACAGCAGCGCGACCGACATGCCCAGCGCGCCCGGCAGGTCGAACCGCCCGCCCGCCCGGACCTTCGACTCGGGCACGAGTGAGAACACGAGCACGGCCGCGACCGCGCCGAGGCCCGCGGCCGTCCAGAACAGCACGTGCCAGTCGGCCTTCTCGGCAAGGAAGGCGGCCGCGGGGAGGCCGAGCGCGCCGCCCACGCCGAGCGAGGCACTCATCAGCGCGGTCGCCCCGGCGAGCCGCTCGACGGGCAGTTCGTCCCGCATGATGCTGATGCCCAGCGGGATGACGCCGGACGACAGGCCCTGCAGGGCGCGGCCGACGACCATCGGCGCCAGCGCGGAGGAAAGGGCGCACACGACGGAGCCCACGACGAGCATCGCGACACTCACCAGCAGCAGCCGGCGCTTGCCGTACATGTCGCCCAGCCGCCCCATGGTCGGCGTGGCGATGGCGGCCGCGAGCAGCGTGGCGGTGATGGCCCAGCTCGTGTCGGACGCCGAGGCCCCGAGCAGCTGGGGAAGTACGGGCACCAGCGGGATGATCAGAGTCTGCATGAGCGAGACCACGATCCCGGAGAAGGCCAGTACGGCCACGACGGTGTCCGGCCGGACCCCGGGCGGCGGCGCCTGCGCTTCGGTGGGTCTGGTCAGGGCATGGGTCATGGATGGCTCTCCCGTCCCGCGAATTTAAATCAATCGATTGCCTTACTTTAGAGGAGCACCGGTCCCCACGACCGTGAGGGCCCCCGCTCAGGCGGGAATGGGCGCCGTGAGGGGTCCCCTCACGGCCGTATCGGC
>NZ_VJWX01000516.1 GCF_007713715.1 Amycolatopsis rhizosphaerae
CCCGACAACTGCGCCGGATAGCGCTTGCCCAGTTCGGCGGGCAGGCCGACGAGCTCCAGCAGTTCGGCGGCCCGGGCCCGTGCCCTGCGCCGGCCCCAGCCGGACAGCAGCGGCACGGTCGCCACGTTGTCGAGGACCGTGCGGTGCGGGAACAGCCCGGCCTGCTGGATCACGTACCCGATGCCGCGCCGCAGCGCCGGCGGATCGGATTCCCGGACGTCCCTGCCGTCCAGCAGCACCTGCCCGGAGGTCGGCTCGACCATCCGGTTGATCATGCGCAGCGAGGTCGTCTTCCCGCAGCCGGACGGGCCCACCAGCACCGTGATGCTGCCGTCCTCGACGGTCAGGTTCAGGTCGTCGACCGCGACCGTCCCGTCCGGGTACCGCTTGGTCACGCCCCGGAACTCGATCCCCACGCCGCCTCCCGCGCCCGTTCTCCCGTGATCACCTTAGCGCCGGCAGGCACTCCGGTGGGCTCACCGGAGCCCCCTTGTGGCCCCCCAGCGACACTGGGGGGCTCGCGGGATCAGGCCGTCACACCGTCGGCGATGGCGGCCTTCGCCACCGCGGCGGCCACCTCCGGGGCCACCCGCGGGTCGAGCGGGCTCGGCACGATGCGGTCGGGGCCCAGGTCGTCCTGTGCGACGGCGACGATCGCGTCCGCCGCCGCGAGCTTCATGTTCTCGGTGATCGCGCGGGCCCCGGCGTCCAGCGCACCGCGGAAGACGCCGGGGAAGGCCAGCACGTTGTTGATCTGGTTCGGGTAGTCGCTGCGCCCGGTGGCCACGATCGCGGCGTACTTGGCGGCCATCTCCGGCCGCACCTCCGGATCGGGGTTGGACAGCGCGAACACGATCGGGTCCTCGGCCATGGCGGCCAGCAGCGACTCGTCGAAGGTCGAGCCGGACAGCCCGAGGAACACGTCGGCGCCCTCCAGCGCCTCGGCCAGCCCGCCCCGCAGGCCCGCCGAGTTCGTCGTCTCGGCCAGCTTCTCCTTGACCGGGTTCAGGTTCTCCCGGCCGGAGTGGATGATGCCCCGCGAGTCCAGCATGGTGACGTCGGCCACGCCCGCCTCCTGCAGGATCCGGGCGCAGGCCACACCGGCGGCACCGGCACCGGAAACCACCACGCGCTGCTTGGAGATGTCGCGACCGAGGACAATGTTCGCCCCGCGCAGCGCGGCCAGCGTGACGATCGCCGTGCCGTGCTGGTCGTCGTGCATGACCGGGCAGTCCAGCGCCGCCTTGAGCTTGTCCTCCAGCTCGAAGCAGCGCGGCGCGGAAATGTCCTCGAGGTTCACCGCACCGTAGGACGGACGGAGCCGGACCAGCGTCTCCACGATCTCGTCCACGTCGGTGGTGTCGAGCACCAGCGGGATCGAGTCGAGCCCGCCGAAGGTCTTGAACAGGACGGACTTGCCCTCCATGACCGGCAGCGAGGCGCTCGCGCCGATGTCACCGAGCCCCAGCACGGCGGTCCCGTCGCTCACCACGACCACCAGCCGGTCCGCCCAGGTGTAGCGCTTCGCCAGCGCGGCGTCCTCCGCGATCGCCCGGCTGACCTTGGCCACGCCGGGCGTGTAGGCCACCGACAGATCGCGCGGCTGTGAGATCGGCCGGACGGCCGCGACGGACAGCTTGCCGCCCTCGTGGCCATGGAAGATCTCGTCGTCGGTCACCGGCGACGCGTCGTTGTCCTGCATCCCGTTCCCTGTCGTCGAATCGGAGGTCTGAGCGTAGGTCATTGTCGGATCCCTCTCCCGGGACTGCGAGCGGGGACACCGCGGCGTCCCCGAATCCCCAGTAACACAAACACTGGCTCCTGCTGCTCGGCAGCCCGGCGCGGTGGCGCCGCCTACCGGCCAGGCGTCCTGATCGGCCGTCCCAGCCCTTGGTGAGGCGACGGCGCGGACGCGGCGGTCCCCCCAGTGTGGCAGGCCGGGTCGGGGGTCTGACGCCCAGGTGCGGTTGACATCACAGAAACTGCTGGTCAAGGCCGTCTTCCCAAGACGTCCGTCCGGCTTGGGAAGTGACGCGGCCCGCCGCGGTTACCCTTACCGGCATGCAGGTGCGCGAGCTGGCGGTCCGGGACGCCTACGAATTCACCCCACGGAAGTTCCCCGATCACCGCGGCCTGTTCGTAGCTCCGTTCCAGGAGGCCGTGCTCACCCGGACGGTAGGTCACCCCCTGCGCCTGGGGCAGACCAACCACAGCGTGTCGCGGCGCGGCACGATCCGGGGCATCCACTTCGCCGACACTCCACCCGGCCAGGCGAAATACGTGTACTGCGCGCGAGGGGCGCTGCTGGACGTGGTCGTCGACCTCCGCCTGGGTTCGCCGACCTTCGGCCGCTGGGACGCGGTACACCTCGACGCCGTCGACTTCCGCGCCGTCTACCTCGCCGAGGGCCTCGGGCACGGCTTCGTCGCGCTGGAGGACGACACCGCGATGGCCTACCTGTGTTCGACCGGGTACAACCCGTCCGGGGAACACGGCATCACCCCGCTCGATCCCGCCCTCGGCCTGCCCTGGCCCGCGGACCTGCCCTTCACCCTGTCCGAAAAGGACATCGGGGCGCCCACGCTGGCCGAGGCCGAAGCGGCCGGGCTCCTCCCCCGCTACGAGGACTGCGTGGCCCACTACGAGGCGCTGCGCGCCTCCGGCTCCGTACCGGCCTGAAAAGCCGTGAGGGGTCCCCTCACGGTCGTATCGACTGTGAAGGGACCCCTCACGGCACCGCGCAGCCCGTCAGCGCAGGTCTTCGGCGAGGATCCGCTCGATGTTGCGTTCCGCGAGCGCGGTGATCGTGACGAACGGGTTCACCCCGGTGCTGCCCGGGATGAGGGAGCCGTCGGTCACGTAGAGGTTCCGGTAGCCCTTGACCCGGCCGTAGAGGTCGGTGGCCCTGCCCAGCACGAGGCCGCCCAGCGGGTGATAGGTGAACCGGTTCTCGAAGGCCCTGGTGTCGCCGAACAGGTCGTAGCGGTAGATCGTCCCGTTCGCCGCGTTGATCTTGTCGAACAGGTTCTTCGCCGCGTCGATCGACGGCTGTCCCTGCGAGATCTCCCACTGCAGCCGCGCCGAGTCACTGGCCGCGTCATAGGTGAAGTACCCCCGTTCGGGGTTGCGGGTGATCGCCAGGTAGAGGCTCGCCCAGGTCTCGACCCCCGCGGGCACCGGCGCGATCTCCGCGAACACCGGGTATCGCGGGTCGTTCCAGGCGTCGATGCCCAGTGCGGGCATGCCCGACTCCAGCGCCCCCGTGGTGTCCCACAGGTAGTTGGCGCGGCCGAGCATCACGTTGCCGTTGGTGCCCCAGCCCTGGCCGACCTCGTCGGACAGCTCCGGCAGCTTGCCGGTGTCGCGCGCCCGCACCAGCAGTTCGGTGGAGCCGAGGCTGCCCGCGCCGAGGAACAGGTACTTCGCGCCGAGCTGCTTGACCGCGAGCACGTTGCCGTCGGGGTCGCTCTGCCGGACGGTGAGCACCCAGGTGCCGTCCTGCTGGCGGATGATGTCGCGGACCTCGTGCAGGGTGCGGATGGTCACGTTGCCGGTGCCCAGCGCCGCCGCGAGGTAGCTCTTGTCCAGGGAGCGTTTCCCGTGGTTGTTGCCGTAGATGACCTCCGACGCCAGCGCCGAGCGTGGCACCTCCTTGGCCTCTTCCCGGCGCATGTAGTCGAAGTCGTAGACACTCGGCACGAAGGTCGTGGCCAGGCCGGCGTTGTGCGCGTGCTTCCGGGAGACGCGCGCGAACTGGTAGCTGTCGCAGCTTTCGAACCAGCCGGGGTCGATGTGGTTGACGCCCAGTCCCGCGTTGGCGCGCGGGAAGTAGGTGCCGTACATCTCGTCGGCGTCGACCGCGGGCAGGATCTGTTCGAAGTAGGACCGCTTCGGCACCACCGCCATCGCACCGTTGACCAGCGAGCCGCCCCCGACCCCGCGCCCGACGTAGACCGACATGTCGCCGAAGTGCACGCGGTCGAGCACACCGGCGTACGGGTCGATGTTCCGGTTCGCCAGGTCCAGCCACAGGAACGACGCCAGCGGGGCCTCGGTGCGCTTCTTGAACCACATGGCGCGCTTGTCCGGGCTGAGCATGCTCGGGAAGATCTTGCCGTCGGCCGCCGGTGTGTTCCACAGCTGACCCATTTCCAGCATGACCGTCGGAATGCCGGCCGCGCCGAGGCGCAGCGCGGTGACCGCGGCGCCGTAACCGGTACCGATCACCACCGCGGGCGAGAACTCGCTTTCCTGCTGGGCCGCGGCGGCGGTACCGGGCAGGGAGACGGTGGTGAGACCGACAGCCGCGGCCGAGCTGAAGGCGGCCGCGCCAAGGAAGCGCCTACGAGACAGGTGTCGAGACATGACGCGAACGATATTCGCGTTATTATACTCTTGTAAACGCCGTTAAGTAGCCCGATAGGGTGACGGTGGGTATCCCCACAGTCCGGCTTCGTCCCGCGGCCGCCGCCTGGGGGCGGGCTATATTCGCCGGGTGGACCACGAACTCTTCCTGCTGCGTCACGGCCAGACCGAGTGGTCCTCGAACGGGCGACACACCGGCCGCACCGACATCCCGCTCACCGCCGCCGGGGAGAACCAGGCGAGAGCGGCAGGCCTGACCCTGGGCGGGCTGCGCAAGGGGCCCGCACTGGTGCTGTCCAGCCCCCGCCACCGTGCCGTCCGCACCGCGGAACTGGCCGGACTGGTCGTCGACGAAACCACCGAAGACCTGGCCGAGTGGGACTACGGCGACTACGAGGGGCTCACCACTCCCCAGATCCGCGAGAACGCCCCCGACTGGACCGTGTGGTCCCAGCCGATCCCGGGCGGCGAAAGCGCCGAGCAGGTCACCGCGCGCGCCGACAAGGTGCTGCAGCGGGCCCGCGAAGCGCTGGTGGACACCGACGTGATCCTCGTCGGGCACGGGCATTTCGGCCGGGTGCTGATCGCCCGCTGGCTCGGCCTTCCCGCGGCCGGCGGCGTGCACTTCGGACTCGACCCGGCCGGGCTGGCAGTGCTCGGCGACGAACGCGGCGTGCCCAAGATCCAACACCTCAACC
>NZ_VJWX01000517.1 GCF_007713715.1 Amycolatopsis rhizosphaerae
TGGCCGTGGCCGTCGGCCAGCAGCGGGGCGGAGGCAAGCAAGGGGCTCGGGGCTGCGCCGCGAACTGCGACGAGGGGGAACGCAAGTTCGTGGGCGTGACCGTCCAGCCAGCCGAAGTCCCTGTCGGCCGGGGCCTCTTGCAGGATCGCCTGCCCGTGCCGCGACACCTGCCTGCGCAGTAGCACCGCGTGGGCAGGCTCATCGAGGCTGAGGCGGAGCGTCCGATCGGCATCTCGCAGCTCGACGACGCGGGGGCAATTCCAGCGCTGCCGCCACTCATCGAGCGACTTCCGCCAGTCGCCGTGACCCAGGTCCTCCCCCGTGAGACGCCACTGCGCCGGGGAAAGGACAGCGCGGCGGTACCTGACCTGCGGGAGGAACGGCAACCCGACGTGTGGTCCCCAGTCGAACTGGTACCACCCCGGCCCGAACGCCCGTGGGAGATGCGCGAGAAACCTGGCCAGCGGCGGGGCTTGCTTGTCCAGCGCGAGCGCGTGGAAGACCTGTGGCTCGACGATTTGGCACCGCGAGAGGCTGACGAGGTGGAGCCGTTCACTGGTCGCGGTGACCGCCAGGTCGTCCACCGTGATATCGCTGCCGGAAGGCGAATGCTCTCCCAGAGGCAGCAGGTGGCCGAGGTAGGCCGGAACCCGGCAGACGTTTTCCGCGTGCTGGTACATGGGGCCGAAACTCATTTGCACGCGAAGAGCACCCTCGACCCCCGCCTGTGCCTCCTGGTAGACCTCGGCCAATCCTGAGCCATCGGCCAAGGGAGTGAAGCGACTGGTGAGCGTTCCAGCAGAACGGGCGGGCGCAACGGTGAGGATGAAGTCGCCACGATCCAGAGCTTCCCGGCTGACAGCGTGAATCCGGCCGGACAGCTCAACATGCGGCGGAATGTGCCGCTCGTCGAGCTCCTCGTCCGTCAGGGCGTGGAGGTCTTCATCGGTGAGGACAACCCTTCGTGAGCCGTCCGCCATCGCTTTCCAGGCCAGCGCCAGGAGGCGTTCATCCCGCTTCGAAAGACCAAGCGACGGTGGGGTGAAAATGCTCCCGGGGTATCCGGCCGGGTAGCCCAGCCCCGTGCTGGGGTCGACCACCGAGGTGATCGGAACCAGCGTTCCGGTGCCGTACCGCTCAATGAACGCGGCGTGGTAGTCACGCCACGCTGGCTGGCCAGCTGGCTGTCGCGTGAGGCGCAGCAGCGCGCCGGCGGTGAGCTCCATCTCCGTGGCGACGGCGGCCGGAAGCTGGACGTCGCAGTCCAGCAGCAGATCGACCGCCAGCGGCGTCCGCCCGGCCGAGGAGAGCTTCCTCATCCGGCCCGTGACCCTCGCACGTTGGGCACTCTGATCTGCCTTTTCACCGTTATGGTGCTCGAGATCCGCCCGAATGACGGCAAGCTCGCGCACCAGGGGCGCCGGGGCCTCCAGTTCCTCGGCTACCGCCTGGTGAAGCTGCTTTACGACGTAGTCCACAGGATCGGTCACGGTGAAAGGAGCACGCAGGCTGGTGACGAGGTAGCCCTGCCGGACCAGATCGGTCAGCAGGGAGCGAACGGCGGTGTGGTCGGCGGCGAAGTCCTCGACGAGCTTGCCGACCAGGACGCCGAACCGTACTGGAGTTGTGGCGGCCGCGCACACTGCGGCAACCGCGCTGCTGTACCGGACCGTCACTCTGTTCTGCCCGTGCGGCACTTCGAGCCGGTCACCGCGGCGCACCGCGAGGTCGTTGATGACGACGTCGAGCCGTTCCAGCAGTTCAGAGCAGCTTTCGAGCCGGGCGACGACATCGCCGAGCCATACCGCGTCCGCCCTCGCTACCGCCCGATGGTTTTCGCCCCAGCGAACCCGCGCCCTCGGCCCTAACGTCACCGGTGTCACGCCCGCGAACAGGCCGAAGGGGGTAGGTCGGCCGCTACTGCGGAGCAGATAACGAGCGGTGGACAAGGCCGCACTGCGTACCTGCTTGGCCTCGACCGAGTGTCCCGAACGGATGGCGTGAACCCGATCGGCAAGCGAAGGGCTTGCCTGTCGCACAGCTTCGGCGAAGTCGGCTCGAGCCCATATCTGCTCCAGCCAGGCACGGCAGGCCCCGGCATCCTCCAAATCGGGCCATGGGACGGCGGCGTGGGTAAGCGGCGCGACCGCAGCTCGAAGCAAGGCGACGTTCGCGTGCCGGTAGAGCTGCTGCTTCCTCGGAGCCCGCATCCTTCCTCCAGGTCGTCGAGGGGCGCGGGGGCCGTTCTTCGGCCCCCGCGCTGGGCCGGATCTATGTCCTCAGATGCCGCCGCTGACGCAGGCGGACGCGCAGGTGGGGTCGCAGCCGTCGTCGGTGTTGCCCTTGCAGGCCGCGAGCGGGTGGTCGGGCGGAACGTCGGTGATGATCCGCAGGTCAAGCACGAACGGGTCGTCGGTGCCCTCGTCCTGGACCTTCGTGAAAGTGGTTACGGACATGGTGATTCCTCTCTTGTTCCTTGGTGGTTTTCCTTGTGGGAACACTGATCACAGTCGGCGCAGGCCGAGCAGAACGCGGTGGAGAAGCTCCGGGCTGGCGCGCTGCGAGCTGGTGAGCGGTTCGTCGAGAACGCCCACGACCGGAAGCAGCGCTGTCGGCGCGTCGGCACTTCAGGGGTCGCCGCCGGCAGCGGGAGCGAACCAATCGATCTTCGGCGCCGCGCGTGCTGGCTGAGGTATCGGGCACGGTGGATACGAGACGGACATCGCTCGGACACAACAGTCCGGACACAACTGCGCCGGAGCAGCCGGGCGGAGCCTCCAAATCTCGCCGACAGGAAGTCCGCAGAGGCCGGTCGACAGCCGGTCCGGGTGAACGACATGAATCCGGCCGGCGTAGTAGGCCCCTCCAGGAGAGTTGGTGCCCCAGCGCCATCCCGCCGGTCCTACTACTCGTTCCCGTCGCATCGGCCACCGCCACCCGCTTACGAGCCCGAGCCGCGAGAGACGTCCTTGATCCGCAGTACGTGGCCGTGCACGCACTCGTAGAAGCCGCACACCAGCCGGTACTGGTGGCATCGGTGGCCGCCCCCGGTGGGAAACCTCAACGGCGGCCGTGCACCTTCTTCCAGCGCAGCTGGAAGAAGGTGACCCGACTCGGGTCGGGGTGCCGATTCGGGCCACCGGGAGTCTTGTGCGATCCCTGGCTCCAGGAACGTTGCCTTGCCCAGCCGTATCGCCATGTGCCCACCATGCCGATTCAGATCGCGCTGCCCGATCCCCAGCGGCGCTAGACCCACTGGGGCTTGACGGCTACCGCAAACACGGCACCCTCCAGGAACGGGCGGGCTACGGTATGGACCAGTGGTGCTCTGTCCTGCGACGGAAGGCGAGCAATGTACGGTCGGGGACGACGCTGCCGGTTCTGCCGCACGGCACTCGATGGTGTTACGAGCACGTCGGTGTGCGGCGCGTGCGCTCGGGCCGCAGGGTTCCGCCGCCCCATCCCCGACCGGTTCTATGAGGACCCGGAAGTTCGTGCGGCTCTCGCGCGTTACGACTTCGGTGCGGTGTTCACGGCCGTCCGCGAGCAGACAGGGTTGTCGCAGCTTCAGCTTGCCGACCTCCTGGGCCTGTCGCAGTCCCGGATCTCGGCGGTGGAACGTGGTGAGCCGCCGCCTGACGCACGTCAAGCTGGCCGCCCGCCTCGCAACTGTCCTCGGCGTACCCGCATCGCTGCTGGGCTTTCCCGGGGACACACCTTCCGAGGCCGGCAGTAGCGTGGAGACAGAGGAGGTGAGCTGGTTGGACCGCAGGGACTTTCTCGCCCTGGTCACCGCTGCCACGCTGGGGTCGAACCTGCATCCCGAACTCTCACGTTTGGGCTCCTTACTGCCCGACCAGGCAGAACCCGTCTCACGGCCTCGAATCGGCGCTGCCGATGTGGACGCCATCGAGGCGATCACCGACGGCTTCCGCCGCTCGGACTTCGCCAACGGCGGCGGGCTGTGCCGCGCCGCCGCGATCGCCCAACTGCATCAGGTACGGCAACTCGACGACGCCATCTGCACGGCGGAAGTCCGGCTTCGCCTGCTGATAGCCACCGCCGAACTCGCTAGCATGGCCGGTTGGATGGCCTACGACGTCGACGACCACGACGCCGCGCGCCGGTTGTGGACCTTCGCCCTGGACACCGGCCGCCGCGCCGAGGACCACCCACGCTCCACCGATCTCACCGTTGACGTGCTGCTGGACCTCGCCCACCAAGCCCTGCACCTCGACCACCCCGCCGATGCCCTGCGCCTGACGCAACTCGCCTCAGCGACCGCCGCGAACCGCAAACACCCTGCCAGCACGATCACCCACGGCTATGTTTCCTCGGTGCTCGGCTGGTGCCGCGCCACCCTTGGTGAACCCGAGCCGACCCGCCGGGCGATCGGCCAAGCAGAACAGATCTATGCGACCGCGGAGGCGGCAACAACACCGCCATGGGCTTGGTTCGTCACCGACGCCGAGATCACCGCCCAGCAAGGTCACGCGCTGTACCTGCTGTCCCTGAACCATCCCGAGTTCGCGCCGGAAGCCGTCGATCGCCTCGGGTGCGCGGTCGAGGGCTTCGACGC
This sequence comes from Amycolatopsis rhizosphaerae, assembly GCF_007713715.1. GTDB lineage: Bacteria > Actinomycetota > Actinomycetes > Mycobacteriales > Pseudonocardiaceae > Amycolatopsis_E > Amycolatopsis_E rhizosphaerae. Next base: position 4,580 of record NZ_VJWX01000517.1, read on the forward strand.
CAGCTACGAGCGCAGCCGTGCCATGATCCTGCCCACGCTGGCCTCGGCACAATTCCAGGCAGGCGACATCGACTCCGCTATTGCCACCGGCTACACCGCGGTTACCGCCATCACCGGGCTGTCCTCCACTCGCGGATACGCGCGACTCCGCGTCCTGGACACCGTGGCCGAACCGTTCGCGAAGCAGCCCGAGGTCACCGAACTCCGCACCCACATCCGCTCTGCCCCGGCGAACGCAGTCTGACGTGCAGGACAGCGCTCTGCCCGGCCTGGACGCGCTCCATGCCGCCTGTCAACTCTTCGGCGCCGACCCCGCCGACGCTCGGCTCCTGCACAGCCGGTCCAACGCGGTGTACCTGCTCCCCCGCGAACAGATCATCGTGCGGCTGGCTCCCGACACACCGGCCCGACGTCGTCGGGCCGAGACCAGCATCGCCGTCACCCGCTGGCTGGCTGGCCAGCCCACCCCAATCGCCC
>NZ_VJWX01000518.1 GCF_007713715.1 Amycolatopsis rhizosphaerae
ACCCTGGACACGTCGGTGCTCAACGTGTCGATCGCGAAGGTCGCCGAGGATCTGGGCACCACCGTCACCGGGATCCAGACCGCCATCACGCTCTACACCCTGGTGATGGCGATGTTCATGGTCACCGGCGGCAGGCTGGGGGCCCTGATCGGGCGGCGGCGGGCCTTCGCGCTCGGCTGCGTGGTCTACGGGTGCGGCTCGCTGACCACCTCACTGGCGCCCGGCCTCCCGGTGCTCATCGTCGGCTGGTCGGTGCTGGAGGGGCTGGGCGCGGTACTGATCATGCCCGCGATCGTCGCGCTGGTCGCCGCCAACTTCGGCCGTGACCAGCGGCCCCGCGCCTACGGGTTGATCGCCGCCGCGGGCGCGATGGCGGTCGCCGTCGGCCCGCTCGTCGGCGGGCTGGTCACCACCTACTTCTCGTGGCGCTGGGTGTTCGCCGCGGAGGTGCTCCTCGTGCTCGGCATCCTTGTGTTCGCCCGCCGCATGGCCGAGTCGGCGCCGGAACGGAACCCGTCGCTGGACCTGGTGGGCACGGTGCTCTCCGCCGCGGGACTCGGCCTCGTGGTGTACGCGATCCTGCGGACGAGCACCTGGGGCTGGGTGCTGCCGAAGGCGGGGGCGCCCAGCCTCTTCGGCCTGTCGATCAGCCTGTGGCTGATCCTGGCCGGGTTACTGGTACTGCGGCTCTTCCTGGGCCGGCAGCACCACCGGATCAGACGGGGCCGCGAGCCGCTCACCGACCCGGCCCTGTTCGGGAATGCCGGGCTCAGGACCGGGCTGATCGTCTTCTTCTTCCAGTTCCTGCTGCAGGCCGGTCTGTTCTTCGTCGTTCCGCTGTTCCTGTCCGTCGCTTTGGGACTGTCCGCACTGGACACCGGCGTGCGGTTGCTGCCGCTGTCGGTCGCGCTGCTGGCGGCCGCGGCGGGTATTCCGAAGGTGTGGCCGGAGGTCTCGCCGCGGCGTGTCGTGCGGCTGGGGTTGACCACCCTGCTCGCCGCGCTCGTGATCCTTCTGGCGGCGCTCGAACTCGGGGCCGGGCCGGAGATCACCACCGTGCCGATGCTGCTGGCCGGTTTCGGTATCGGCGCGCTGGCCTCGCAACTGGGCAGCGTCACCGTCTCGGCGGTGCCGGACGAGCGGACGAGCGAGGTCGGCGGGCTGCAGAACACCGCCACCAACCTCGGCGCCTCCGTCGGGACCGCGCTGGCCGGTTCGGTGCTCATCGCGGCGCTGACGACCTCGTTCCTGCAGGGCATCGCGCAGAACCCGGCGGTGCCCCCACAGGTGAGCGCGCAAGCCGAGGTCTCGCTCGTCAGCGGGGCCACGTTCCTCTCCGACGCGGCCCTGGGCAACGGGCTGGCGGCGGCGGGAGTGCCGGAACCGGCGGCCGCCGCGATCGTCGCGGAGAACGAGAAGCCGCGCATCCAGGCGCTGCGGGCTTCGATCGCGGTGCTCGCCCTTGCCGCCGTGCTCTCGATCTTCTTCACCCGCCGCATCCCGGCCGTCCAGCCCGGCCGTTCCCCGGCCTGAGCGCGCCGTTCTCAGGCGCGGATCTCGGTTTCGGCGACGGTCCAGGCCCGGGCCTGATCGCTGATCGTCACGCCGAGGCCGGGCCTGCCGGACAGGTGCATGCGGCCGCCGCTGATTTCGAGATGCTCGTTGAACAGCGGGTCGAGCCACTCGAAATGCTCCACCCATGGTTCGCGCGGGTAGGCGGCCGCGAGGTGCACGTGGATCTCCATCGCGAAGTGCGGGGCGAGCTGCAGGTGGTGGTGCTCGGCCAGCGCCATCACCTTGAGGAACTGGGTGATCCCGCCGACCCGCGGGGCGTCGGGCTGGATGATGTCGGCGCCGCGGGCGCGGATCAGTTCGGCGTGTTCGGCCGCGCTGGCCAGCATTTCGCCGGTGGCGATCGCGGTGTCGAAGGTGGCCGCGAGCATCGCGTGTCCTTCGAAGTCGTGGGCGTCCAGCGGTTCCTCGATCCACACCAGGCCGAGTGGTTCGAAGGCGCGGCACATGCGGCGGGCGGCCGGGCGGTCCCACTGCTGGTTCGCGTCGACCATCAGCGCGACGCCGTCGCCGATCTTCTCCCGGACCGCGGTGACCCGGGCCAGGTCGGTGGCGTGGTCCGGGTGCCCCACCTTGATCTTGATCCCGCCGATGCCGCCCGCCACGGACTCCGCGGCGCGCTCCAGCACCTCTTCGGCCGGGGAGTGCAGGAACCCGCCCGAGGTGTTGTAGCAGCGGACCGAGTCGCGGTGGCTGCCGAGCAGCTTGGCCAGGGGCAGCCCGGCCCGCTTGGCCTTGAGGTCCCACAGCGCGATGTCGAAGGCCGCGATCGCCTGCACCGACAGGCCGCCGCGGCCCACGGACGCCCCCGCCCACACCAGTTTGTCCCAGATCTTCGCGATGTCACTGGGATCCTCGCCGAGCAGCACCGGGGCGATCTCCCGGGCGTGGGCGAACTGGCCGGGACCGCCGGCGCGCTTCGAGTAGCTGAAGCCGACGCCTTCGGCTCCCGCGGCCGTGGTGATCTCCGCGAACAGCATGGCGACTTCGGTCATCGGCTTCTGGCGGCCGGTGAGCACCTTCGCGTCGCTGATCGGTGTGGCCAGCGGCAGGGTGACCGACGAGATCCTGACGCGGGTGATCCGGTCGAGGGTGGCCGGGGTGGTGGTCATCGAGGGGTCTCCGTTCTCGCGATCTTGTTGACGAGGCCGGTCAGTTCGGCGAGTTCGGCGTCGGTGAGGCCGGTCAGCGGCGGCCGGACCGGCCCGGCGGGCCGGTTCACCGCGGCCAGCCCGGCCTTGATGATCGACACCGCGTAGCCCTTGTGCCGGTCGCGCAGGTCCAGGTAGGGCAGAAAGAACTCCCGCAGGTGCCGCTGCACCGTCCCGCGGTCGTTCGCGCGCACGGCGCGGTAGAACTCCAGCGCGAACTCGGGCACGAAGTTGAAGATCGCCGACGAGTAGGTGGTCGCGCCGAGCGCCTGGTAGGCGGGCGCGAAGGTTTCGGCCGTGGGCAGGCCGCCGATGTAGGTGAGCCGGTCGCCGAGCCGCGCCACGATCCGGGTCATCGTCTCGATGTTGCCGACGCCGTCCTTGAACCCGACGAGGTTCGGGCACCGCTCGGCCATCCTGGCCACCGTGACGTCGCCGCAGGCGGCGTTGGCGCGGTGGTAGAAGACCACGCCGAGGCTGGTCGCGCCGCACACGGCGGCCACGTGCTCGATCAGCCCGTCCTGCCCGGCCTCGGTCAGGTAGGGCGGGAAGAGCAGGATGCCGTCGGCTCCGGCGGCCTCGGCCGCCCTGGCCTGTTCGACCGCGGTCGCCGTGCCCGCCGAGGCCGGGGCGAGCACCGGCACACGTCCGTCCACTTCGGACACCGCGGCGCGCACCACCCGGTGGATTTCGGCGGTGGTCAGCGAGAAACCCTCGCCGGTACCGCCGGCGGCGAACAGGCCCGCCACCTCGTACCGCGACAACCAGGCGAGATGGTCCCGGTAGGCGGCTTCGTCGAAGGACAGGTCGGCACGGAAATGCGTGACGGGAAAGGACAGCAGCCCGCGGCCGAGCGCCGGGCCCAGGTCCGCGGCGGGCAGGTGTGACACGGTTTCTCCTTTTCGGACAATCGGTGACATCAGCTGGGGGGAAGCGAGCCGAGCAGGCCGACGACCCGGCGCAGCGCGGGATTGAGCAGCTCCCGCCGCCACACCGCGTGCAGCAGGACCGGGCCGGCGGCCGCGCCGTCGAGCGGGCGGAACCGCACGCCGTCGGGGTGCAGATGGGTCGCGGTCCCGGGGACCAGCGCGAGCCCCCGGCCCGCCGCGACCAGCGACAGCATGGTGTGCACCTGCGTGAGCTGGTGGGCCGGGGAGTAGGACACCCCGGCGAGAACGCGGGCCACCAGGTCGGCGAAGTAGCCCGCCTGCCCCGGGGTGTAGAGCAGCAGCGTTTCCTCGCCCAGTTCCCGCACCGGCAGCGGGCCGTCCGCCGCGGCCAGCCGGTGCCCCTCGGGCAGCGCGAGCACGAGCGGTTCGCTGTGCACCAGCCGTGAGGCGAACTCGGTCTCGTCCACCGGGGGCCGGGCCAGCGCCAGGTCCAGCCGCCCGCTGCGCAGGTTCTCGAGCTGGTTCGAACTGACCATTTCGCTCAGCACGAACTCGACCCCGGGCAGGGCCCGCTCCAGGTGGTTGAGGAACCGCCCGAGGAAGCGGAAGCCGGACGCGGCGGTGAACCCGATCCGGACGGTGCCGGTCTGCCCGGACGCGGCCAGCCGCGCCGTGCCCGGCGCCGCCTCCGCCAGCGCCAGCAGCCGCCGCGCCTCGACGAGGAAGGCCTCGCCCGCCGCGGTCAGTTCCACCCGCCGCTGGGTCCGGTCGAACAACACCACCCCGATCTCGCGTTCGAGCTTCTGGATCTGGCGGCTCAGCGGCGGTTGCGTCATCCTCAACCGCTCCGCGGCCCGGCGGAAGTTGCCTTCCTCCGCGACGACCACGAAGCCCAGCACCTGCTCGAGAGACAGCATGGGACCCGGATGGTACCCGGCACGGGCGCCCGCTCACCGGTCCTGGAACCGGATGCGCTCGATCGGCCCCATCGCCGGTTCGTTGCGGGTATCGGACGATGCGCGGAAGGTCTTGGACGGGTAGCGGACGGGCCGTCTACCGTCGGCACCGGAAGGCCGTGGCAAGCGAAGGGGGACTTCGTGCCCAGCGTCGGAGAACCGTCCGGACGGATGCTCATCGGCGCCCAGTGGGTGACCGGCGCGGGGCCGGAGGTCCGGTCGTGGGATCCGCGCACCGGGGAGCCGCTGGACCCCGCCTACCGCTACGGCGGCGACGAGGAGGTGGCGCGGGCCGCTTCGCTGGCCGAAGCGGCGTTCGGCCCTTACCGTGCCACGGATTCCGCGCCCCGGGCGCGTTTCCTGGGCCGCATCGCGGAGGAGATCACGGCGCGCGGCGAAGCGATCGTCCGGCGGGCGCACCGGGAAACCGCTCTCCCGCTCGCCCGGCTCGCCGGCGAGGTCGCCCGTACCACCGGCC
>NZ_VJWX01000519.1 GCF_007713715.1 Amycolatopsis rhizosphaerae
GTCCCTTCACAGTCGTATCGGCCGTGAAGGGACCCTTCACGGCCCTTCGACTCGGTGCCGGGGTCAGCCGCGGACGAGCTTCACCAGGTGCGCCACGGCCTCGCCGACCGGGACCTCCTCGCGATCCCCCGAGGCGCGGTCCTTGATCTCGACCAGGCCCTTGGCCAGCCCGCGACCCACCACCAGGATGGTCGGCACGCCGACCAGCTCGGCGTCGGCGAACTTCACGCCCGGCGTGGCCTTGCGGTCGTCGAGCAGCACGCGGATCCCGGCCGCGTCCAGCTCGGCGGCCAGCTCCTGGGCGCCCGCCGCGATCGACTCGTCCTTGCCCGCGATCACCACGTGCACGTCGAACGGCGCCACGGACCGCGGCCACACCAGGCCGAGCTCGTCGTAGTGCTGTTCGGCGATCGCCGCGACGAGGCGGGAAACGCCGATCCCGTAGGAACCCATGGTGATCCGGATCGGCTTCGAGTCGGCACCCAGCGCGTCCACCTCGAACGCGTCGGTGTACTTGCGGCCGAGCTGGAAGATGTGCCCGATCTCGATGCCGCGGGCGGCGACCAGCGTGCCCTTGCCGTCGGGTGAAGCGTCGCCTTCGCGGACCTCCGCGGCCTCGATGGTGCCGTCCGGCTGGAAGTCGCGGCCCGCCACCAGGTCCACCACGTGGTGGTCGACCTTGTCCGCCCCGGTCACCCAGGCCGTGCCGGTGACGACACGCGGGTCGACCAGGTAGCGAATCCCGTTGTCCTGCAACGCCTTCGGCCCGATGTAGCCCTTCACCAGGAACGGGTTCGCGGCGAAGTCGGACTCCTCGAGCAGCGCCACCTCCGCCGGCTCCAGCGAGGCTTCGAGCCGCTTCTGGTCGACCTCGCGGTCACCGGGGATGCCGATGCCGAGGATCTCCCACTCGGAGTCGCCGGGACGGCGGATCTTCACCATGACGTTCTTCAGCGTGTCCGCGGCGGTGAACGTGCGGCCGAGGTCGGTCCTGGTGTTGAGGTAGTCGACCAGGGTGGCGATGGTGGGCGTGTTCGGCGTGTGGTGCACCTGGGCCTCGGGCCTGTCCTCCACGGACTGGGCCGCCGGGGCGGGGGTGACCACGGCTTCCACGTTGGCCGCGTAATCCGAACCGGTGCTGCGGACGTAGGTGTCCTCACCCGTTTCGGCGACCGCGAGGAACTCCTCGGACGCGGAGCCGCCCATCGCGCCCGAGGTCGCGGCCACGATCACGTAGTCGAGGCCGAGCCGGTCGAAGATCCTGATGTAGGCGTCGCGGTGCAGCTGGTAGGACCGGGACAGGCCCTCGTCGTCCAGGTCGAAGGAGTAGGAGTCCTTCATGACGAACTCGCGGCCCCGCAGGATGCCCGCGCGGGGACGCGCTTCGTCGCGGTACTTGGTCTGGATCTGGTACAGGGCCACGGGGTAGTCCTTGTACGAGCTGTACTCGCCCTTCACGGTGAGCGCGAACAGCTCCTCGTGCGTCGGGCCGAGCAGGTAGTCGGCGCCCTTGCGGTCCTTGAGGCGGAACAGGCCCTCGCCGTACTCGGTCCAGCGGCCGGTCTTCTCGTACGGCTCGCGGGGCAGCAGGGCGGGGAACTGGATCTCCTGCGCGCCGATCGCGTCCATCTCCTCGCGCACCACCGTTTCGATGTTGCGCAGCACCCGCAGGCCCAGCGGCAGCCACGAATACCCGCCCGGGGCCACGCGGCGGACGTAGCCTGCGCGCACCAGCAGCTTGTGGCTGGGCACTTCGGCGTCCGCCGGGTCCTCACGCAGGGTGCGAAGGAACAACGACGACATCCTGGTGATCACTGGGGTACTCCTCGGGGTGCGCACGGGCGCTGATAGACGTTCAGCCCAGCGTAGTCAACCCCCCGCGACCCCCGCCCTTCCGGGGCCTCCTGGAGCCGGAGCGGCCGGACGCCCTCCGGTGTGCCGCCCGCCGCTACCGTGGTCCGCGTGTGGTTCGGCATCCTGGGGGCGACGCGGGCACTGGCCGAGGACGGGAGCGAACTCCCGCTCGGCGGCCCGCGTCCTCGTGCCCTGCTGGCCCGGCTGCTGCTCGACGCCGGCCGCGTGGTCGGCACGGACAGCCTGCTCGACGCGCTGTACGGGGAAGACCTGCCGCGCGAGGCGGCGAACGCGCTGCAGGCCCAGGTTTCCCGCCTGCGCCGCGTGCTCGGCGGCGGACGTCTCGAGCGTCATCCCGCCGGGTACCGGCTCGCCGTGGACCCCGCCGACGTCGACCTGCACCGGTTCCTGGCCCTGAGCGGCGAAGGGCGGCGGGCGCTGGCGGCCGGGGAACGGGAGCGGGCCGCCGGGCTGCTGCGGGAGGCGCTCGCGCTGTGGCGCGGCCCGGCGCTCGCCGACGTGACCGCGCCGTTCGCCGAACCGCAGGCGGCGAGGCTGGCCGAGTCGAGGGTGGCCGCGGTCGAGGACCTGGCCGAGGCCGAGCTGTCGCTGGCGCGGGCCAAGGAGGTCGTCGCGGAACTCGAGAAGCTCGCGGAAGACCACCCGATCCGGGAACGGCTGCACGCCCTGCTCGTCCGGGCGCTGAGCGCGTCGGGACGGCAAACCGAGGCCCTGGCGGCGTTCGAGCGGGTACGGCGGCGGCTGGCCGACGAACTCGGCAGCGACCCGTCCCCGGAACTGGCCGCGGCCCATCTCGCCGTGTTGCGGTCGGAGCCGGTCCGGGTGCGGGGGCTTCCCGCCCAGCTGACCAGTTTCGTCGGCCGGGAAGAGGAGCTGGCGAGGATCGGCGAGCTGCTCGCGGGCAGGCGCCTGGTCACGCTGACCGGTCCGGGCGGGGCGGGCAAGACGCGGCTCGCGATCGAAGCGAGCGGGCGGCAGAACGGCGAAGCCTGTTTCGTGGACCTCGCGCCGCTGCGGGACGGCGGCGCCCTTCCCCAGGCCGTGCTGGACGCGCTCGGGCTGCGCGAGAGCGCGTTGTTCGGCGCACCGGGCCAGGCCGGGGCCGCCGAACGGATCACCGCCGCGTTGGCCGACCGCCGCCTGCTGCTGGTGTTCGACAACTGCGAGCACGTCATCGCCGAAGCCGCCGCACTCGTGCACCGGCTGCTCACCGGCTGCCCCGGTCTGCGGGTGATCGCCACCAGCCGCGAGCCGCTCGGCATCACCGGCGAGGCTCTGTACCCGGTGCCGCCGCTGCCCGCGTCCTCGGCGACCCGCCTGTTCCTGGACCGCGCCGCCACGGTTTCGGAGCCGGTCACGGAGGCCGGGACCGATACGGTGGCCAGGATCTGCGCCGCCCTCGACGGGCTGCCGCTGGCGATCGAGCTCGCCGCCGCCCGGCTGCGCACGATCCCGTTGCCGCGCCTGGAAGACCGTCTCGACGACCGGTTCCGCCTGCTGTCCCGGGGCAGCCGGACAGCCGCGCCCCGCCAGCAGACGCTGCGCGCCGTGGTCGGGTGGAGCTGGGACCTGCTCGGCGAAGACGAGCAGCGGCTGCTGCGGCGGCTGGCCGTGTTCGCGGGCGGCACCACGGCCGAAGCGGCGGCCCTGGTGTGCGGAGTGTCCGAAGTAGACGCCGAGGACCTGCTCGCGGGACTGGCGGAGAAATCGCTGGTCGAACCCGCGAACGGGCGGTACCGGCTGCTGGAGACCATCCGGGCCTACGCCGCCGAGCGGCTCGGCGAGGCCGGGGAGCGGGACGGCCTGGCCCGGGCGCACGCCGAGTACTTCCTCGACCTCGCCCGCACCGCCGAGCCCTTCCTGCGCCGCGCCGAGCAACTCGCCTGGCTGGCCCGGCTGACCGCCGAACACGCCAACCTGCACGCCGCACTGCACTGGGCGGTGGACGCCGACCCCGGGCTGGCGCTCCGGCTGCTCGGGGTGATGTCCTCGTACTGGCGCCTGCGCGGCGTCATCAGCGAGGTCACCCCGCTGGCCGCGCGCCTGCTGGAACGGCTCGGCCCACGCGTGCCCGAGGGGCTGGAAGAGGAGTACGTGCTCACCGTGCTCGCCACCGGTCCCTCCGAAGTGGACGGTCATCGGCGGCGGGCGGGCCAGGTCATGCGCACGCTGCGGGGACCGGTCCGGCTGCCGCACCTGCTTGTGGCCTGGGCCCTGTTCGCGGGCCCGCCGGAACCGGGAGAACCGCTGAGCCCGCTGAACCAGCAGTTCGCCACCACCGACGACCCCTGGTTCCAGGCTCTGGCCCAATTCTCGCTGAGCTACCTGCAGGTGTTCAACGGGAATCCGGCCGCCGCGGAACCGCAGTTCGGGGCCGCGCTCGAGCTGTTCCGCTCGGTGGGCGACCGCTGGGGCATGGCCCAGGTCCTCGACGGGCTGGCCACCGTCACCGAGCTCGGCGGTAACCGGGAGCACGCCGTGGCGCTCACGGACGAAGCCATCGCACTGGTCGGGCAGCTCGGCGCGATCGAGGAACTGGCCGAACTGTGGGGGCGCCAGGCCCTGCGGCTGCGGTGCACCGACCCCGAGGCCGCGCGCGCCGACTTCGAACGCTCCGCCGAACTCGCCCACCGTGCCGGTGTCCCCGCGGTCCTCGCACTGGCCCACCTGGGACTCGGCGACCTGGAGCGGTGGGGCGGCAGGCTCGCCGAAGCCCGCCGCCGGTACGAGCAGGCACTGGGCGAATGCGGGACGGACTGGCAGAGCAGGGGCGCCCGCTCACGGATCCTGACCGCGCTCGGCCGCCTCGAACAGGCGGAGGGCAGGCGGGCCCCGGCCCGCGACCACCATCGCGCGGCGATCGAGATCGCCGCGGAAAACCAGATCCACACGGATCTGGTCGAAGCCACCGGAGGAGCGGCCGGACTACTCCTGCTGGAAGGGAATCCGGCCGCGGCGGCCCGGCTGCTCGGCATCTCCGTGGCCCTGCGCGGTGCCCCGCTGCCGGACGACCCGGACGTCCGCTCCCTGAAGGAACTACTCGGCACCTCCCACGAGCGGGAGTTCGCCGAGGGCCTGGCGATGGACCGGGAGGCCGCCACCGCCCACCTCCACCACCTCTTCCCCTGAGACG
>NZ_VJWX01000051.1 GCF_007713715.1 Amycolatopsis rhizosphaerae
GTGAAGGGTCCCTTCACGGCCGGGCCGCGCTGGCATAGACCACCAGGGTGTGGTCCGGACGCCCGGCGAGGTGGAACGCGGTGTAGGCGTACTCGCCCATTCGCCCGTCCGCCGTGCGGAGCCGCTTCCGGCCGCCGTGCCGCTCCTGCACGTCGTAGCGGGGCCACCACCGGCGCACCTGGGCACTGCCCGCGTGCAGTTCCTCCACGAGCCGCGCGAACCGGGGATCACCGGGACGCCGTGCGGCCAGGGTGTGCAGCCGGGCGAGGAGACCGCGCGCCTCGGACTCCCAGTCCACCACGGCGTGGCGGGCCGCCGGGTCGAGGAAGACCCATCGGGCGAAGTTGCGCGACTGTTCCGGTCCGGCGAGGAACGGGAACAGCGTCACGGCCGCGTCGTTGTGGCTCAGCACCTCGTAGGTGGCGTCGATGAGATAGGCGGGGGCCGGCTGGAGCAGGGACGGTACGGCGGCCGCCTCGGCGGCGACCCGCTCGGGGCCGGGAGGACCGGGCGTCCGCTCGCTGCCCGCGAGCCGGAACAGGTGATCGCGTTCGGCGGTGTCGAGCCGCAGGGCCGCAGCGAGCGACGCCAGCACCTGGCCGGAGGCGCGCACGTCCCGTCCCTGCTCCAGGTAGGTGTACCAGGTGGCGCTGATCCCGGCGAGCAGCGCCAGTTCCTCCCGGCGCAGGCCGGGCGTCCGGCGGCGCCCGGTCGGCGGCAGGCCCGCCTCGGCGGGGGTGATCCGCTCACGGCGGCTGCGCAGGAAAACGCCCAGCTCACGCCGCCTCGCGATCGGTTCCGGCATCGACCGTGACACTCCTGGTTCCAGCATGAGTTGATTCTGGATACCAGGCTAAACCCGTTCGAGACTGACTGTGCAGAGAGCCCGTCCGGGCTCCGGAACCGAAAGGGGCGGCATGTCCGGCATCGAAGGCAAGGTCGTGGCGATCACGGGTGCCAGCAGCGGAATCGGCGAGGCGACCGCGACACTGCTCGCCGAACGCGGCGCCCGGCTCGTCCTGGGCGCACGCCGCTCGGATCGCTTGACGGCACTCGCGGAGAGGATCACGCGGTCGGGCGGCACGGCGGTGGCCGTGCGCACGGACGTGACGCGGCGCGAAGATCTGTCCACTTTGGTCGACGAAGCGTGCGGGAGGTTCGGTGGGCTCGACGTTCTCGTCGGCAACGCGGGCATCGGCCCGGTTTCCCCCGTGGACGATCTCCGCGTGGACGAATGGGACCGGATGGTGGACGTCAACATCAAGGGACTGCTGTACGGCATCGCCGCCGCCCTGCCCGTCTTCCGGGCGCGGGGCGGCGGTCACTTCGTCACCACGGCGTCCACGGCCGCGTTCCGCATCGTGCCGGGCATGGCGGTCTACGCCGGGACGAAACACGCCGTGCGGGCGATCTGCGAAGGCCTGCGCCAGGAGGCGGGCGAAACGCTGCGGGTGACCACCGTCTCCCCCGGTTTCGTCGAGACCGCCTTCGCCGAGACGACGACGAACACGCAGGTACGGGAACAACTCCTGCACACCCGGGACCGGATCGCGATCCCGCCGGACGCGATCGCCCGTGCCATCGCGTTCGCCATCGGGCAACCGGCCGAGGTCGACGTGAACGAGATCGTGGTCCGGCCGACCGCGCAGGCCTGACACCGTCCTCAGTGGACGGTGCTGTCGGCGGCGGTGATGAACCGCCGTCCCCATTCCCGCAGCTGATCGGCCAGCGCCCGCGGGGCCCGCACCTCGGCCTCCGCGCCCGTCAGTCCTATCGCGAACGCCGCCCAGGCCAGCGATTCGGTGGTCATCCGCAGCAGGCACCGGTCCGGACCGAGATCCTCGACCGTGCACCACCGCCCCACCCGGGCCCGCACCAGTTCGCCGGGGGCGTGGACGAGCACCTCCACCTCGTGGGCGGGCGGCATGTTCCCGATTCCGGCGCGGACGAAATCCGCCGCGTCCTCGGCGGGCAGTTCCCGGGGGCGGAACCGGTCGCCCGTTGCCGCCGGAGCGCTCAGCCGGTCGACGCGGAAGCTGCGCCAGTCGTGCCGGGTGAGGTCGTAGGCGACCAGGTACCACCGCTGCCCGAGCGAGACCAGCCGGTGCGGTTCCACCTGCCGGTCACCGCACCGTCCGTCGGCCGTGGTGTAGCCGAAGGTGAGCCGTTCGCTGTCCCGGCAGGCCAGCGCCACCGTGGTCAGGGCGGCCGGATCGACCCCGGCGTCCCCGGCAGGCTGCCAGGTCGCCGGAACCGTCATCGCCCGCAGTGCCTCCACCCGGCGGCGCAGCCGGGCGGGCATCACCTGGATCACCTTCGCCAGGATCCGGAGCGAGGACTCCTCGATACCGGCGACCGCGCCCTGCGCGGCCGACTGCAGGCCCACCGCCAGCGCGACCGCCTCCTCGTCGTCCACCACGAGCGGGGGCAGTGCCGCCCCCGCCGCGAGGCGGTACCCGCCGTCGACCCCCCGGCTCGCCTCGACGGGATAGCCCAGCTCGCGCAGCCGGTCGACGTCGCGGCGCAGTGTGCGGGCCGAAACCTCCAGCCGCTCGGCCAGTTCGGCGCCTCGCCAGAACCGGTGGGTCTGCAACAACGACAGCAGCCGCAGGGTGCGGGAACTCGTGTTCGCCATGGCTTCCACTCTCCTCCCATTGAGGCCGGAAAGTGACCGCTATACCCCATACCGTGGAGTGGGAACCGACACGAAGGGACAAGACATGACCGTCGACCTCACCAGCACCCTGTCCACCGAACGGGCCGACCTGCTCAAGACCCTGGCCCAGCATCGCCGTTTCCTGCGCTTCACGGTGCGCAACCTCAGTGACGAGCAGGCCCGGCAGTGCACCACGGCCAGCGAACTGTGCCTTGGCGGCCTGATCAAGCACGTCACCGCCGTCGAACGGACCTGGGCGCGCTTCCTGGTGGAGGGCCCATCGGCCATCGGGAACTTCAGCGAGCTGAGCGAGGCGGAGCGGGCACGCTGGGCCGACGAGTTCCGCTTGCTGGAGGGCGAGACCCTGGACGGCGTGCTGGCGGAGTACGACGCGGTCGCACGCCGGACGGAGGAGATCGTGACCGCACTGCCCGATCTCGACGTCACCCACCCTCTGCCGGAGGCACCGTGGTTCGAACCGGGTGCGCGCTGGTCGGCTCGCCGCACCCTGCTGCACATGCTGGCGGAGACCAGCCAGCACGCCGGCCACGCCGACATCATCCGCGAGTCCCTGGACGGCGCGAAAACCATGGGCTGAGCCCGTTCCCCCTCGCGGCCCCGCAGATTCCCGCGGGGCCGCGAGGGGGCGGAACCTACTTAGAACAAAGCGTCGGCGAGGCGGTCGATCTGCTCGATGTCCGGGGACCAGCAGTAGAGCATGACTTCGTCGGCACCGATGCCGACGTAGCCGTCGACCGCCTGACGGATCGTTTCCGGCGTGGTGAGCAGACCGTTGGCCATGTAGTCGGCGCGGCCGGTGAATTCGTAGTAGTCACGGATATTGCGTCCGGCTTGCTCGACGGTGCTCTCCGGGCCGAGGGCGACGTTGGCCTGAGCGACCAGGCGGGGCCGGCCAGGGCGGTCGTGCTTCTCCCAGACCGCCTCCACGTCGCGGAACAGGCCGGACATCGCCTGCAGCGGCAGCCCGGCGCCGAGGAAGCCGTCGCCGAACCGGCCGACCCGCTCGATCGCCGCTGGGGCGAAGCCGCCGAACAGCACCTCCGGACCGCCGGGCGTCGTGGGCGCGGGACCGATGGGTCCGACACCTTCGCCGTACGGCTCACCGCGCCAGGTCCGGCGCAGCAGAGGCATCTGCTCGTCGAGGCGGCGCCCCCGGTGCCGGATGTCGATGCCCGCGGCCAGGCAGTCGTCTTCGCGACCGCCGACGCCGATGCCGAGCGTGAACCGGCCGCCGGACAGGCGGTCGAGGGTCGCGGTCTGCTTGGCGAGCATCGCCGTGTCGTGGACGGGCGCGATCAGCACCTCGGTTTGGAGGCGGATGCGCGACGTGGCGCCGACGAGCGCCGCAAGGGTGACGAGGGGCTCGGGATTGTCGAAGACGAGCCGGTCGAGCAGGCCGAGCGTGCTGAAGGGGCCGGCGTCGGCGCGCTGGGCCCAGGTCAGTAGCAGGGCGGGATCATCGATGGGAAGACCGAGACCGATTTTCATAGGTATACCTTCCAAAGGGTATGGCGAATAAGCTGCCGCCCCTTCGTGGCTCCGCGCTGTCGTGCGCGGGCTTGCTCCCGTTCTGCGGCTGTGTTTCCAGAGAGCGTGATCTTCGAAGTGCGGCGACGATAGCGCCGTCGGCCAAGCCCCGGCAACCTATTTTCAGCGTGTCCGGGTGGTGTGGTGGTGCTGCCCGGTGACGACGAAGTAGAGGATCACCCCGACCACCAGCAGCGCGACGAGCACGGCCACGGCGATCTTCGCCTTGCTGTAGGGCCGGTCGCCCAGCACCTCGCCGGTGCCGCCGTTGACCAGCACCTGCCAGTTCTTGCCCGCGTAGACGTAGGTGGCGATCCACACCGGCAGCAGCATCAGCTTGAACATCAGGTTCGTGTAGTTGGTGTTGACCGCCTCGACGCGCTGCTCGTCACCACCGATGTCGCGGCGGCAATCGTCGTGGATGACCCGGGACATCCGCACCTTGGCCTCGTCGAGAGCGGGCTCGGGTTCCACGTCGTAGCGCAGTGCGTGGAAACCCGCCATGTACTGCGGCTGGAACGGTACCGCCCGGTCCAGCGGCCAGGGCGCGAGCTTGTCGAGTTTGTCCGGCGGCACGATCAGGCTCGCCGGGACGAGCACGTCGTCGAAGAAACGGCTGACCTGACCGCTGGCCGGGTACCAGCGGGTGCGCCGGACCTGGCGGGTCTGCCGCCGCCCGTCGCTGTCGGTGTAGGTCTCGGTGACGTAGTAGTACTCGCCGCGCGCCCCGACGTAGGCGGAATAGGTCTGCGAGTCGTAGGTCCAATGAGGAAGGTAGGTGCCCCTGGTGGACTCGGCCGAGGAGACCTTCTTCAGCGCGTTCGGCGCGAACCACCGTGACGAGATCCACTTGCGGAGCGCCTCGTGCACCCCGCGCTGGTCGAGCAGGAACGGCAGGACGCCCTCGGGCACGATCTGACCGGTCGAGTTCGGGTCCATCACCAGCGGCGACCGGCAGAACTGGCACAGGGTGGCCGATTCGCTGGACTCGGTGCGCGCGCCGCAACGCTGGCAGGCGTACACGTAGTTGCCGATGCTGCCGACGGGTTTGCGCGGCAGCGCGGCCAGTTCTTCGATCGCGTGCTCGGTGATCCGGCGGTCCCCTGCGGTGATCTCCTGCTGGTGGCCGCAGTACGGGCAGCGCAGCACGGTGGTGCCCGGCGCGAACTCGACCCGGGCGCCGCAGCCGCCGCACGGGAAGGCGCTCGGCGAGGTCGTTCCGCCTTGCGTGAACGAATCGGTCATGGCAGCTTCCCTCCCCCGCTCAGGCCTGCGGGGGCAGCGGCGGCGGGCTGCCCGCCAGTAGCGGGGCCAGTTCCGGCACCTGGCCGGCGGGAAGCCATTGCGGCATCCCCGCGTGCCAGACCAGGGTGCCCGCGTTCAGCGTGCCCGCGGTCACCTGCGCGCCGAGCGCGCCGCGGTCGAACGGGCCCAGCTGCTGCCCGCCGACACCGAGGTACCACTGCTCCTGAACCGGCATCGGCGGCGGGGCCTGAGGCGCGGCGGGCTGCTGGTAACCCGGGGCCGGAGCGTAGCCGGGGGCGGGCTGCTGATACCCGGGCTGCTGGTAGCCCGGCTGCTGGAAACCGGCGGCCATCTGCTGGCCGAGCGCCATGCCCAGGCCGACACCCAGCCCTTCACCCGCGCCGCCCGGGTTGTTGGCCGCGTCCTCGATCGCGGTGGCGGCCTGGAACTTGGCGAACTGGTCCAGGTTGCCGACGATGCCCATCTGCGTGCGCTTGTCCAGCGCCTCTTCGACCTCGGGCGGCAGCGAGATGTTCTCGATCGCGAACTTCGCGATCTGGATACCGACCGGCGCCAGTTCCTGGGACAGCGCCACGGCCAGTTTGTCGCCGATCAGGCCCTGCTGGGTGGCCAGGTCGAGCATCGGAACGCCCGCGGTGGCCAGCGCGGTGCCGAGCCTGCTGACGATGATCTGCCGCAGGTACTCGGACACCTCTTCGGTGCGGAACTGCGGGTCGGTGCCCGCCAGTTCGCGGATCAGGGCGGCCGGGTCGGTCACCCGCACCGCGAAACCGCCGAAGGCGCGGAGCCGGACCACGCCGAACTCCGGGTCCCGCATGATGACCGGGTTCTGCGTGCCCCACTTGAGATCGGTGAACTGGCGGGTGTTGACGAAGTACACCTCGGCCTTGAACGGCGAGTTGAAACCGTACTTCCAGCCCTTGAGAGTGGACAGGATCGGCATGTTCTGCGTCTGCAGCGTGTACATGCCGGGGGTGAACACGTCGACGACGTGGCCCTCGTTGACGAACACGGCCGCCTGCGACTCCCGCACGGTGAGCTTGGCGCCCATCTTGATCTCGTTCTCGTAACGGGGGAACCGCCAGACGATGGTGTCCCGGCTGTCGTCGAGCCATTCGATGATGTCGATGAACTCGCCGCGGACCTTGTCGAACAGTCCCACGTTTCTCCCCCACTTCGTGCCGGACCAGCGCGCGAACGATACCAACCCGGCAGGTCACCACGGAACGGGGCACGGCCGGGGTTTCCGTCTCACCGCGGCCTCCCGAATCGTGATATGGAGCCCGTAACGGGACCGGATGCCCGGAAGATACCCCCTTGAGGTCCACAATGGACCTGACTTTTCTCACGAAACGGACATCTTCATGATTCGTCGACACCTGGGCGCGCTCGCCTTCGTGGCCGCCGCGGCCACCGCGGCCTCCTGCTCCGCCACCACGGCGACGCCGCCGGCCCCCGCCCCGTCTTCCCCGGCGGCGACGTCGGCGGCGTCGGCGGCCGCCGTCAAGGCCGCGCTCACCGCGGACCAGGTCGGCGCGGCGGTGGTCAGCGCGTACAAGCAGGCGTCGTCGGTGCACGTCAAGGGTGAGCTCACCGGCCGGGACGGCAAGACCAAGCTCGACCTCCAACTGAACCAGGACAGCACGAGCGGCACGGTGGAAGAGGACGGCACCGCGTTCCCGGTCATTCGCGTCGGCCAGACCATCTACTTTCAGTTCGGCGCCACTCTGCTGAAGCAGATGGGCCTGTCGGCCACGACGGAGCCGGGCAGTCTCATGCTCGGCAAGTGGGTGTCGTCGGATTCCAAGCTGGTGGCCGACCTTGCGGCGAGCCTCAGAGATGCGCTCGCCTACGGCACTTTCGTGAACAACATGGTCGGTGAGATGGGCTCGGCGACCTTCACCGACGGCGGCACCGACACCGTCAACGGCACGTCCGTGCTGGTCTTCCACGCCTCGGACGGCGACGTCTACGTGGCCTCGGGCGAACCGCACTACCTCCTCCGCATGACCGACCGGAAAAGCACCACGCTGGACTTCACCGGCTGGAACCAGCCCGTGGCGGTCACCGCGCCCCCCGCGAAGGACATCTACAGCGGACCGGGCGCCTGATCTTTCCGTGTTCTGAAGGTGCGGGACTCGCCCACGGGCCAGCCGGGATCGCCGTGCGTGACGAAGCCGACCCAGGCGGTGTGCATCCGCTTCGCGAGCTCCTGATCCGGCGGATCGGCGCCGAGCAGGCCCTTCGCGCCGTAGAGGTCCGGCAGGTCGAGGCGGTCGAACACGAACGGCAGCTCGGCGCAGTGGCAGGCGCCCAGCCGCCCGCCGAACGCCGGGGACCGCCAGGCGAACTCGTAGCCGTGGACGGGGTTTCCGGCTCCACGGTGGGCCCGCGCGAGGCGGCGGTTGCTTTCGGTGAACGCGTCGGTCGTGATCCGGGTCGTGAGCGCGCCCGGCGACTCCCCCGGAAAGCGGTCCCGGTACCCGGCCAGCACGCCTTCGGGATCGTCGAAGCGCCGCTTCACCACGGCGAGGAGCTGCGACTCTCCCATCACATCGATCGCGAAAAACCCATGATCACTCCCCTGCCCTCCTTGAATCTCTCGCAAAGCGCCCGATCACGGCGGCGGCCACGGCGGCACGTTCGGCCAGCGCCGGGATCGACACGTGCTCGTGCCGGGCGTGCGCGCCGTCGCCGACCGCGCCGATCCCGTCGAGGACGGCAACGCCCAGCGCCGCCACGAAATTGCCGTCGCTCGCGCCGCCGACCGCGGCCTCCCCGAGCGTGCGGCCGAGCCTGCCCGCCGCCGCCTCCGCGAGCGCGGCCAGCGCGGCGATGCCCTCGCTGCGTTCCATCACCGGCCGGTTCCAGCCGCCCGCGATCCTCAACCCGGCACGGGAGTCCCGTGTGGACAGCGCGGTCAGCGCCGCGTCGATCCGGCTTTCCTCGGCCCGGCTGCGGACCCGGACGTCCACCTGCGCCCACGCCCGCCCGGCCACCACGTTGCTCGCCGTACCGCCCCGCACCAGGCCGACGTTCACCGACGTCCCCGTTTCGCGGTCGTTCAGGGCGTGCAGCGCCAGCACCGCCCTGGCAAGCTCGTCGATGGCGCTCGCCCCCTTCTCCGGCTCCAGCCCGGCATGGGCCTCCCGCCCGGTGACCGTCAGCTCGAAGATCCCGACGCCCTTGCGGGCGGTCTTCAGCGCCCCGCTCGCACTGCCCTCGAACACGAGAACGGCGGCCGCGTCCGCGCAGGCGCGCTCGATCACCGGCCGTGAAACGGGGCTTCCGATCTCCTCGTCGCCGGTCAGCACGAGACGCACCGGGGGTGCCTCGTGCCCGGTGTGCGCCAGCGCCCGCAGCCCCCACACCGCCTGGACCAGACCGGCCTTCATGTCGAACACACCCGGCCCCGAGGCGGTGTCACCGTCTACTGTGTACGGCCACTCGGCCAGTGTCCCGGCGGGCCAGACGGTGTCGTAGTGCCCGAGCAGCACGACGGGTGCGGCACCGTCACCCGCGAACTCGAGCACGAGCGCCGAGCCGTGCCTTCCCCCGGCGGTCAGGCTGCGCCGGGTGGTGGCGCCGAGCCGCTCCCCGACCCAGGTTTCCAGCCAGTCCAGCCCCCGCGCCAGCAACGCGGGGTCGTCGCTGGGCGTTTCCAGTCCGACGAGTTCGCCGAGGTCGGCGACGAGAAGGTCCCGGTGCGCGGACAGCCAGTCGTGCAGCGCCCGCACGTCGATTTCCGCCGGCCCCTTCACCCCAGCACCTCCTGCGGCACCCGCGACGACCGCCCGCGGACCCGTCGCGGCGCCGTCTCCGGCAGCAGGACGACGCACGAGACCACCAGGGCCAGCACCGCCACGCCGAGCAGCGGCACGGTCACGGTCACGGTCAGCATGAGCATCCGGCGCCGCCCGAGCCGGTCACCCCAGTGGCCCGCCAGTATCCCGCCGAGCGGGCGGGCCAGGAAACCGGTCCCGAAGGCACCGAAGGCCAGCAGCGTGCCCACCAGGGGATCGGCCGCGGGGAAGAAGACCTTGCCGAACACCAGGGACGCGGCCGTCCCGTAGCTCAGGAAGTCGTAGTACTCCAGCGTGGTGCCCACGCCCGTGACGAAGAAGACCTTCGCCGCGCCGGGGCGTGCCGGGACCGGTGGTGTCATGAGTCGCCTCTCCCGTGTCCAGTTCGGACTCTGCCCCCTGTGTCCTCGTTCGAGCGTCAGCATGCCACGCCACGCGCCATCCATGCAATATTGGGTATCCATGTGCCGGATTCGTGCACCAAGGAGCCCCTCTGGGTGCCGGATCCCTGCGCTAAGCTCGCCCGGACGGGAGAAGGGAACCGGGAATGGCCGACGAGAGCACGCTGGACGAGGTCGACCTCGACCTGGTCGCCGCGCTGCAACACGCCCCGCGCGCGCCGTTCGACGTGTTCGCGCGGGCGCTCGGCGTGTCCTCGCGTACCGTCACCCGCCGGTACGCCCGCCTGGTCGACGGCGGCCTGCTCCGGGTGATCTGCGAGGTCGACTGGTCCCTGCTGGCCGAGAGCGTGCCGGTGAACGTGTGGATCCGGACCGAACCGGGTGCCGCCCGCGAGGTCGCCCACAGCCTGACCGAACGGCCCGACACCACCTACGTGGGCGTCTGCTCCGGCCGCGCGGACGTGTTCTGCGTCCTGCACGGGATGACGCGGGCCGCGACGGCACAGGCGATCCTCACCGAACTGCCCCGGATCCCGGGCGTTCGCGCACTGCGGACCGAGTGGGTGCTGCGGCGGCTGGCCAGTTCGGCCGCCTGGCGCCTGCCCCGGCTCACCGGAGAGCAGATCGAGGCCCTCGCCGAGTACACGATCACCGTCGAGGGCGACCGCAAGCACGATTTCGACCCGCTGGAACGGGAACTGGCCACCCTGCTGCGCGACGACGCGCGACTGCCGTATTCGGAGATCGCGCGGAAGCTCGACATCTCCGAATCGCGGGCGCGCCGGACCGCCACCGCCCTGTTCGCTTCGGGCATGCTGCGCCCGAGGGCCGAGATCGAACCCCGGCACCTCGGCTATCACACGGAGGCCGTGCTCGGCATCTCCTGCCGCCCCCACGCGGTGCGCGAACTGGCCGGGGCGCTCCTTTCCCACCCCGCCACCAGATTTCTCGGCCTCACCGGCTCGTCGGCCATGCTCACCTTCGACGGCGTCTTCCGGGACGAAGAAGAACTGGCCGACTTCCTCACCGGCGAGATCGGCACGCACGAAGCCGTGACCGGGATCGACTGCTCGCTCCTGCTGGAGATCGCGAAACGGTACTGGACGGCACACTGAGGACACTGAGGTAAAAGTTGCGTGCCGCGCATCTTTGCGTGACACGCAACTTCTGCTAGCCTCGTGGCATGGGGTTGCGGGAGCGGAAGAAGGCCGAGACGCGGACGGCACTCAGCTGGGCGGCGGTCCGGCTGGCGGTGGAACGCGGGTTCGCCCAGGTGAAGGTCGAGGACATCGCCGAGGCCGCGGGGGTCTCGCCGCGCACCTTCAACAACTACTTCTCCAGCAAGGGCGAAGCGATCGTCGCCCGGCACCTGGACCGGAGTCTGGGGATCGCCGAGGCGCTGCGCGAGCGCCCGGACGGCGAACCCCTGTGGGAAGCCATCACGCGTTCCGTGCTGCCCCGGTTCGGGGCGGACGACGCCGCCCTCGCCCATCCCGTCGCCGATCCCACCGAATGGACGGCGGGTGTCCGGGCGATGCTCGCCGAACCGGCCCTGCAGGGCGAAATGCTGCGGGCCGGTGCGCGCGCCGAGGCCGAGATCACCGAGGCCGTCGCCGAGCGCACCGGCACCGACCCGAAGCACGACCTCTACCCGCACCTCGTCGCCGCCGCGGTCATGGCGGCGATCAACACCGCCCTCGCACACCATCTCCGCACCGACCCGCCGGTGACGGTGTCGAGCCTGCTCGAAGAAGCCATCGCCCGCATCGCGGCGGGGCTGCCCACCCCCTGATCACTCCACTTCAGACAGTCAGCCCCGGCGGGGCCCGAGAACGAGCGCCGCCACGGGGCCGCTGCCTCCTGCCCATGAAAGGGAAGACCACCATGATCGACGTCGTCATCGCCGGCGCCGGACCCAACGGCCTGATGCTCGCCTGCGAACTCGCCCTGGCCGGCATCCGCCCGCTGGTACTGGAACGGCGCACCGAACCCGCGACCGAACTGCGGGCGAACGGCCTGGTGGGACAGGTCGTACCCCTGCTCGACCGGCGCGGCCTGTACGAACGGCTGGCCGGCCCCGGCACCACCCCCGAACCGTCGCCCGGTTACGTGTTCGGGGCCTTCCCGCTCGCCCTGCACGACCTCCCCGGCAACCCGCTCCACACCCTGCCGGTTCCTCAGCGCCGCATCGAAGAGATGCTCGCCGCGCGCGCCGCCGAACTGGACATCGAAATCCTGCGCGGCCACGAGGTGACCGGTCTGGTGCAGGGCGGGAAATCGGTGACGATCGAGGTGCGCGACCGGCCGCCGGTCGAGGCGGCGTTCCTGGTCGGCGCGGACGGGGGCCACAGCGTGGTCCGCAAGCTCGCCGGAATCGGCTTCCCCGGCGTCACCACGGACGATTCGGTGTCGCTCTCCGGGAGTGTGAGCGTGCCGGCCGGCAGTGTGGACGCGGACGGCGGCCTCGCCGTACCCGGATTCGGTGTCGTGCCGCCGTTCCGTCACCTGCGCACCGAGCACGGCATGATCGCCTGGGCACCGTTCCCGGACCGCACTCCCCTGTTCAGTACGACGGAATGGGGGCGGCCCGCCGAGGGCGAGGCCTCGCTGGAGGAACTGCGCGCCAGCGCCTCCCGCGTGCTCGGCACGGAGGTACCGCTCGGGCCGCCCACCGGTCCCGGACCGCACCTGATGCGGCGTCTGTCCGGCGGAAACACGCGGATCGCCGCGAAGTACCGTGACGGGCGCGTGTTCCTGCTCGGGGACGCCGCACACGTGCACTCCGCCATCGGCGGTCCCGGGCTCAACCTGGGCCTGCAGGACGCGGTGAACCTCGGCTGGAAACTGGCCGCGGAACTGCGCGGCCACGCCCCGGACGGGCTGCTGGACACCTACGAGGCGGAACGCCGCCCGGTGGCGCGGCGCGTCGCGATGCACACGCAGGCCCAGTCACTGCTGATCCGCCCGGGCGGCGACGTCACGGCACTGCGCGAACTGTTCGGCGAACTGCTCGACCTGCTCCCGGTGCGGCAGCACATCGCGAACCTGCTCGCGGGCTCCGACCTCGTCTACGAGATGGGCGCGGCGACCGGAGCGCTGGTCGGCCGGTGGGCGCCGGACCTGCCGGGCCTGCGCGAGCTGACCCGGTCCGGGCGCCCGCTCCTGCTGGACCCCACCGGCACGCTCGACCCCGGCCCGTGGGCCCCGCACATCGACACCGCGACCGTCCCGGGGCTGGATTCCGCCCTCCTGCTCCGCCCCGACTGCTACGTCGCCTGGCAGGGCAGCACCGGCGAGGGCCTGCACGAGGCCCTCGCCACCTGGATCAGGGTGTGACCACGTTGCCGCGCGCCCACTTCCCGTGAGGGGTTCCCTCACAGCCGTTCCGTTTCGGCACAGGGCCCCGGCAAAGTCGGGTCCGTCATCCCGGTCGAGGCCTGCCGTGAAGGGTCCCTTCACAGTCGATTTGGCTGTGAAGGGACCCTTCACGGCCATCCGCAGCCCCGCTTGCCCGAGGTGGGACACACCCCTGCAAGGGCCGACTTTGCCGGGGCCCTGCACCGCATAGGATTTACGGCACGCCGTGCCGTTACGGATGCAGCTCGCGCAGGGCTACGCCGAGCTGCCGGACCACTTCGGACGATGCGGCCGAGGTGCGCAGCACCGCGACCACGGTGTCCTCGCCGTCGAGACTCCGCCGCGCCCCGCCCGGCGGGAACGCCTCGATCACCAGGTCGAAGGCCTCCTTGGCGTAGGCGCGCACGTCCTGCCTGCCGCCGCTGCGCAGCCACCTCCGCAGCACGTGGTTGTGCGCGGCGGCGACCGCGGCGGCGGCCACGGAGGCGCGCAGGTCCGGCAGCGGCTCGCCGTCGGCCTCGAACCGGCCCCGCAGGTACCGCGCGAACACCCGCTGGTACCGGTCGACGCTGGCGACTTCCCTGTCACGGAGCGAAGAAACCGTCCGCGTCAGCGCGTACCGCTTGAGTGAGACGTCCGGGTCGGCCAGGTAGAAGTCGAGCACCAGGCCGACCGCCTCACAGGTCACCTCGATCGCGTTGCGCGTCGTGTCGGCGGCGGCGAGGGCCTCTTCGATGTCCCGGAGCACCTCGTCGTGGTCGGGGAAGATCGCGTCGTCCTTCGAGCGGAAGTACCGGAAGAACGTGCGCCTGCCGACCCCCGCGGCGGAGGCGATGTCGTCGACGGTGGTCGCCTCGTAACCCTGCTCGTGGAACAGGTCGATGGCCGCCACGGTGAGGGAATGGCGGAGACGGCGTCGGCCGGCCACAGTCCGGCCCGGACGGCGACGGGTCTCGTCGGACATGCGAAAACCCTAACAGGTCCTCTTGCTAACGGCACGCAGTGCCTTTACAGTAGGAGAGCGAGCGGCCAACGAAGTGCCGCACCGCGGAAGGAACCTGCCATGCGCCTCGAACAGAACCCGATGCCCGCGACCGCGGCGCCCCGCTGGGACTACCGAGGAACCTTCGGCTGGCCCGTGCGCTGGCACAACGACGGCCTCACCCTGGTGACCGGTTCCGGCATCACCGCGGTCGCCATCCCCAAGGCGATGGCCGGGCCCGTTCTGGCGGCCCTCGCGCGCCAAGGCTGCTCCGGTCCCGCGCTGAGCCTGCCGACCAAGCAGGGCATGGTCGCGATCCTGCTCGCCGAGGCCGACATGCTCGCCTCGGTCGGCGAAACCCTGCCCCCGGAGGTCAAGATCCTCACCGCGGGCACCGCGATCCCCCTGCCCAACGAGCGCCGCCCCGACGACCTGGCCCACTGGCTCGTCGCCCCGGACACCCACCAGCGCTGGCTCCCCAGCCTCGCCGCCGTGCTCGCCAGCATCCGTTCGGTCCGGCACCTCCTGCCGACTTCGTAGCCACACGCTCTCCTGAACGAAACGGCCGTGAGGGGTCCCCTCACGGCCGTTTTCGCCATGAGTCCCACGCTCCCGCACTTGTGTCCCACGCTCAGGCGGTCGAGTCCCACGCTCAGGCGGAAACGGGCGCCGCGAGGAGGCCCCTCACGGCAATACCCGCTGCACGGCACCTACCCGCCGCGACCCCGGTAGCACCGGCCCGCAACGTTGTTGCGATGCCTTTTCGCAGCGTTGCCCGACGGTGATCTATATCACGCCAAAGCACCGCTTTCGCGGTCTCGCTCGTCTGAGTCGGCAAGTACCAAAGCTCATCGACAAATACGCGAGCACGATTTAGGGGGACTGATTATGAACGTCAGCACGAAACCGATCCGGCGGGGCACGATCGCGATTGCCGTGGTCGCGGTGGCGGGTGCGCTGGGAGCGTGCTCGACCGGCCAGCCGGGCAACGCCACGCCGGTGCCGCAGGCCGCCGGTGGTACCGGGGGCAGCGTCAGCGCAACAACGGACAGCGCAACAACGGCCGGCGGGACCCGCCAAGGTGCGGACGCCAACGGCGCCCCGGACACCAACGGCGCCGCCGGCAGGGGCGTCGCCACCGCGGGCGGCCACCCGAACTGCACGGCCCTGAAGGTGACGCAGTCGTCGCCGGACCTGGCCAACGGCACCAGCACGCAGTGGAAGCTCCCGATCATGCTGACCAACCAGAGCAGCGCTCCCTGCACCGTGCAGGGTTTCCCCGGGGTCCGCCTCGAAGGTGAGGACGGCACCACCTGGGATCTGATCCGTGCCGGCGGAACCGGCGCCCCGGTGCTGCTCGGCCCCGGTGAGCACGCCACCGCCGACCTCACCTACCTCACCGCCACCGCCGTCACCGGTGACGGTTCCGGCGCCGGTTCCGGCTGGCACGTCGCCCATATGGCGGTGACTCCCCCCAACAGCACCAACACCCAGACCCTGCCGTGGGCCGACAGCCTCGACCTGGTCAAGCAGGACTCCGCCACCCACCCCGGGACCTACATCGGCTCGGTCCACCCCAGCACCGCCAAATGACGACCGGGCCGCGGTGAAACGAACAACGACGATCCCGTGAAATCGACGATTTCGCGGGATCGTCGTCATGTGCGCGGCCGGGTCAGCCCAGGGAGAACACCACCGGGTCTCCTGGAAGAAGGACCTTGTGCTGAAAGCCGCCGTACACCCGGCCGTCCGCGACAACCCAGGCGAGGTAGGCCATCACTTCATTCGCGGGCAGCGTCACACCGCTGGCCGCACCCTCGACCGGGTTGCTCTGAGGCTTGGCCGACAGCACCTTTCCCGAGCCGACGTCGATCTTGGCCAACACGGTGGCCGGGTTGTTGATGCCCCCCGTCTGGAGCTGGCTGCCCGCGACCAACAGCGCGTTGCCGTCCACGCCGACCGGATCGCACATCGAGTCGCCCGGCACGGTGGCCGCCCAGCGCTGCCGGCCGGAGTTCACGTCCAGCGCGACGACCTGGTTTTCCTTGGTCTTCTCGGAAGCGCTGACGCCGAACAGCAGCCCGTCCGACACGAACGCCCGGTTGAACTGGTGGTTGCCGTTGGGCAGGGCGCCCGTGTCCCCGCCGAAGTCGATGGCCCCCTGCTGGACCACGCTCGCCCAGCTCACCTTCAGTGAGTCGTCCAAGCGGGCAAGCGCCTGTTGACCCTTTCCGTAGAGGGCCAGGACCGTGGGGGACAGCGACACGAACTGGGCGTCGCTCAGGCCGGTTCTGCTCGACGCGTCCATCGGCATCTTGACGTCGGCAGCCTGGATCCTGTTGCTGACGCGGACATTTCCCGTCCCCGGGTCCAGTCCGAGCACGAGGCTGTAAGAGGCGCCGGTGCCGAGGCAGCGGGAAACCGTGTAGACCGTGGTGGCGTCCGCGCCCACATCCATGACGCTGCAGTCGTCGTCGTGGCCCGCCTGGAAGGCCGCGGTCGGGGCGAGGGGCTCAATGGTGCCGTCGGACAACGACAGCCGCACGAACACCTCCAACCCGCCGGCGTAGAGATAACCGCCCGCGAGCACCAGGCCCTGGCCGGACGGGTCGCCCCAGTCGGTTTTGAACTGGGGGACCGGCACGGACCAGGCGAACGAGTGGGCCTTCAGGTCCACCAGGCCGATGGACAGGCAGTGGACGCCCGTTCTGTCATCACTGGCACCGAAACCGAGCGCCAGCCGGTCGTTCGCGATGTTGCGGCTCAGCGCGCAGAAGTTGTTGCCCTGGGGCGGAGTCAGCACCCAGTCCTGCCTGCCGGTGGCGCGGTCGAACGCGGTCACGGCCGAGTCCGTGACCATCAGCAGATCGCCGCCGTAGACGCGGACGCCAAGGCCTTCGGTGTAGGCACCCAGCTTCTGGGCGGACACCTGCCAGGACTGCAGCGGTTTCGCCGGACTGGGGCTCGGACCGTTCTGACCACTCTGGGCGGACGGGGATCCGCCACTCAGCAGGATGGGCACCGTGATGGCGGCGGCGACCACGACGACGACGAGCGGGATGAGCCACAGCCAGGGGCGGCGCTTCTTCGGCGGCTGCGGGGGCATGCCGCTCCACTGCCCCGGTTGTCCCGTCCACTGGCCCTGCCCCGGTTGTCCCGTCCACTGCCCGGGTTGTGGCGGCCGTTGCCCACCCGTGGCCGGCCACGGCTGCTGAGGGAAAGTCACGCGCACCCTTCCGCATAGTTCAAAACGATCGTTCCTCAGAGCGACACACTAATGGCACACAGGACGGGTCGGCGCGGCGCCCATACCTGGAGGAAAGTACGGAAAAGGTACTGTTTTACGGTAAACGATTGCCGATTCCCATGCCGGTCGGTGTTGAAAGCGCTTACGGTAGGCAATGTTCGCACAAACACCAAGATGACCGAAACCGGGCATTGACCCCCCGGCTTCGATCACACGTCGTAGTACAACGCGAACTCGTACGGGTGGGGCCGCAGGCGCAGCGGGTCGATTTCGTGCTCACGTTTGAAATCGATCCAGGTCTCGATCACGTCGGGGGTGAACACGTCGCCGGCGAGCAGGAACTCGTGGTCGGACTCCAGCCGGTCGATCACGGCCTCCAGCGAGGCGGGCACCTGTGCCACACCCCGTGCCTCCTCGGGCGGGAGTTCGTAGAGGTCCTTGTCGATCGGCGCGGGCGGTTCCAGTTTGTTCTTGACACCGTCCAGCCCGGCCATCAGCATCGCGGCGAACGCGAGGTACGGATTGCCGGACGAGTCCGGGCAGCGGAATTCGATCCGCTTGGCCTTCGGTGAGGAACCGGTGACCGGGATGCGCACGCACGCCGACCGGTTGCGCTGCGAGTAGACCAGGTTGATCGGGGCCTCGAACCCGGGGACAAGGCGGTGATAGGAGTTCACCGTCGGGTTGGTGAACGCGAGCAGGCTCGGCGCATGGTGCAGGATCCCGCCCACGTAGTGGCGGCCGAGATCGGACAGGCCCCCGTAGCCGGTCTCGTCGTAGAACAGCGGGCCGTTCTCGTCCCACAGCGACTGGTGGCAGTGCATTCCCGAGCCGTTGTCGTTGTAGAGCGGCTTGGGCATGAACGTGACGCTCTTTCCGTTCTCCCACGCGGTGTTCTTGATGATGTACTTGAACAACTGAAGGTCGTCGGCGGCGTGGAGCAGGGTGTTGAACCGGTAGTTGATCTCGGCCTGACCGCCGCTGCCGACCTCGTGGTGCCCCTTCTCCACATCGATGTCGACGGCGGCCAGGTTGAGCGCCATCTGGTCCCGCAGATCGGCGAAGTGGTCCCGTGGCGAGACCGGGAAGTAACCGGCCTTGAAGGGGGTCTTGTAGCCGCGGTTGCCGCCCTCCTCCTCGCGCCCGGTGTTCCACCAGCCCTCCACGGAATCCACTTCGTGGAACGCGCCGTTTTCGGTGTTGGCGAACCGGACGGTGTCGAAGATGTAGAACTCCGCCTCGGGACCGAAATACGCGCGGTCGGCGATGGTGGATTCGCTGATGTACTGCTCGGCCTTGCGGGCGATGTTGCGCGGGTCGCGGCTGTAGGGCGCCTGGGTGAACGGGTCGTGCACGAAGAAGTTCATCATCAGCGTCTTCTCGGCGCGGAACGGGTCGAGCCGCGCCGTGTACGGATCCGGGAGCAGCAGCATGTCCGATTCGTGGATGGACTGGAAGCCCCGCACGGACGAGCCGTCGAAGGCGAGCCCTTCCTCGAACGCCGCGGCGTCGAAGGCCTCCGCCGGAATGGTGAAGTGCTGCATCACTCCGGGCAGATCGCAGAACCGGACATCGACGAACCGGACTTCCTGTTCGGCGAGGAACCGCTGAACCTCTTCGGCGTTGGTGAACATCGGCGTTCGCTCCTTCCCGAACGGACGCCTCAGGGCCGGTGCCAGGCGAGGTCGAACCCAACGGTCCACCCGCCCGGCGAGCCACACCGCCGGGCGTGCCGTCCTCGGCGGCACGAGGTCTTCAGTGCGTTCGACGCTATCAGGGCGGCGAGGGCGCAACCAATCGGTGAACGGGCGCCCCCACCCACTGCGGGCGAAGACGCGTTTCAGAGCGCCGAACGATCCTCGCCGAGGTATCCGATGTAGACATTCCCGGTGCGGCTGGTGTCGTCCAGGAACTGCAGCCGCACCCCGGACTCCCCGCCGAGCCGGATGTGGGCGGGGAAGAACGCCCAGCCGGAGTCGTCGACGGTCTTGGGGACCGGGTAGGTGCGGCGCCGCCGGTAGACGGGGTGCTGCGCCAGGTCCGGCGGCTCCTTCAGCTTGATGCTGGCCTCGCCGATCAGCGCGCCCTCCTGCCCGGACGACACGAACTGCAGCAGGTTGCGCAGCTCCGGCCCCAGCCGCCGTCTCTGGGCGTGTGCGGTGGCCTTGGCGTGGGCGTACACCTGGAGCGTGCACAGCGCGCGCCACGCCTCCCGCCGCAGCAGCGCGGCCCGCGGGTGGGAGTCCAGCGCCGCCGCCTCGTCCGGGTCCGCGCCGATCACCAGCAGCTTCAACCGGCTGCGGGCGGCGCCGATCAGCTCGCCGAAGCTGCCGAAGGCATCGCTGGTGACGGGACGGTTGCCCGCCGCGTGGCGCGGCGGGGCCGGGGGCATGCCCTGGCGCGGAAACCGGGCGTGTTCGGAGGTGGGCGCGACGGCGACCGGCTGAGGGCGGTGGTGCCGCCCGCCCGCCGGAATCGGGGCGGGCGCGGCCGGTCCCCGCTGCGCTTCGAGGGCGCGCCGCAACCCGGCGATGGTCTCCTGCGCCTGGGCCAGTTCCGTCCGCAGCCGGGCGTTCTCCTCGGCCAGCAGGCGTTCCCGTTCGATCCAACCCGGCTCCGGCTGCGCCGAACGCGGCTGGGGCGGTTCGCTGTGCTCCCGGACGCCTGCCCCGGCCGCCACGGCCGCCGGGGCCCGGTCGATCCAGGCGGCGATGTCCTTTTCACCGGCCCAGACCGGCAGCGGAGCGTCCTGGCGGGCGGTCAGCACCTGGCGCACCATCGTGGCCAGCCTGGACTTGGTGAGCTGACTGGTCTGGAGAACATCGGAGGGGACGGTGTCGCAGACGGCGGGGAACAGTCGCGCCCCGCGCTCCGGCACGGGGGTTTCCCGGCAGTGGTGGTTCAGCGCGGTGCGGGCGCTCTCGTCGATGATCACGCAGGTCAGCAGGCCGGGCCAGCCGAACTGCGGCAGCATCACCGAGGGGTCGTTGGCCACGTCGGTCACCGCCTCGACGGTGACGACGGCCAGCCCGGCACTACGGTCGGGATGCCGCAGCCTCGCGGCGGTCTGCGCGCCCCACGCCTCGGTGTCCGCTCCGCTGGAGCCGACGTGGTTGTCCGGGGCGATCAGCATCGGCACACCGGCCGGATCGCTGCACACGCCCACCTCCGGCAGGCCCAGCCGCGTCACGGGAGAGGACGAACTGGGCTGCCACGCCCGGTCCGACAGCGCCAGCAGCCGCCACCGGAGCCTGCCGCCCCCGTCCTCCGGCTCGTCGAGCACCAGCAACGCCCTGACCTGAGCACGGCCCTCCACCCAGGTGGCCTCCAGCAGGACCCGGTCCGGCACCGGCGAGCTCAGCTCGCCGATCTGCACGGGCTCGGCGGACTCGCGCAACAGCACCTCGCGGGCATGCCCCAGCGCTCCGGCTCCGCCCGGCACAGCCAGCACACCGTGCTGCCACAGTGAGTACACCCGCGATCACCACTCCCCCGACATCGGTCTCCCGGCATCGTCACGCCACACACCCAGCACCGCCGCTCTGGGGTGCGATGTCCGGAAAGCCACCATACCCACCGGCGCGCGGCTGCCCGCGCTTCGGTGGCCGGAGTCCCACCGCGGGTTCGGGCCCGTCCCGGACGCCGCCGTGAGGGGTCCCCTCACCCCCGGCCGGAGGGACTGGGGCAAGCCGTGAAGGGTCCCTTCACAGTCGAATCGACTGTGAAGGGACCCTTCACGGCCACCACTCACGCGTCGAACCGCCGCAGCACCTCGTGCGCGATCGCCGGTTTGCCTGCCGCCTCGAGGAACTGGGCGATGCGGCGCGCGGTCAGGTCGCGCACATTGTTGCCCGGGTAGAGGCCGATCTTGTCCAGCAGTGCGCCGACGTGATCGGCCGCCGACGGGTTCGCGTGCCTGAGTTTCCGGTAGATCCCGGCCGCCACGAGCACGAACACCGGCGCGGTCACCCAGGCGGGCCAGGCGAGCAGCCAGCCCAGCACGAGCGGGAGCACCGCCGCGACGGCCAGGCCGGACAGCAGGATCCCGTTTTCCTTGCTCATCGAACAGCCTCCTCGGTCTCGCGTGGCAGGACGAAGTCGGCGGCCTCGATCCCCTGTGCCCGGTCGATCAGCCGGGCCAGCCGGGCGGCCGTCTCGGGGCCGCCGTGCTCGTGGAGGCTCCAGTTCCGGGCGGCGACGTGGAGAGCCCCGAGCAGGGTGACATCGCGGCCCGCCGCTTCGACCAGGACCCCCAGCAGGCGATCCGGCGCCGGGCTCGCCGCGGCGGCCGAGAGCCACCGGGGCACCGCGGCCCAGGCCAGGTCCCATTGAACGGTCATCCCCACGTGCCAGCCGGTCACCAGATACGGCCGCAGCGAGGCGTCCGTGACCAGCGCCTGGACCGGGGCGCCGCCGTAACCGGCGGTGAAGGGTACGGCCACGTCCAGGAACAACGCGACGTCCGCGCGCTGCCACCTCCCCGGCTGCTGCATCTTCTCCGTCAGCCGGGCGAGCCATCGCCGCAACAGCATCCGGTCCCGCCCGGTGAGTTCCCACAGCGCCTGCCGTGCGGAAGGCCGCCCGGAACCGTCCTCGCGCCGCGCCCGGTGGTGCAGCCGCACCAGGGCCTGGTCGGGGAAGTCCGGCGCGATCACCTCCGTGCACACCTCGACGACCAGTTGGCCCAGCTCGGCCGGGAGCGCGTCGGTGCGCGACCAGTCGTACACCAGTTGCCGGAACCGCCAGCCGTGCCGCTCGTCCCGCAGTCCCGTCAGCAGCGCCTGCACGCCCAGTTCGACCAGGTACTTCGGTTCGTTCTGCTTCGGCCTCACCCAGCCGGTGACCAGGGTCACCACGGGGTCCGGGGCGCCGGCCCGGAACGACTGTTCCACGAAGCGTTCGACGATCCGCTTCCGGTCCCGCGGCGTCAACTGGGGCAGGCGGACGATCTCGTCGGCCCAATCGCGAAACGGCTCGCGCAGATCGGGGTAGTTGTCCCAGAAATGGTTCCGCACGGCACGGTCGTAGGCGTACCGGCCGAAGCGGGCCGCGTCGTCCTCGACCAGTTCGACCCCGAGGACGTCCAGATTGGCGTGATGGCCGTCCTGCTCCAGCCGGGACGCCGACTCGCCGACCTTGAGCAGCCGGAGCAGGTGGTGGGACGCGAAGAACACCGCGTCGGCCGACGCGCCTTCGCACATCGCCGCCGCGAGGAGCACCGCCCGCATCCGGCCGGAGGAGTACTTCCGCATCTGGTCGGAAACCTCGCCGCCGCGGTCCACGGCGGACACGGCTTCCTCCAGCCAGGCCCGCACTCCCCCCGGAGTGCCTCGATCGCGCGCCCGCACCACCATGCGTGCCAGTTCGGCGATGTCCCGCATCGGCGCGGCCAGGTGGGCGACCAGCGGCTTGGCACCGAGATCCCGCTCCCCTGGAGAGATGCCCGCCGACTCGAGGTGCCTGCGCAGCACCACGGCGCCGTCGGGCCTGCCGATCGGCACGACGAACTCGGACAGCTCCCCGTCGATCTGGTGCTCGCGCCGGTCGGGAACCACGACCACGAGGTACGCGTCGCGTTGCCGGAGCACGGCACGGAACACGGGCAGTTCCCGCTGACGGCAGCGGAAGACCTCTTCGGTGCTCGCGGAAAGGTCGAGCAGGAGCCGGTGCCCGGAGTCGAGGTGGACCTTGTTCAACTTCGCGGCGGGATCGTGGGCTTCGTCGTCCAGCATGGTGAACGGACTGCCCGGGGCGGCCGACTCGCTCAGCAGCATCTTCCCCGCAGTACGCCTGCCGCTGCCCGGTTGCCCGGTGAGCAGCACCATCCGGGACTCCTCCATGCGGGCGCGGGCGAGCCCCAGGCCGGGTGGTGCGAGGAACCGCGGCCTCAGCCAGCGAAGGTCCTCCGCGGGCACCAGCCGGGGTTCCCGGGCCTGCCGGGCCACGATCTCGGACATCTCGGAGATGTTGACGACCACCGAGTGGTAGTACTGCTGCCGGGCGCCGTCGTGCGGCGGCACCGGAACGCCGGGTGTTTCGGTCACCGCTGTTCTTCCCGCCGCTCCGCGCCGATGTTCTGGTGAATACCGCCCGAGTTGTCGCCGCCGACATAGCCGTTCACGGGCCCTTGGAAAACGGACCCGGCGTACTGGGGGCCGTTTCCGTGCTGGACGGGACCGGTGTATCCGTTGATCACGATTCCGCCGACCGAACCGCCGTGGATGTCGCGCGCCTGGACCAGACCACCGTGCACGGTGCCGGTGTTGGAGTTGTGCACGCTCCCCGGCTCCGGCGCGGCCTTCTCGGCGGTCGAGTCCACCAGGCCCGGGACGAGGTCGGCGAGTGCGGCGGCGATCGTGTTCAGATCGGCTTCGGTGTTCCTGGTGGAGAAGCGAAGGAACTGGTGATCGGCGAGCCGGGACAGCTCGGCGGGCAGTGCGGCGGCGGTCAGGGGCTGGGCCTTGTCGCACAGGATCGGGATGACGCGGACACCGTGGTTCAGCGCGTTGACGATTTCCCGGCGAGTCCAGTCCTCCTCGTTGTCCAGCGCCCGGTTTCCCTCTCGATCGAGGGCGTCCAGCCACCGCTCACCGATGATGACGAGCAGGACGCGGGCGCCGGCGGAAGCGGTGGTCAGCGCGATCCGGTAGTCGTCTCCCGGCCGGATCGACTTGCTGTCACGGAAAACGCTGTTCTCGCCGAAACGGCGCGACAGGTCCCGTTCGAGGAGGGCGGCGGCCTGTTCGCCGTCCCCGGTCCGGTAGTTGACGAAGATTTCCGGCACGACGTTTCCTCCTGGTCTCCGGTTTCCGGCACCGGAGATTATGGCGAAGAAAACATCCCCTCCGCCCCGGAAACCGGAGGTTTCCCGTTTCCTCCTCCGGCGGCTTGCGGGCAACAGCACAACGCGGTGGCCTCGGACATCGAGGCCACCGCGTCGGCGCGGGGTCGTTACCGGTCGAACACGCCCTTGACGGCGTCCTTGACCTTCTCGCCGGCCTGCTTGATGCTGCCCTTGGCCTGCTCGCTCTTGCCCTCGGCCTCCCACTGCTCGTTGCCGGTGGCCTCGCCCAGCTTCTCCTTGGCCTGGCCCTTGATCTCTTCCGCCTTGTTTTCGGCCTTGTCCGAGGAAGTC
Organism: Amycolatopsis rhizosphaerae; assembly: GCF_007713715.1. Classification (GTDB taxonomy): domain Bacteria; phylum Actinomycetota; class Actinomycetes; order Mycobacteriales; family Pseudonocardiaceae; genus Amycolatopsis_E; species Amycolatopsis_E rhizosphaerae. Next base: position 24,396 of record NZ_VJWX01000051.1, read on the forward strand.
ATGTCGTACCTTTCGTCGTTGGGGACCCTGTCCGGGTACCCCGTCCCCAGCGGCGCTAACCAGGCTCGCCGTATAGGTCGTTATACGGTCCACTGA
>NZ_VJWX01000520.1 GCF_007713715.1 Amycolatopsis rhizosphaerae
CAGCAGCAGGGGCCGGTCGAGCAGCAGTGCCCTGGCCAGCGCCACCCGCCGCTGCTGCCCGGTGGACAGCCCGGCCCCGAGCTCGCCCACCGGGGTGCCCAGCGGCACGTCCAGCCCGGCGGCCTCGGCCGCGCGCGCGACCTCGTGCGCGCTCGCCCCGGGGCGGCCGAGCCGGATGTTGGCCGACACCGTCCCGGCGAGCAGGCGTGGCCGCTGCGGGACCCACGCGACGCGTTCCCGCCAGGCCGTTCCGTCCAGTTCGGCGAGGTCGACGCCGTCCACGAAGACCTGGCCGGAATCGGGCGGGTACCAGCCGAGCAGCAGGTCGAGCAGGGTGGACTTGCCCGCCCCGCTGGGCCCGGTGACGCCGAGGACCCGGCCGGGTTCGATGCGCAGGCTCACCCCGTCCAGCACGGGCGCCGAGCGCCCCCGCACGGTGACGCCACGCAGCCGCAGCGGGACGCGGGACGGGTCGGGCGCCGGGGCGCGGTACGGTCGCGCGCCCGGTTCCTCGTCGAGCAGGGCGAAGATCTCGTTCGCGGCGGCCACGCCTTCGGCGCTGTCGTGGAACCGGGCGCCGACCGCCCGCAGCGGCAGGTACACCTCGGGCGCGAGCACCAGCACGACCAGCGCGGTGGACAGGTCGAGGCCGCCGTCCAGCAGCCGCAGCCCGACCGACACCGCGATCACCGCGACCGACAGCGTGGCGAGCAGTTCCAGCGCCAGCGCGGACAGGAACGCCACCCGCAGCGTCCGCATGGTCCGCACCCGGTAGCGTTCGGTGATCTCGCGCAGGCTCCGGCGCTGCGCACGGGCGCGGCCGAACGCGGTGAGCACGGACAGCCCCGCGACCAGGTCGAGGAAGTGGTTGCCCAGCACCGCCAGCGTGCGCCACTGCTTGCCGACCTCGCGTTGCGTGTACCGCCCGATGAGGATCATGAACAGCGGGATGAGCGGCACGGTGACCGCGACGATGACCGCCGAGATCCAGTCGGCCCACAGGATCCGCGCCGCGACCACCGCGGGCACCACCGCGGCGACGAGCAGCTGCGGCAGGTAGCGGGCGAAGTACCCGTCGAGCCGGTCCACGCCGCGGGTGGCGAGGGTGGCCAGTTCGGCGGGGGAGCGCCCGGGGACGCGGCTCGGCCCGCTGCCGAGAGCGTGGCCGATCACCGCTGCTCGCAACTGCGCCAGCACTGTGGCCGACGCCCGGTGCGCCGCCGTCTCCGACAGCCACGCCACGACGGCGCGGCCCACCACGACGAGGGCGAGCAGGCCCAGCGGCACCGACAGCCCGGCCAGTCCGGTGCCGCCGAGGAAGGCACGGGTGATGGCGGTGGCCAGCAGGCCGGACTGGACGAGCACGAGCAGCGCGGTGGCCACGCCGAGCGCCGCGCAGGCGAGAACGAACGGCCGGGCGGCCCGCGCGTGACGCAGCAGCCGCGGGTCGAGCGGCTTCATGCGCTCAGCTTTTCGGTCGGCGGCCGGGCCGGCGCGCTCACCCGCCTGCGGAACACCCAGTACGTCCAGGCCTGGTAGGCCAGCACGATGGGGGTGAACACCGCCGCGATCCAGGTCATCACGGTCAGGGTGTATGGCCCGGACGAGGCGTTGGTGGTGGTCAGGCCGTAGGCCGGGTCGGTGGTCGAGGGCATCACGTCCGGGTAGAGCGAACCGAACAGGGTGGCCGTGAAGGCCACGATCGCCACTGCGGTGAACAGGAACGACCAGCCCTCACGGCCACGGACGGAGGCGGCCACCCCGGCGACGAGGCCCGCCGCGGCCACCGCGAGCGGCGCCCACGTCCAGCCCTTGCCGTGCGCCAGCTGGGTCCAGACCAGAAACGCCGCGCCGAGCACGATCGCGACGGCGCCGAGGGAGAAGCTCAGCCTGCGGGCGCGCTCGCGCACCGCGCCGTCGGTCTTCAGCGCGAGGAACACCGCGCCGTGCAGGGCGAACACTGCGAGCGTGGTGAGCCCGCCGAGGATGGCGTAGGGGTTGAGCAGGGTGAGGAAGTTGCCCGTGTACTGGTGCTGCGCGTTGATCGGCACGCCGCCGACGATGTTGCCGAAGGCCACGCCCCACAGCAGCGAGGGCAGCGCCGAACCGATCACGATGACGATGTCCCAGCCCCGCCGCCAGCGGTCGGTGTCGACCTTGCCGCGGAACTCGAACGCCACCCCGCGCACGATCAGCGCCGCCAGGATCAGCAGCAGGGCGATGTAGAAACCCGAGAACAGGGTCGCGTACCAGACCGGGAAGGCGGCGAAGGTCGCGCCGCCCGCGGTGATGAGCCAGACCTCGTTGCCGTCCCACACCGGCCCGATCGTGTTGATCATGACCCGGCGGTCGGTGTTGGTCCGCCCGAGGACCGGCAGCAGCATGCCGACCCCGAAGTCGAAGCCCTCCAGGACGAAATAGCCGGTCCACAGCACCGCGATCAGCAGGAACCACACATCGGTGAGGGCCATGAGCGCTCCTAGCAACTGCTTTCAAAAGGTTTGGGTGGCGGTGCGGGTGGCGGAACCTGACGCGGTCCCTCACTGCGGGATCGCCTCCTCATGAATGCCAATTCACGGTGTTGAACGCTGCGGAGCTGGCGGTGTCGTTCTTGCGAGGAACCACGTCAGAACCCGCGGCGGTGCGAGCTGACGGCCCACTGCAAGCGGCTGGCGCCGCTTCGAAAATACTCATCAGTACACCAGGACCGGGGGCTTCTCGATGTCCTTTTCGGACTCCCGCGCGGGCGGGGCGGGCGGCGGCGGGCCCGCCTTGGCGAACCGCGCCATCAGCAGGAAGTCGATCACCGCGAGCACGCCGTAGAGCACGGTGAACCCGATCAGGGAGGCGAGCACCGTGCCGGGGCCGACGAGCGGGGACACCCCGTTCGCGGTCTTGAGCACGCCATAGACCACCCACGGCTGGCGGCCCATTTCGGTGAACACCCAGCCCAGCGCGTTGGCCAGGAACGGCAGCACCAGCGCCGCCAGCGCCGCTCGGTAGAACCAGGCCGACCGCGGGATCCGGCCTCTGCGGAACACCCACAGCCCCACCAGCGCCAGCAGCCCCATCAGCAGCCCGAAGCCGATCATCAGCCGGAACGACCAGTAGGTGACCGGGATGTTGGGCGCGTAGTGGTCCGGCCCGAACCGCGCCGTTTCGGCGGCCTGCACGTCGTTGATGCCCTCGACGGTGCCGTCCCAGTGGGTGGTGGCCATGAACGAGAGCAGCCCGGGGATGCGCAGGCTCCACACCTCCTTCGACCCGTCGAGCGAGCCGATGGTGAACACGGAGAACGACGCGGGCGCCACGGTCCGGTAGAGCGCTTCGGCCGCCGCCATCTTCATCGGCTGCTGTTCGGTCATGATGCGGGCCTGGATGTCCCCGGTGACCGCCACGCCGATGCCGGCCACCAGGATGGTGACCAGCCCCAGCCGCATCGACGGCCGGAACACCTCGGGCGCGTTGCCGCGCCGCAGATGCCACGCGCTGACCGCGACGAGCAGCACCCCGGCGGTGACGAACACCGCGGTCAGGGTGTGGAAGATGGCGCCGAAGGCGGTGGAGTTGCCCAGCAGGGCCCAGAAGTCGCGCATTTCGGCCCGCCCGGTCCGCGGGTTGACCACCGAGCCCACCGGGTGCTGCATCCACGAGTTGGCCACCAGGATGAACCCGGCCGAGAGCATGGTGCCGAGCGCGGCGAGCCAGATCGTGGCCAGGTGCACCTTCTTGGGCAGCCGGTCCCAGCCGAAGATCCACAGGCCGATGAAGGTGGATTCCAGGAAGAAGGTGAGCAGCGCCTCCATGGCCAGCGGGGCGCCGAAGATGTCGCCGACGAAGGCGCTGTAGTTGGCCCAGTTCATGCCGAACTGGAATTCCAGCACGATCCCGGTGACCACGCCGAGCGCGAAGTTGATCAGGAACAGCTTGCCCCAGAACTTGGTCATCCGCAGGTAGGGCTCCTTGCCGGTGCGCACCCAGGCCGTCTGCATGCCCGCGACCAGGCTGGCCAGGCCGATCGTCAGCGGCACGAAGATGAAGTGGTACACGGTGGTGATCCCGAACTGCCACCGCGCCAGATCGAGTGCGTTCATCCGGCTCCTCCCGGGCGAGACGACCATCACAGCGTCTCTGCCGGCCGTCGCGTCGAGCGAGGGCCCTTGGTCACCGAGCGGCGGGGACCCCGGTCACCGGCATTGGGGAAGTACGGCCGCGTCGGCGCGGCCCGGATCGGCGGTTTGCTGAGTGACGGCAAGGCCATCCGGGGACGAGAGGAGAAGTCGGATGACGTCGTTGTTACCGAGGCCGAGGGGTGCCTTCCCGAGTCTGTCGGAGTGGTTCGAGGGCACGTGGCCGTTCGGTGAACACAACATGGTCCGCATCGAGGAGTCCATGAAGGACGGTAAGTACACCGTCCGCGCGGAACTGCCGGGGTTCGACCCGGACAAGGGTATCCACGTGACCACCGAGGCCGGAATGCTGACGATCTCCGCCGAGCGCGAGGCCAGGACCGAGGAGCAGGGGCGGAGCGAGTTCCGGTACGGCTCCTTCAGCCGGACCGTGTCCCTGCCCCAGGGCGCGGACACCTCGAAGATCGACGCGAAGTACCGGGACGGGATCCTGGAGGTCACCGTGCCGTACTCGGAGGAGAAGTCGGGCAAGCAGGTCGAGATCAAGGTCGCCAAGAGCTGACCTGCCGTCACGGTGCGGGCGCGCGAACGGGCGCGCCCGCATCACGCTGCGAAAGGACGATCATGGGGCCCGACCACGGGTCGAGCGCGGTACTCGCCGACGGCGAGGTGGTGCTGATCCGGCCGCTGCGCCCGGCCGACACCGATGCCGTGCTGGCACTGCACCGCGGCCTCGGCGACCGGGACCGGTATCTGCGCTTCTTCGGCGCCCCGGGCCAGCTGGGGGAGCTGGCCCGGCGGATCGCCGCCGAACCCGGACCCGCCCACGGCGCGGTGGGCGCGTTCCGCCGGGACCGGCTGGTGGGGGTCGCGC
>NZ_VJWX01000521.1 GCF_007713715.1 Amycolatopsis rhizosphaerae
ACGACCGGCAGTCATCGGGTTGTCGACAAACCCGCCGAAGACTCGTCGGCCACCCTCACCGGCACCCACCGCGCGATCGGCAAGACCGCGGGCCGCCGCCGCATCGCCGCCTGGCCCATCGTGCTGGGCGGGTTCATCGTGCTGATCGTGGTCGGCCTGCTTGGCTGGGGCTGGGCCAACAACGTGCTCAACAGCCGTGCCGAGGCACAGGCGAACGCCTGCACGGACGGCGACTCCTCGATGCGGGTGCTGGTCACCCCCAGCATCCAGCGGGCGGTGACCGAAGCCGCGACGAAGTGGAACGACGCCAAGACCGTCGTGCACTCGCACTGCATCCACATCGACGTGCAGGCCGCGCCCTCGGACCGCGTGCTCGACGCCCTGACCGGCAAGGCGAGCCTCGACTCGATCGGCGGGTTGCCCGCGGCCTGGGTTCCGGAGAACTCGTACTGGATCGCCCAGCTGCAGACCACCAAGCCCGGCATGATCGGCTCGCCCGCCGAATCGATCGCCTCGGCCAGTTCGGCCGACTATCCGTTCCTCGGCCTGGCCGGAGCCACCGTGGACGAGGTGCAGGCCCGCGCCGCGCAGGTGTTCCGCGACTTCCTCAGGGCACCGGCCCAGCAGTCCGCGTTCACCAAGCCCGCGGGCTGAGCGCGGAGACGAAACGGCGTCAGCCGCCCGTTCCGGCCCGCTCAGGCGAGATTGAAGGTGTCCGGGTCGGGGCCGATGCGGGCACCGGTGTCCAGCTTGCCGATGGCCGCCATGTCCTCGTCCGTCAGCGCGAAGTCGAACAGGGCGAAGTTCTCGGCTATCCGGGACGGCGTGACCGATTTGGGGATCACCACGTTGCCCAGCTGCAGATGCCAGCGGAGCACGATCTGCGCCGGGCTCCTGCCGTGGCGGGAGGCCAGCCCGGTGATCGTCTCGTCCGAGAGCAGCGCGCCCTGCGCGAGGGGGCTCCAGGCCTCGGTGACGATGCCGTGGTCGGCGTGGAAGGCCCGCAACTCGGCCTGTGCCAGGTTCGGATGCAGCTCGACCTGGTTGACCGCGGGGACCACTCCGGTCTCGTCGATCAGCCGCTGCAGGTGGGGGATCTGGAAGTTCGACACCCCGATGGCGCGGACACGGCCCTCGGAGAGGAGTTTCCCGAAAGCCCGCCAGGTCTCGACGTAGGTGTCCCGCGCCGGCAGCGGCCAGTGGATCAGGTACAGATCGAGGTAGTCCAGCCCGAGCCGCTCCATGCCGGCGTCGAAGGCCCGCAGCGCCGAGTCGTAGCCCTGGTCGGAGTTCCACAGCTTCGTGGTGACGAACAGTTCCCCCCGGGGCAGCCCGCAGTCCCGGATCGCGGCGCCCACACCGGTTTCGTTCCGGTAGGCCGCCGCGGTGTCGATGCTGCGGTAGCCGGTCCGCAGCGCGGTCCGGACCACTTCCGCGGTGTCCTCGGCGGGGACCTGGAACACGCCGAAACCGAGCTGCGGGATCGCGACGCCGTTGTTCAGCTCGAGGTCGGGAACTACAGCCATGCGAATGCGTTCCTTACGTCGTCGCGGTCTTGACCGATCCGCCCCCGATCCTGCCACTCACCGCGCGCGGCCGCCGAAGGTGCTCCCCCGTCCGCGGCCCCTGCCACCCAGCGCCGTGAGGGCCCCCTCACGGCACCGCGCAGCCACCCTGGGATGAGAGCGCTTTCGACGCCTCCTGCCCGTTAACGGCAGCGGCCCCGGACACGCGAGGTGTCCGGGGCCTCCCCACTCTGTCCGGCCCTAAGGGCGCCTGAGAGGTTCACCCGGATGTTTTGTCGGGCTTGCACCGTCGGCGGGGTCACCACGCCGGGTTCTGGCCGGGACCCACTTTCCAGAGGCGTCTCGTCCGCGCGGTCCGGGTGCCTGTGAGGTTCCGGGGAAGAGTTGCTCCTTCGGCGCCGGCCCGGGGTGGGGGCCGGTCTCTCCCGCGCAGCTTCGGCGACTGCGGGATTCACCCTACCGTCAGCGCGATTCAGCCCGTACGCCGGGCATTGCGCCGCTGGCTCAACTCGTCCGACACCACGGATTCGACCTGGCCGCCGTCGGCCCGTTCGGCGGGGAACTCGTGGATGGTGCCGCTGATCTCCGCCATCGGCACCTTGACCGCGATGCCGAAGACACCCTGGCCGCCCTGCAGGAGATCGACGATCTCCTCGGCCGAGGTGCACTCGTAGACGGTGGTGCCGTCGGACACCAGCGTCACCTTGGCGAGGTCGTTCATCCCGCGGGCACGCAGATGATCGACGGCCACTCTGATGTTCTGCAGCGAGACCCCGGTGTCCAGTAACCTCTTGACGATCTTCAGCGCGAGGATGTCCTTGAAGGAGTAGAGGCGCTGGGATCCGGACCCGTGTGCGGTGCGGATGCTCGGGGCGACCAGTTGCGTGCGGGCCCAGTAGTCGAGCTGCCGGTAGGTGATCCCGGCGATCTGACAGGCCGCGGGCCCCCGGTATCCGACCAGCTCGTCGGGCAGGGACTCGTCAGGGAAGAGTTCACCCTGCTCCCCGTCGACCGCCTTGACCGGCCTTTCGTCGACCACGCAAGCCTCCCCTCGCCCGGCTGGCAGGCCGGTCGAAACAACAACCAGGGCACCGGAGCGGAACCCCGCACGGCGAAACCGATCAGGTTGCGCCGAGCCGGACGAATCACACCTGGAACGATTTCCCGCCTTCGACGGTAAGCGCGGGGGCCCCGCTGGTCAACGCGACGCGCGGCAGACCTCGACCGGTTCATGAGCCTTCCGCTCGAGGTGCGGTTTTTACCTGAGCAGGTTAATATTTACTCATGCAGATAACAGCCGGGATGCAGCCCGAGATCGGGCTGAGCGTGACCGAGGCGGCACGGCGGGCCCAGATCCTCACCGCCACCATCGACGTACTCGCCGAGCACGGCTACTCCGCCACCACCTTCGAGGCAATCCGTGCCCGTGCCGGGCTGAGCAGCACCCGCATGATCGGCTACCACTTCGGCACCAAGGCCGATCTGATGAACGCCGTCCTCGGCACCCTGCTCCACGCCAAGGAGCAGTTCGTACTGGAACGCGCCGGGCAGGCCACCGGCCGCACCGCACTGCTGCGCGCACACCTGCGCGCGGAAACGGACTTCGTGCGGGCGCACCCGGACGCCGTCCGGGCACTGGACGAGGTGCGGCGCAACGCCGGGCAGGATCCGATCATGGACGCACTGCAGGCGGAGATGCGCTACGGGCGCCTGGAACGCCTGCTGCGCCAGGGGCAGCAGGAAGGGGAATTCGGGGAGTTCGCCCCCGGGGTGATGGCGAGGACGATCGCACACTCCGTGGACGGTGCGGCGGCGGCACTGGCGGCCGACCCGGCGACCGACCTCGAGGCCTACGGCGACGAACTGGCCGATCTGTTCGAGCGGGCGACCCGGCCCGCCGGTGCGGCGACGCCGGATCAGGCCCGGGAATCCTAGCTGGTGCTGGAGCCGGTTCTCACCGAACCGGCTCCGAACCTGGGGTGCCGCGCTCGCGGCGCGGGGAGACGGGAGCCGGCCGTGCTCAGGTGTCGGCGCCGCGGAAGTCCTCCGGCGAAACCGAGTCGAGGAACTCGCGGAACTTCTCGACCTCGTCCTCCTGCTCGTCCGGGATGATCAGCCCGGCCTCCTCGAGCACGGAATCGACCGCGTGGATCGGCACGCCGACACGCAGCGCCAGGGCGACCGAGTCGCTCGGCCGGGCCGAAACCCGGACGTCTCCGTCGAAGACGAGTTCGGCGAAGAAGGTGCCCTCGCGCAGATCGGTGATCACCACCTGCTCGAGTTCGCGGCCGAGCGCCCCGATGACCTCCTTGAGCAGGTCGTGTGTCAACGGGCGGGCGGGACGGACACCCTGCTGTTCCAGGGCTATGGCCGTGGCTTCCACGGATCCGATCCAGATCGGGAGGTACCGCTCGCCCTCCGTCTCCCGCAGCAACAAGATCGGCTGATTCGCGGGCAGTTCGACCCGCACGCCGACGACGCGCATCTCGCTCATCGGGCTTCGCCTCCCTCTCCTGTGCGCGGGCTGCAGCGCTGTTTCGAGGATCCCGCATCGACAAGGTCGACGCTACCCGTCATCTGGGCGCTGTGCTCGCAACTGTCCTTGTGCTGAGTCCGCATATCCGGTTTCCGGCAACCCATAACCAACCGTACGGCATGTCGGGCGCGCGCAAGAGTGTCGAAACTGTGTCATTACCGACCCGGCGCTTCCGGCGTGACCAGTCGTCAGCCGCCGGTCACACCTCGGATACCGGCCTTGACCAGCAAAGTGTGCAGGGTGACCGACAGCGCGGCCAGCTCCCGCACCATTTCGTCCGCGCGGGCCTTCGCATCGGCGTCCCGATGACGATAGACCGGGGCGACGATCTGCTCCAGCAGACCCACTTCCCGGTCCGCCGACGCGCGGAAGGCGCGCAGATGCCGCGGCTCGATGCCGAACTCGGTCATCGCGCGGATGGTCCGGGCGATCTGGACGGAATCCGGATCGTAGAACCCCGCGGCCCCGGGACGAAGAAGGCCGTACTGCTCGAGTTCGGCCAGGGTGCGCACATCGATGCCCGCCTCGGCGAGCAGTTCCTCCTGGGTCAGGCGGACCTGTCTGCCCGGTGCGAAATCCTCCGCACCGGGCAGGCCTTCGCCCGGGGTTGCGCCGCCGCCCGCCGGGAGCGGCACGAGCTTGCGGGGCAGCCTGCCCACGCCGGAATCGACGCCGCCGGCACCACGGTCGGCGGCGTCGAGCTGTTCCTTGATCACTTTCAGGGGCAGGTAGTGATCCCGCTGGGCGGCCAGCACGAACCGCAGGCGCTCCACGTCCGCCGGGGCGAACTGCCGGTAGCCCGAGGGAGTCCGGCCGGGCTGGACCAGGCCTTCCGACTCGAGGAACCGGATCTTGGAGATGGTCACATCGGGGAAGTCGGCGCGAAGCTGCGCCAGTACGGCCCCGATGCTCAACGCATCGCGCTGTGGCCGCCCCGCAGC
>NZ_VJWX01000522.1 GCF_007713715.1 Amycolatopsis rhizosphaerae
GGCGCGGCGGGGTACGTGCTGAAGGATTCCTCGGCGGAGGACCTGATCCGCGCGGTGCGGGTGGTCGCCACGGGCGGCGCGTGGCTGGACGCCTCGGTGACCGCGCGCGTGCTCACGGCCTACCGCCGTTCGGTGGACGACCGGCGCAGCGGCCCGCCGCCCGGGGTGCTCACCCCGCGCGAGTTCGACGTGCTGCGCGCGATCGGCCGCGGCCTGAGCAACGCGGAGATCGCGACCGCGCTGGTCATCTCCGAGATGACGGTGAAGACCCACGTCGGGCGGATCTTCGCCAAGCTCGGCCTGCGGGACCGGGCCGCCGCCATCGTCTACGCCTTCGACCACGGGGTGGTGACCCCCGGCGAGGGGCAGGACCTGCTCGTCCACCGCGGGGAGCCCGAACCGCCGGTGCCGACCCCGGTCCCGGCATCGGCACCGGCACCGCCGTGGCGGGCCGCGGTGACCGCACCGGGGGCGCGGCTGTACCTCTCGGTGCTGGGCCCGCCGGCCGCGTGGCGCGACGGCAGGCCGCTGGACCTGGGCCCGGTGCGCCAGCAGGCGCTGCTGGCCGCCCTGCTCCTGCACCCGGGGGTGACCGTGAGCAAGCGGGAACTGCTCGACGGGATTTGGGAGTTCGACGCCCCGGCCGGGAACGTGGTGCCGGTGTACGTGTACCGGCTGCGCCAGTGCCTGCGGACGGCGGGCGGCGAACCGGCGCTGATCACCCGCGACCGCGGCGGTTACCGGTTCGCGGGCGACGGCGTCGAGGTGGACGCGGTGCGGCTGGAGGAGTTCGCGGCGCAGGCCAGGGCGGCCGAACGGGAGGGGGACCTGGCGGCCGCGGTCGAGGCGCGGTCACGGGCGCTGGAGCTGTTCCGGGGCGAGCCGCTGGCCGGGTTGCCGGGCCCGTTCGCGGCGAGCCAGCGGGCGCGGCTGGCCGAACGGAGGATGTCGCTGTGGCTGGAGAAACTGGACGGGCAGCTGCGGCTCGGCAGGCACTCCGACGCGGTGGGCCCGCTGTCCGCGCTGAGCGAGGCGAACCCGCACAGTGAGCCGGTCGCCGCGCTGCTGATGCGCGCGTTCTACGCGGGCGGGCGGCAGGCCGACGCGCTCGCGGTGTACGGCCGCATCCGGGACGAACTGGTCACCGAGCTCGGCGTGGAACCCGGGCAGGAGCTGCGGCGCGTCCACCAGGCGGTGCTGCGGGACGACGCGGTGACCCTCGGCCTCGCCCCTTCGTGGGGTACCGCCGGGCGGTGAAATCCCGATGAAAGGGTGATGACAGCGCGCCGGGGAGGTGCCTCCGATGGGGTGGATCTTCCCGGCCCGGTATGCCTGGCGAGCTGGGAAAGCGCTTCACCGCGTTCACTCCGCAGAAGGAGGCGGGCCGGTTTTCCCCGGGCCGACGGCGGGGACGGCGGTTAGTCTCTCGCTGATCTCCTTTCCAGTCGCCGCACCCGGCGGAGCAAGCACCCGCGGCCCGGGCACCGATCGTGCCCGGGCCGCGGCTTTCCCACCTTCCCTCACCGCCTTCGGGGGTCGGACAGGTGGGTGCGGACGGCGCGCTCGACGAGGATCGGCACGAAGGTCTGCACCCGGGCACCGGCGAAGCGGGCGCGTTCGGCGGCGACGAGTTCGTGCACCTTCTCGGCGGGCAGTCGCAGTTCACGGACCAGACGCCGCTCCACGGCGTGGAACTGGGCGTCCAGCGGGTGGGTGCCGGTGCGGCCGGGGGCGGTGTGCGTCTGGGTGTCCGTTTCGGTGTCCGTTTCGATGTCCACGGCCTGCCTGCCCTCGGGAAGATCGCTCCGGTCACCGCCAGCGTGCGCGCGGTGCCGCGGCCGTGGACAGGGCACAACGTCCCCGGCCCCTGCCGGCACGGGAAAAGGGGCACGAGGTCCTGGACAGGGCGGGGCTTTGGTCCGCCCCCTTCCCGGGACCCGGACCTACTGGTGACGAAAGGCCCCAAGCTGCCGCCTCGGGTCCTTCGGCCCTGTCCCGGCCGCCCCGGGCGTCCTAGGAATCCTTAGTGAGAGGGCAGGCCGAAGGAGGAGGCAGCACGTGACTTCACCCCAGTCCGGCCCGGCCAGCGGGATCCGGGTAGCCACGGACGGGAACGTCCCCGCGAGGGCGGCCGATTACGCCCGCGAGAAGGTGGGGGCGGTGATCCACCTGGCGCACCGCCCGGTCCTGTCCGCGCGGGTCCGGCTCAGCCGCCACGGCGATCCCGCCCGCCCGCGGCCGGTGGTGGCGCAGGCCAACCTCGACGTCAACGGCAGGCTGGTCCGGGCCCAGGCCGACGGTGAAAGCGCCCGGGAAGCCATCGACCGGCTCGAAGCGCGCTTGCGGCACCGGCTGGAACGCGCCGCCGGGAACTGGGAGGCCCGCCGCGGCGGGGTCCCTTCCACCGCGCCCCACGAATGGCGCCACCAGTCGGAACCGGCCCACCGGCCGCGGTGGTTCCCCCGCCCGGCAGGGGAGCGGGAGATCGTGCGGCACAAGGCGTTCGCGCTCCGCGTCTGCTCCCTCGACGAGGCGGCGGACGACATGGACCTGCTCGACTACGACTTCCACCTGTTCACCGAAGCAGGCACCGGCCGGGACAGCGTCCTGTACCGCGCGGGGCCGACGGGCTACCGGCTGGCGCAAGCGACCTCGCCGCGGGCCGGTGAGCTCGAGGTCTTCCAGCTGCCGGTGACCATCAGCGAGCAGCCGGCGCCCGTGCTGACCACCGAGGACGCGGTCTCCCGCCTCGATCTGCTCGGCCTGCCGTTCCTGTTCTTCCAGGACGCCGAGCGGGGCCGGGGCGCCGTGCTCTACCACCGCTACGACGGCCACTACGGGCTCCTCAGCCCGGCAGACTCGCCGTGAGCAGCCGGGCGAAACCGTCCGAAAAGGACCTTCTGCGGGTGGTGCTCGCCCACGGCGGCTGCGACCCGCGCGTGGCCGCCGCGCTGCGCCGCACCCCCCGTGCGGGGTTCGTGCCCGCGGACCGCGTCGCGGACGCCTACCGGGACGAACCCCTGCCGATCGGCCACGGCCAGGTGACCACCCAGCCCTCGCTGTCGGCCACCATGATCACCGGCCTGGCGCTGGACGGCACCGAACACGTGCTCGAAGTCGGTACCGGCCTGGGCTTCCAGACCGCCCTGCTGGCCCGGCTCGCCCGCGACGTGGTCAGCGTCGAACTCTGGGCCGACCTGAGCGAGCAGGCCCGGCGGAATCTGGACCGGCTGGGCATCGGCAACGTCGAACTGTTCGTCGGCGACGGCAGCGAGGGCGTCGGAGAGCGGGCTCCCTTCGATGCCGTTCTCGTGTCCGCGGCCTTCCCGGAAGTGCCCGCCCCGCTGATCGGGCAACTGAAACCCGGTGGGCGCCTGGTGCAACCCATCGGACCCGGCGGCCGGGAAGAGGTCGTGCTCTTCCGCCGCGTCGCCGACGGGCTCGAGCGCTGCCGGACGCTGATCCTGGCCCACTTCGTGCGGCTGTACGGCCGCCACGGATTCGGCCGTCCCGCCGAGGACCGCTGATCCGCCTCCGCCCGGTGGCGCGCTGTTCACCACCGCCTCGTCCGCCGTTCGTGGACACCCGGTGCCGTCTTCGCTTCACTGACCCGGACACGTTCGGTGATCAAGGGAGTGGAGGCCGTGGTGGGCGGAGTGGCTCGGCGGACGTTTCTGGCGGGTACCGGCGCGGTCGCGCTGACCGGCGCGGCCGCACTGACCGGGGCGGCGCCGGTCGCGACGGCGGCGGGCGGCACGATCGCCGACGTCCGGCACATCGTGGTCCTGATGCAGGAGAACCGCAGCTTCGACCACTATTTCGGGACGCTGAAAGGGGTACGGGGATTCGCCGACCGCAGCACCATCCTGCTCGGCGGCGGGTATTCCGTGTTCAACCAGCCCAACGGGCTGGGCCGCCAGTACCCGTTCCCGCTGCGCGGTTCCGGCAGCAACGCGGAAACGCTCGCGCAGTGCCAGGGCGACATCGCGCACGCCTGGTCGGACCAGCACGCCGCGTGGAACAACGGCAAGATGGACAACTGGATGGCGGCCAAGAACTACAAGATCGGCTGCCTTGGCTACCTGGACCGGACCGACCTGCCGTTCCACTACGCGCTGGCCGACGCCTACACCATCTGCGACGCCTACCACAGCTCGGGGCTGACCGCGACGGGCCCGAACCGCACCTTCCTGTGGAGCGGGATGATCGACGCGGACGGGGCGTACGGAAAACCGGCCTCCGACGGGGGATCGGAGTCGGGGCTGACCTGGCAGACCTATGCCGAGGCGCTGCAGAACGCGGGCATCAGCTGGCGCGTCTACCAGAACGCGGGTGACAACTTCGGCGACAACGGGCTGGCCTACTTCCAGCAGTTCGCCAACGCCCAGCCCGGATCTCCCTTGTACGACAACGGGATGTCCAGCGTCCCCGCGACGACGGGCAGCACGCCGGGAGACATCCTGGCCGCGATCAGGGCCGACGTGGTGGCCGGGACGCTGCCGCAGGTGTCGTGGGTGGTGACCGACCAGATCACCAGCGAGCACCCGATCGGCCCGCCGGTCAACGGCGAGCGTTTCGTCAACGGCCTGCTGCAGGCCCTCGCCGCCGACCCCGGCACGCTCGACAGCACCGTCGTGTTCCTCAACTACGACGAAAACGACGGCTTCTTCGACCACGTCCCGCCGCCTTCGCCCGCGGCGGGCACCGCCGGTGAGTTCGTCAGCGGCACCCCGGTCGGGCTCGGCTTCCGGGTGCCGATGATCGTGGTCTCGCCGTGGACGCGCGGGGGCTGGGTCGATTCGGAGGTCTTCGACCACACTTCGGTCATCCGGTTCATCGAAACCTGGTCGCACGCGATCGGGAAGCCCGCCGACTGCCGGTTCATCAGCGCCTGGCGCCGTGCCGTGTGCGGCGACCTCACCTCCGCCTTCGAC
>NZ_VJWX01000523.1 GCF_007713715.1 Amycolatopsis rhizosphaerae
AAGCACATCGACAGGTAACCGCGAACGGTCGCGCCCGCCTCCCGCGCCCCGGCGGCCACCGGTTCGAACATCGCGAACTGGTCCTCGACGGTGGAGTTCAGGTTGCGCTGGGCGAAGGTCTCGGTGGCGCTGCCGAAGATCGCGAGGTCACGGCAGCCCGCGTCCAGGGCACGCTTGAGCCCCCGCTCGTTGGGCACCAGTACCGGATACCGCACACCCGGACGCCGGTTCAGCCCGTCGAGCAACTGCTCGGCGTCGGCCAGTTGCGGCACCCACTTCGGGGACACGAAGCTCGTGGCCTCCAGCACGGAGAGCCCGGCCTCGCCCAGCCGGTCGAGGAATTCGAGCTTGACCTCCACCGGCACGATGGTCTTCTCGTTCTGCAGGCCGTCGCGGGGACCGACCTCCCAGATCGTCACCCGCGCGGGCAGTCCTCCGGCGGAAACCCGCTGCGGCAGTCCCAGTTCCCGAGCACCCATTGATCAGCGCCTGCCTCGTGTCCGCGGACGGCCGTCCTCGGCCGATCCGAAATCGTCGTACGGATTGTCGTTCACCTCACGGTAGATGACCGTGTGGACCCGTTCGACGTGCGGAATGTCATCGAACCGCAGCGGTTCGTCGGAGGCCGATTCGATGACCAGGGTGCCGCAGCCGAAGATGCGGTCGACGAGGCCGTGCTCGAACTGGACGCTGTTGATCCGGGTCATCGGGATGTCGATCCCGGTCCGCTTCACCACGCCCTCGCGGGCGATGAGGCGGTCGGTGGTGACGATGAAGTGCGTGGTCCGCCACCGGATCAGCGGGGCGAGGAACAGCCAGCAGACGAGGATGAGCGCGACCACCCCGACGGCGATGAGGCTCACGTCGTGCCAGGGCGCGGCAAGCCCACCGGTCAGCGTGGCCAGCCAGCCCCCCGCCGCGAGCGTCACGATCAGCCAGAACACCGGCCAGATCAGCATCTTGAAATGCGGATGGCTGTGCACAATGACCTGCTCGTTGTCGCTGAGCAGCTCCTCGGGGTAGGCCACTTGAAACACGCTCCGATCGTCGGTCTGCCGTGCGCTCAAGGTACCGCCCGCAAGTGCACCACGTCCCCGGCGAGCACCGAGTGTTCACGGCCGTCCTCGGTGACCACCACCAGCCCGCCACCGGGTTCGATGTCCCGCGCGGTGCCCACGAGAGTGGTGTCGCCGGGCAGCAGGACGCGCACCTTCCTGCCCAGCGTTTCGCAGTGCTCGCGGTAGTCCTCGAGCTGGCCCGCCCGCTCCAGGTGACCGCCCGCGGCACGCCAGCGCCGCTCCCGCTCGGAGAACGCGGAGAGCAGCATCTTCGTGATCAGGGTGCGGTCGGTGGTGCTCGCGCCCTCCTCTTCCAGCGAGGTCGGCCGCAGCCCGCCCGCCGCGGGCGGCACGTCCTCGCCGAGCGGGCGCACGTTCACCCCGATGCCCAGCACCACGGCGAGTTCCTCGCTCGCCACCGACTCGGCCAGTATTCCCGCGCATTTCCCCCGGTCGGGACCGGCCAGCACGTCGTTGGGCCATTTCAGGACCGCGTCCACGCCCAGTTCCCTGGTCAGGTCCAGCATCGCCAGACCCGCCACCATGGCCAGCGAGCCCACGTGCGAGAAAGCGACTTCAGTGGGTCGCAGCAGGATGCTCAGGTAGACGCCGGATCCCTTCGGCGAGACCCAGTGCCGGTAGCGCCTGCCCACCCCGGCGGTCTGCTCCTCGGCCACCAGGACGGTGCGGTCCGGCGCACCCCGTACGGCCGCCTCGCGCAGGTCCGCGTTGGTCGAGCCGGTGCTCTCCACCACGTCCACCGTCGCGTACGGCCCGGTCAGTTCCGCGCGCAACCGCGCGACATCGATCTCAGCCATAACCGGAGCCTAAAGGCCCTCTCCCGCCCCGGCTGGCTCGCCGGGGCGGCGGGAACCCGATAACTTCCGCCTGCGCAGTTCGTTGGGTAGTGCGTGGAACGACGGCGGCTTTCTCCTACTGTTGGGCGGGTGATCATCCGTTTCCCCCACTGGGGGCGTGCCGCCGCGGGTCGCGCGATGATCGCGGTGATCATGGTCGCCGCGCTGGTGACCTGTGGCTGGCTGCTCGTGGAGCCGAAGCGCCCGGTCGCCACCGGGACCGTCGCCCCCTTGGGGGAAACCCAGCAGCCCGGCGGCAACGCGGCGGGCGCGGCGGGGCCGTCGGTGCTCGAAGCGAGCGCCCCCGTGCAGGCACAGGCGCCGCAGCAGCAGGGCAAGAGCGACCTGGAACGCTGGGCCGCGGGGCTGAGCGGCCCACTGGACATCCCCGAACGCGCGCTCGTCGGATACGCCCTGGGCGAGCTGACGCTGCGCAAGGAACAGCCGAACTGCCACCTTTCGTGGGTCACGCTGGCGGGTATCGGAAAGGCGAGCTCCGACCACGGCCGTTTCGGCGGCGACGGCCTCACCATGGCGGGCACACTGACCAGGCCGCTCGGACCGGTCCCCCTGCAGGGCGCCGCCGGGGAGGCGGCCAGCGACCAGCGCAGCGGGCCGTTGCAGCTGACCCAGCAGGAATGGGCCCGTGGCCGCGGCGCGGGCGACGTCCAGGACATCGACGACGCGGCCGTGGCGGCGGGACGCGTGCTGTGCGCGGGGGGCACCGACCTGCAGGCCGGGCAGAGCTGGTGGAAGGCGATCGACAACTACCGTCGCTCGGACCTGTTCCGCCAGCAGGTGCTCGGCAACGCCCAGCTGTACGCCGCGCTCTCGGTGGCGCCGGGCACCGCGTCGGCCCCGTCGACCCGCGCCGTCCGGTTCGCCCTCGACCAGTTGGGCCTGCCCTACGTGTGGGGCGGCAACGGCCCCGAAGCGGGCGCCGCGGGCTTCGACTGCTCGGGTCTGACCAAGGCCGCCTACGACAGCGCCGGCGTCGCACTGCCCCGCACGGCGGACTCGCAGTTCCGTTCACAGCCCGCGGTCCCAGCGGCGGAGGCGCCGAAGCTGGGCGACCTGGTGTTCTACGGCAATCCCGCCGGTTTCATCCACCACGTCGGCCTGTACCTCGGCAACGGGATGATGATCAACGCGCCGACCGAGGGCATGGCGATCCAGATCGCGACCTACCACGTCCGGGGCGACGACTACGCGGGCGCGGCCCGCCCGGCCATTTAGGATTCGTGACATCTGATCCGACATGGCGTGTAGTTGACGTGGGCCTACCGGTGTGGATGCAACGATGTCCGTCGGCGGCGCATGACAGACTCGTGCCCCGTGATCGACGACTTCGCGAAAGAGTACCTGCACAGCGATCTGCGAGAGATCCGCGAGACGATGCTCTGGAAGCTCGACGGGCTCGGCGAATACGACATCCGCCGACCCCTGACCTCGACGGGAACCAACCTTCTCGGCCTGGTCAAGCACCTGTCGGTGTCGGAGTCCAGGTACTTCGGCGAGGTCTTCGACCGGCCCTTCCCCGAACCCCTACCCCGATGGGACGACGCGGGGAAACGCGGCACCGACATGTGGGCGACCGAGCACGAGACGCGCGAGGAGATCGTCGACCGTTACCGACGCGTCTGGGAGCACTCCGACACGACGATCACCACCCTCGATATCGACGCTCCGGGCCACGTGCCATGGTGGCCACGCCCCAACGTCATGCTGTTCAACGTGCTGGTTCACATGCTCACCGAAACCAGTCGGCACGCCGGACACGCCGACATCCTGCGTGAACAGCTCGACGGCGCGACAGGGACGGCAGCCGGATACACGAACCCACGGCGCGACGCGGCCTTTTGG
Organism: Amycolatopsis rhizosphaerae; assembly: GCF_007713715.1. Lineage (GTDB taxonomy): Bacteria > Actinomycetota > Actinomycetes > Mycobacteriales > Pseudonocardiaceae > Amycolatopsis_E > Amycolatopsis_E rhizosphaerae. Next base: position 3,779 of record NZ_VJWX01000523.1, read on the forward strand.
GAAACCCGGACCGCGGAGATCGAGCGGGCCGCGAAAGCAGCCATCGAACGACGGTGAATACCGCATGGTTCGAATATCGTCACTCCACCAGTTCGCTGGACACGGCTCATGGGCGGTGGCGTCCTGGCCCGACGCGGCGTGGGTGGCCATGTCAGGCCACACGCTGACAGTGGCCGCATGACGGAGAACAGCACTTCCTCGATCAACTCGACGTGGACCGGCATGGTGCAGGTCGAGGACACGGCACTGGCCGTCACCGACACCGGAGGCCCCGGGGTTGGGGTCGGGTTGGCGGCACCTCACCTACGACGAGCGGGCGCGTGGCAAATCGAAGCGTTCGGCGGACTATTCCTTCGAGGTCGCCGCCCTCGGTCGCGCGGCTCGCTGAAGGCCGGGCGGTGGCGTTCGATCTCACGGCGCGACGGCTTCCCCCGGACGCGCCGAGCGATCATGATGACCGGATGGAAGTCAGTTTCGGCGAAGACCGCATCCTCTTCCTCCGCTACGACTTCCCGGGCGCCACTGTCCACCCCACCGGGACCCTCACGGCCGGACAGATCCGCGACGCCGATTGGGAACTCTGGCGGCCCGAAATCCGGACCACACTCGGCGAAACCCTGTTCGTACCGCACGAGCAACAGGCCGAACTCAAGCAGTTCTGCCTGCGGAACGACATCGCCGGAAAACAGCGGCTCGACATCTGGTCGGACCTGCTCGAACCGTTCCTCGACACCGAATTCAGTCCTGAACACGTACAGGCCACCGACAACCGGCTGCGCCAAGCCGGGCTGTCCTGCGAGGAAGCCGCCGGCATCCGCCGTCGGCTCACCCCGCTCATGCATGCCTACAACTTCGACAGCATGCTCTGGGAATGGGTCGACCTGAACCTGTACGACCTCCTCAGTGCCGCCACCGGCCCCCTCGTCGCCCCCGGCATCCAAGCCGCGCTCGGCGACCTGGCGGAGTTCTACGGCTGGGCCATGGAGATCGCCGATCGCCGTCGTTGAGCACTGGCGATCTTCGGCTGCCCCGGGACCCAGACCGCCGCCGTACCCGTGCAGCACAACGTCATTTGTGGTCGCGGAGGAACGCGGGGATGTCGGCGGGGGTCGGGTAGTTCGGCAGGGGCGCCCGCTCGTTCCGCAGGA
>NZ_VJWX01000524.1 GCF_007713715.1 Amycolatopsis rhizosphaerae
GATAAGGGGATGGCGTTTGGAGCCGTTCCACAGCGGCCTGCGCCTGCAGGCCCGGGATGGCCCCGATCATCCCGCTCCGCGCCTCGGTGAGCGCCTTGTCGGCAGCGGCCAGTGCCTGGCCGTTCTCCGGCGTCGGGTTCTTGCTGTGTTTGGCGCTGGCGTCCTGGTATTCGTCGTGCGCCTGCTCATAGCGGATGACCACCTGCTGGACCCGCGCGTCGAGCTCCAGTTCGAACACTTCGTCGTCCCGGGACGGGTAGAAAACCACGTCACCGGGGTCCCCATTGCGGGCGGCGCGGTTCTCGGCCTGAATATCGATATCCTTGAACGGGGAGTTGGCGGTGACCCGGACCCGAAGGCCTCCCGCCTTCCTCGCTGCCTCGGTCAGCGGGATGTCGACACCGCGCGCCCCCTGCATGTTGACAATCAGCACCTTGCCCGGCGCGCCTGCTCTGTTGATGATCTCCGCGAATTTGTCCTCTGCTTTGACGCCCCAACTCGTGTACCGTTCCGCGTCGACCGCCTCGACCTTCATTCCTTCGGCCTTGAGTCGTTTGTACAGTTCGCCGACCAGGTCATTGCGGTGGGCGATGATTACTTGAGGCCGTCCATCCGGTGTCCAGAAGTCTAGGACATCGCGCGTCAGTGCGTCGATTTTCTCGTGCAAGTTCAGGGTAAAAACATCGGCGAGTCTCTGCAGGCGAGAACCGTAGTAGAGGGGTACGCTGGCGACATCTTCGGAAAGCCCTTGCGCGCCATACTCCGCTTGGTGTCCGTCTGCCGTCCCCGAGGCGCCGTTCACGCTTTGGATCAGCTTGCCCTCGCCGTAGATCTCTTTGTCGCTAATCGAGGTGTCCAACTCCGAATCATTACGGATCCGCACCCCTTCCTTCGCCTCGATCGCTTGCGCCAGTCCGCCGTTCCATCGGCTTTCGGTCGCCGTCAAGGGGTCGTACAGGACCTGGTGGGTAGTCGGGTCGAGAATCTTGATCGACGGACCTTTGGGGCTATTGGCATGCGGCCCAGTGGGATGCCTCCCATTGTCGCGAATGTAATGAACACCTCTCTTGTACTCCCATTTGGCGGCGGCCGCCATTTCTAGCCGATGGACCTGCTCCAGTTTCGGTGCTCCGCCCAGGACTTCTACAACCTTCTCCGCTCCTTCCTTGTTCAGGACTAGGAGTCCATTCCTGCGCCCTCCGAAAGTGTCGAAATGTTCCCTTGTGAGGTGTTCGTCAACGAAATTCATCGCGCTGAGGACCTCTGCCTCCACCTCCGGCGGAGCGAAGTGGTCCACGCCCTTGCTCAAGAAATACGTCGTGTCCGAATATATGAATGCTTCGTCGATCTCATCGACGATGGCGTGGAACCTGTTTCGCTTACCCACGACCTCGCCCGGCAACAGATGCTGCCCGAGCTTTGTGAAAGACAGACTCTGCTTGGTGCCAACGTAGATGGTCGGCCTGCCATCCCGAGGCGCCGGAATAGGGCTGTGGGGGGTTATCGGGTGGATGTCGATGTCGAGCCCACTCAGAACTCTTCGGTAACGCTGGAGTTCGCGCGTGGCCAGGCTTTCCCGAGTCTGGATCGCGTACACGGCATCGATATCGTCCCGAAGTGCCTCTTGCACGGCGTGCACCAGATACACAAACGACTTGCCCTGGCCCGGACCCATGTTCACGATCTTGCCTTCGCCGAGAAACTTCGCCGCCGCCATCTGCGTCCAGCGTAAAAAGACCTTCTCTTTTCGGCGAAGAATCTCAAAGATCGCGGCCGCCACTTCGTCGGGACTGCCGCGCAGCAGGCTCTTAAGCTGTTCCGTGGTCATGTCTTTCAGACCCCCTTCGCGGTAGAGCCTGTTGATCCCCTCCATGAGCTCAGCGGTCTCGTGATCGTCATTCGCGTTCGCCAGCCAAACCTCGTACTCTGTCGGGTCCAGTGGCTTTTCGGTCCTGGACCAGCCGCCGTCGCGATGGGCAAGAAACGTGATCGGTTCGTCCAGTGGTTTGCCATCGGCGCCGACGAATTGGCGGTACAGCACCGGTTCTCCGGTTGCCCGGTCCAGCGCCACCTCGCTTTCGGCGGGCAATGTGTGACTTGACCCGTCCACCAAATCCAACTGCACCGGATCATCGGTCTTCTTGATGACCACACCGCTTTTGCCCTGTTGCTCCCGTGGACCGGCGGGACCACCCTCGACGGTGGTCATACTGTGCGGTGCCGACGCGTTCGGAGCGGAGCCGGGTTCGCGCTCTCCAATCTGAGTGACCCCGGTCGATCCGGTGGCGGCCTTCGGTGTCGCGTCCGGATCGACCGGCGCCGCCACCAAGGCGCCCTTCTGGCTGCGTGGTCCGGTCTTCCCGCGTGGCGTGGGTTGGCCGCCTGGCTCTGCCTGCCCCTGGTGGGCAACCGACCCCTGCTTCTCCGCGGGAGGCGCCGCCTTGTCCGATGCGGCAGGGACTTCTGCCTTCTTGGCGGCTTCCTGGCTTGTTTTCTCTTGCGCGGCGCCGTTCGCGGAGTTCTGCGTTCGTTGGCCTGCTTCCGGCGAGGCCGGCTGTTGCGGCTTTTCCGCTCCTCCCGTCGTTCCTTGGCGCCCAGGCGTCTCGGAAGGGGGGGCCTGCCGAGCCGACGATTCGGCTCCGGCCGCCTTTTCCGAGGCATTGGCCGAATTCTGTCCGGGCGAGGCAGTGGCCTCTCCACCGTGGACGACGTTGGTGGTGACTGGCACCCCAGGATTCGACTGCGGCGCCGCGGCCGAGGTGGCCTCGTCGGAGCCCTGACCCATATTCGCGGTGTGGTTCTCGTGGCCTGCGTTTTCGGCGTTGTTCTCGGGGCCGCTGCCGATCGCAGCGGTCTCTTCGTGACCGGCATTCCCGCCGCTGCTTTGGTGAACACCTTCCGTGACGCCCGTCTGCTGCCCCCCGGCCTCCGCTGTTCCGGCCGGTGCCTCTGAGCTCTGGGCGTGTTCGGCCTCCATCGAGGCGGTTTGAGCGTGTTCAGCTGCCGCGGGTGCGGCCGCGGTGTCGGAGGCCCCCAGGTCAGCGGATCGCGGAACCTTGGTTGGTGGGTGGTCACCGCCCCCTCCGCCGTCGGCGCCAGGCTTGATCAGGTCGGCCAGGGTGTTGGCCTGGTTACCGCTGATGCGCTCGTAGGTGTTGCGCCCGCCGTGGGCGGACAGTGCTCCGCTACCGCCGATGGCCGCGCCGCCGATCGCGCCGTCGACCGCGCCGTCGACCCCACCGGTCACAAACCCGGTCAATGCGCCGGCCCCCAGACCCGTTGCGGCCGCGCCGGCCGTGTTCCCGAGTTGGGCCGCGACGGCATCCGAGACTCCGGGGACGCGGCCCACCGCCTGGGTGACGCCGTTCGTGACCCACTTTCCAGGACCCACATAGACCGCGTGCGCGACTCCGCCCGCCAAGGCACCGGTGCCCGCAGCCTTCGCGACATCGCCCCAGTTGATGGGACCGTACCCACGGAGGTTGCTCAGCTCCTGCCCCGCGAGATTGCCCAAACCGCCGAAGGCAGCGCCGATACCTACGTTTATGGCCCCCTGAGTCGCGAACCTGGCAAAGGCACCCATCTCCTCGACCTTCGCGGCGAACTGTGCCATTCTTCCCGCGATCATGGCGCCGAACCTGGCCGCGAAGAACGCCTCGCCCAACGGCCCGGCCAACGCGAAGGACAAACCGAACAAAGCGACGTTGAACGCGAGATCCGCGATGATCTCACCCTTCATGTCGGAGATACTCTTGGCATATCCCCGACACAATTCGGCGAGTTTCTTGCATTGATCGACAAGGAGCAGCAGCCCGCCGTCGCCGTTGCCTCCCACGAGATAGTTGCGAATGGATTCGTTGGCACCGTATCCGGCCAAATCCGACCACGCCTCGGAAAGATCCTTGAGGGGCGCCTTGCTGTCGTTGATCAGCTTCGTCAACGCCGTTGCGAGCGCATCCCAGGAGTCGGCCAGCTTCTTCGCGTCGCCCTCGCTGTCGCGTGGCCAGATCGCGTCGATTCCCCAGATCTGTTTGGTGCGTATGAAGAGCTGGTCGCTCGGTTCCTGGATGTCCGTCGCGTCGGCCATGTCCGGGTCCTAGCCGCCGGGTTGCTGCGATCGCAGGCGGGCGGCGTTCTCCGCGTCCACCGTCCGGTACTGGTTGACCGACGTAAGGCCGTGCTCCACACCGAGATCGAGTACTCTCGGTGCTTGATGAGCGTAGCGGAAGGTCTCGACCGCGGGAGTCTGATAGGAATTCAGGAAATTCTTGCCCGCCGTTCCGTTTCCGAGGGTCATCTCCTGTTCCAGGACTTTGCGAATGGCGGGCAGCGCGTCACTGAAGGCCTTGCTGACCTGACCCAGTGCCCGGAACATCCGCTCGGTCGCATCGGGATACATGTCGATGAGACCTTCGCGATTGAGACTGATCCCGGGCTCGTCCGGCGGTGCCATCAGCGTTCCCTCCTCAGGACCTGCCGGTCAAGCTGGTGCAACAGTGGATCGGCGCGCAGGTCGGTGTTCTCCAACTGCGCGCCGGGCGGCAGGTAGGAGGCCAGAATGTCGAAGGTCTCCCGCCGGGCGAGTTCCGCCGCCTGGTGCACGACGGCGGTGATGTCCGCCGCGAGTTGCGCCGAGTCCGGAGCACGGTAGATGCGCGCGTCCAGCCGCAGTTCGACGAGTTCCCCGGCGCTGCCGACGATCGCGGTGATCAGGCCGTCTTCGGAACTGGCTTCGGCGCGGATCTCCGCCATGCGGCCCTGCGCGGACCGCACGTCTTCGGCCAGTTGGCGATACTCGTCGTACATGCTCACGTGGACTGGAGTGTTCATGTCGGCTCCCTTCTCCTCCCCGGAGACAGTCTGGCGGCAAGATCGGTCCCGCCCGGCCTGGTGACCTATAGCG
>NZ_VJWX01000525.1 GCF_007713715.1 Amycolatopsis rhizosphaerae
ACTCCGCGGTCGCCGTGGCCATGAGATGCTCCAGCAGGCCGATCAGCACCCGCTTGGCGGACTCGCGGTTGCGCACGTCGCACAACTGGATCGGCACGTGCGGGCCGATGTCGAGCGCCGAACGGACCTCGTCCGGGGTGTAGACGTCCGAACCGTCGAAACAGTTCACCCCGACGATGAACGGGATACCCCGCGATTCGAAGAAGTCGATCGCGCTGAAACACCCCTCGAGCCGCCGGGTGTCGGCGAGCACGACCGCGCCGAGCGTCCCGACGGACAGTTCCTTCCACATGAACCAGAACCGGTCCTGGCCCGGGGTGCCGAACAGGTACAGCACCACTTCCGGGTTGATCGTGATGCGCCCGAAGTCCAGGGCCACCGTGGTGGTGGTCTTGCCCTCGACCCCGGACAGATCGTCCACCCCGGCACCGATCTCGGACAGGCGTTCCTCGGTCCGCAGTGGCTTGATCTCACTGACCGAGCCCACCATGGTCGTCTTGCCGACCCCGAAACCACCCGCGATCAGGAGTTTGACCGCCTGTACCCCTTGCAGCTCAGGAGAGCCGCCACGATCAGAGCTTACGAACGCCATCGAGTACCGCCTGCAACAGTTTGATGTCCGGCCGTCCCGCGGCCGGCGGAGGTGAGCGGAAGATGAGATGCCCTGAGTCGATCAGGTCGCTGACCAGAACCTTCACCGCGGCCAGCAGTAGGTTCAACTCGGCCGCGATCTCGGCGATCGACAGCGGCCTCCGTTGACACATGCGCAATATTTCTCCGTATTCCCGGTCCAGCGCCGCGACCTCGGACTCGGGCCGGACCGCTACGACCAGTGTGATGATGTCGAGGTTGTGAAGGTCCTTCCCGGCCCGGCCACGGGTTACCGCAAACGGCCGAACCAGAGGCCCGGGGTCGTCGTCGAACCAGGAGTCGCCTTCGTAGTTCATGACGTGTGCGGAATCCTCAGCTCGGTGTGCAGGGACCGGGGTGCGGCGGTGAGGTTGGCGCCCACCTGCTGCACGATCACGTTCATCTCGTAGGCCACCATGCCCAGATCCGCCCCGGCCCCGGCCAGCAGCGCGAGGCAGGCGCCCTCACCGGCTTCGGTCACCACGAGATAGCCGAGTTCGAGTTCGACGACCGTCTGCTGGACCTCACCCTTGTCGAAGGTGGTGCCCACCCCGCGGGCCAGGCTGCGGAACGCCGACGCCATGGCCGCCAGGTGCTCGCCGTCCTCCCGCTGCAGGCCGGCCGAGCGGCCCAGCAGCAGGCCGTCCGCGGACAACACCACCGCCTGCTCGGCCCCGGCCAGTCGTTTGACCAGGTCGTCGAGCAACCAGTTCAGCCCGCTCCCCTTGGCCTTGACTACCAGATCGTTGTTCATTCCCTGACCATCCGTGTTCATCACTTGTGCTGACCCGAGGCATCGTCACGTCCTTGACGTGTTCCTCGCTGGAAGGAAGCCAAGCTGCTGCGCGCCTGCTCGGGGCTCCGCAGCTGGCGTGAGGTCGACGTCCCGGGCGAGGTTGCCTGCCCTGGCGGGGTGTCGACCTGCAGTTGCGGGGCGAGATTCGCCTGCCGGACGCGACGCGGCAGTGGCGCCCGCTTCCGTCCCGGCGAAGGCCTCGGCGGGGTTGCCGCCGACGGCGGTTCCGGGGGAACGCTTTCCGCGCTGTGCCGCGCCGGAGGCGATGACATGTCGGCCACATCGGACAGTTCCGGAGCCCGCGGGGCCGGTGCCAACTCCACCGGCTCTTCCAGCGGCCACTGGTTCAACGACTCCAGCTGATCGAAGGGATCGAACGGGTCCTTCTTCTCTTCGCGGACCGGCATCCTGGGCACCGGGTCCCGCGCCGGCTCCGGCACGTAGCTCGGGCGCTGCGCCGGTGTGCGGCGCGGCCTCGGCTCGTCCTCGGACTCGTCGTCGTTCTTCTTCACCGTCTCCGCTTCGATCACCTTCGTCGGAATCAGCACGATCGCCTTGACGCCACCGTAGGCGGATTCGAGCAGGCTGACCGCGATGCCGTGCCGCTTGGCCAGCTGCCCGATCACGAACAGGCCGAGCTGCCGCTGCCCCGCCAGCGCCATCTCCTGGAAGTCCGGCGGGTTCCGCAGCCTGTCGTTGTACCGCTCGCGTTCCTCGAAGTCGATGCCGAGGCCCTGGTCCTCGACCTCCACGACCACGCCCTTGCCGACCAGGTTGCCGCGCACGGAGACGGGCGAGTCGGGCGGGGAGAAGGAGGTCGCGTTGTCGACCAGTTCGGCGAGCAGGTGGATGAGGTCGGCGACCACGCTGCCCAGCACCTTCACCTCGGGCAGCCGCACCGCGCTCACCCGCGCGAAGTCCTCGGTCTCGGAGATCGCGCTGCGCACGATCTCCTCCAGTGCCACGGGCCTGCGCCATTTGCGGCCCGGCTGCCCCCCGCCAAGGATCAGCAGGTTCTCCGCGTTGCGGCGGGCGTGCGTGGCCAGGTGGTCGAGCTGGAACAGCAGTTCCAGATGTTCCGGATCGCCCTGCTTCGCCTCCGCGATGTCGAGCACTTCGAGCTGGCGGTGCACCACGACCTGGCTGCGGTGCGCGATGTCGAGGAAGACCCGGCTGATCCCGCCCCGGGTCTTCGCCTCGGCGACCGCGGCCTCGATGGCCGTGCGCTGGGCGGTGTTGAACGCCTCGGCCACCTGGCCGATCTCGTCGCCGCTGCCCGCCTCCAGCGCGCCGACTTCGGCTTCGAGGTCGACCGCTTCGCCGTCGTGCAGCCGCTGCACGATCGAGGGCAGCTTGACGTCGGCCAGGTCCAGTGTGCGGCTCCGCAGGTTCCGCAGCCGCCGGACCAGCGCGTTGGCCAGGCGGACCGCGACAAGGAACGCGGCGACGGTCACGACGAGCACCGCCGAGGCGGCGATGATCGCCTGCGTCAGCGACGTTCCCGCGCTGTCCTTGGCAAGGGATTCGGAGTAGCGGAAGTGGTCGCCCCACAGGCCGCGCAGCTCGTCGGTCACCTTCGTGGTGGCGCCGAGCCAGTCGGCGATGCCGACCTGGAGCGTGCCGCGCTGGACGACGGAGTCCTCGCCCGCGGTCGCCACCCGCCACTCGTTGCTCGCCACCAGTGCGTCGTAGCGGGCGCGCTCGGTGGGGCTCAGCCGCGAGACCTGAGCGTCGAGCTGATGCCGGTAACCGCCCACCAGCTGCCCGTAGACGGCCCGGTCGGCCTGGTTCATCGGCCCGCGCACCACCGCGCCCGCCGCCATACCGGTCGCCCGGGACTGCCAGTCCACCACGTAGAACAGGTCGGTGGCGGTGATCTCCTCGGCGGCGGCATGCGGGTCGGGGGTGGTCTTGGAGACCCCCTGCAGGCCGACGATCACCACGGCACCGAGCTGGGTGTAGAAGGAGTCCACGTCGGCGACGCTGGCCTGGCCGAGGTCCACGCCCTGCCGGATCACCGGCATCTGCGCCGACAGCTGGGCGAACTGGGCGTTCGACACCGCCACCGCGTCCGGGTTGAGCTTGGCGACCACCTGGGCCAGCGAGGCGATCTGGGCCAGGGTGGTGTTGGTGGTGTTCCGCTGCGCCTGCATGTCGGCCTGCGCCTGCTTGTCACCGCCGATGGCGCGCAGGCTCAGCGTGCGCTCCTGCTGGACCACCGTCTCGAACTTGACCAGCGGGTCGACCGCGCTGCCGAGATAGTCGGAGAAGTCCCGCGCCGAAACGGCATCCGAGATCAGCAGGCCGCCCACGGTCGAGCCGGTCACCAGCAGTGCCGCGCTCGGGATGAGCACGATGGCCAGCACCCGGGTTCTGATGCTCGGCGTCGAGCGACGTCTGAGCCGGCTCCACCACGAGCCGGGCCGGTGCTGCTCTGATCTTGATTCGCGCAAGTTACCGCCCTGTCCTGGCTTGGTCGGAAGGAGGCGGCGACGGCGGGAAGACGACTTTCCCGGCCGGAGCCGCCGTCCGGCAGCCGCGGGGAGAACCGGCCCGGGACATGACCGCGCGCATGTCGTCCGGACGGACTCTCCTGTCGCGTTTCACTGCTCTACTTCGCTACCGTTCAATGTTTGGTTACTGGGCGGGCTCAAGTGACCGTCGAAGACACCTGATCCGCCGGGAAAATCAGCCCGTTCGAGCGCCCTGAGCACGCCTGGCCTGGGTGCCACTTTCGTGCGCGGCCTCGTCAGGCACCTCCAGAATCCGGCTTCGTGTTCCTGGGCCGGCCGCGGGTTCGCGGGCAGCGAGCCGAACTCGTCCATGGCACCCACGCCGATGACCGTCAGTCGGGTTCGGGCTTCGGGCCCCCACTCTATCCGTTGTGTCAAGAAGCGATCACGGGGGCTGGTTTGGCTTTCTCATAAGGGAAAACGCGCATCGCGGACCGGCGTGTGCAAGGTTGGCGAACCGCCGCCGCACACTGTCGATCTTCCACTGCGGGGGCGGCGACCTGCGCACAGGGCGACCGCCCGCCACCGCCGCGGCAGTCCGAACCACTACAGAAGGCGCTTTCAAAGAGCAGGGAGAAATCCTTTTCTTTACCCCGGCGGATTCGATTCCGGAGTCGGTGCGAAACAATTCCCCGCCGACCGCGTCGCCTTTCACCGGGCTACTCGCGCGGCGATCGCGAAGCTCTCGGAAAACCAACGCCGTCGGGCGGGGAAAAACCAACATCGTCCGGCGACCGGGAGGCACCTGGCCTCGTCGCACCGGGTCCGGACGCGGCCCAGGGCGTCCGCGGGAGGGACCGGCAAGAGGGATCGGCGGGAGGGAGCCGAATGGCTTCACCGAAACCCGGGAGGATCCGTCACCTTTTCCCGCGCCCCTTTTCGGGGAATACCTCGCCGCCAGTGATCCCTCACGGCTCGTGCGCGGCTCCCCGCGCCGTGAGGGGTCCCCTCAC
>NZ_VJWX01000526.1 GCF_007713715.1 Amycolatopsis rhizosphaerae
CCGGCCGAAATCAGCGACCGCAACGCGTCGAGGCGCAGTTCGAGATCCCGGTGCAGCACCCGGTCCGCCTCCTCGTCCCGGCCGGCCATCTCCACCGTCGTGTTGACCGCGAAGCAGCCAACGCTCCGCCCGTCTCGGCGGTTCTCGAACTCCCCGTCGATGACCATCGCGAGCCACGCGCGGACCCGTTCCAGCGCCGGACGCTTCTCGTCGCGCAGCACGGCGAGATGTGCACCGGACATGAGCTCCACATAGCGCGTCAGCGCCCGCCGGAACAGGTCATGCTTGCTCGCGAAGGTGTTGTAGATGCTGCTACGCCCCAGACCGGTGGCCTCGCACAGATCCTGGGTCGAAGTGGCCTCGTAGCCCTGGGCCCAGAAGGCACGCATGGCCGCCTCCACGGCCTGGTCCTCGTCGAACTTCCTCGGGCGGGGCATGGCGCCCACCCTAGCAGATTTTGGACTGGACGATTCAATACTCTGGCCGGGCGGCCAGGTCCCGCAGAATCCGGGCGGTTTCCTCGTCGAGGGGGAAATACGTCTCCAGGACGATCTCGTCGAGGGTGATGTCGAAGGCCGTGCCGAAGGTCGTCACGGTGTTGAACAGGCACAGCTCGCGGCCGCGGTGCTCGATCCGGATGGGCATCGCGATCTCCGCCGGATCGGGTGGCGGCTCCTCCCCCGTACCGTAGGAACGGACTTCCTGGTAAAGCGCGGCGAGCTCCGCATCGCCGGTGGCGGCCACCTGCCGCGCCAACCGCGGCAGAAGATAAGCACGCACCTGCGCCAGATTGCGCAGACGGGGCGCGAAACCCTCCGGATGCAGGCCGAGCCGCATCATGTTCACCGGCGGCTCCAGCAGCCCCGGATCGACCCCCGCCCAGAACAGTTCCGCGGCGGAGTTGGCAAGCAGGAGGTTCCAGCGCCGGTCCACGGCGAGCGCGGGATATGGCTCGTGGCCCCGCAGCACCCGCTCCACCGCCTCATGGGCCTTGGCCAGGTCCGGATCCTCCAGCGGACGCTCCCGGTAGACCGGCGCGTGCCCGGCCGCGACCAGTAGCCGGTTGCGTTCCCGGACCGGCACGGCCAGGTGTTCGGCGAGACGCAGGACCATCCCCCGACTGGGGATCGTCCGGCCGGTTTCGACGAAACTGATGTGGCGCGCCGAAACCTCCGCCTGCAGGGCCAGATCGAGCTGGCTGAGCTCGCGGCGCCGCCGCCATTCGCGCAGCAGCTCACCGACCGGACGATCGTCACGCACGAACGACAGTCTTCCGGCCGTCCCCCGCGAAAGCCACTACCAGCAAGGTAATCGACGAACCGTGGTTGGGCTGCCAAGGTCTGCGGCATGAACGAAACGACTGCCGCCGGACGAAACGCCCGACTCGTCCGGACGATTTTCGCGGAATTCGCCGCGGGAAACCTCGCCCCGCTGCGGGAAGCGCTCCACGACGACTTCGTCGAACACAGCCCCGGCAACCCCTCGGGCCGGGACGCGTTCCTCCGGTTCATCGCCGACTCCGAGGTGGCGAAGGCGGAACTCGACCTCAAACGGGTCGTCGCCGACGAGGAACACGTGGTGGTGCACTACCGCATGACCCCGCCGGGGCAGGAGCGTGGCCTCGCCGTGGTGGACATCTGGCGGCTGGCCGACGGCCGTATCGCCGAGCACTGGGACGTGGTGCAGCCCGTCCCGCAAGCGCGGGAAGTCCCGAACGGAATGTTCTAGACCGCGGTGCCGTGAGGGGTCCCGGAAGTGCCGTTCCCCTGTCGATCGACTGTGAGGGGACCCCTCACGGCGCGGTCAGCCGCGTGTGTCGACCGGGGCGTGCAGCGAGAGATGCGGGGACAGGGCGCGGAGGAAGTCCGGGGCGTCGAAGGCCGCACCGGCGGACGCGACGCCGGTGGTCCTGGTCCGGCCGGTCAGGATGCGGTCCACGGCCTCCACGGCGAGCGGTGCGCTGATGGCGTAGATGTCCTGACCGGAGGCCACCACGCGGCGTTCCGTGCCCTCGGAGCGGACGAGGACGTCGACGACGAAGGTCTGCGCGGAGCGGCCGCGCTCGTCGACGGCGGTCGGCCCCGAGGCGTCCGGAGCGGACAGGTCCGCGGCTGCCCTGGCGGTCATGTAGGTGCGCACCTCGGGGATGGCCAGGTGACTGGGCACGGTGACGACGTCGGCCATGGTGAACTCTCCGATGACGCTCTGGGGACCGAGCGGAGCCGGGAAGGGCCACTCCAGGGTCGGCATGGCGTCGTCGTGGTACTCCAACCGCCCGCCCGTGTAGCGGACACGGCGCCCACCCCGTCGCCGCCCGGAGACCACACCCGAAGCGAGTGTCCCGGCGGTGGGGTGCCAACTGCTCAGGCCATAGGCGACGTGCGCCTCGTCCGCCGCCGTCCAGTCGCCCATCGCGGTGGTGACCAGCAGGTCACCGAGGCCGCCGTAGAAGGCCATGGCCGGGACCACCAGCGTGCCCCGGTCACGGGCGCGGTCCGCGAAGTGCGCGAACGTGTCGACGTTCGCCTCGATCTCGGCCGCCACGTCGACATACGGGATGCCGGCGCGCAGCGCCGCCTCGATCAGCGGGGCGGCGGTCGCGGCGAAGGGCCCGGCGCAGTTGATCACGGCGGCCGCACCGTCGAGCGCGCGGTCGAGCGAGGACGGGTCGTCGACCGACGCCTGCCGCACCTCGAGCCCCGGCTGGGCCTGCGCCAGCGCCAGCAACTTGTCCCGGTCACGCCCGGAGGGAAGCGGGACGTATCCGCACTCGCGCAACTCCGCGACCACGAATCGCCCGGTGTGCCCGTAGGCCCCGAACACCGCCACGGTCCGACCCGATCCCATGCCCGCTCCCACCTGTCCGAAATGATCCACACGGAAATCCTGCCCCCGTGGACCCTCGGCGCCCAGTGTCCGGAACGACATGACCCGTACAATTCCCGACATGGGCTCCTTCCCGCGTTCCGTGGCGGTCGCCGCCACCGAGGGGATGCTGCACTTCGAGCTGTCCCTGGCCTACGAGGTCTTCGGCTCCGCCCCGGCCGCCCTGCCCGGCCCCTGGTACGACGTCACGGTGTGCGGCACCGACGCCGTCCGGGTCGGCCGGTTCCTGCTGGAGCCGGACTGCGGGCTCGACCGGCTGGCGCACGCCGGTACCGTGATCGTCCCCGCCTTGGCGGACGTCGACCAGGACCCGCCCGCCGAACTCGTCGAGGCGGTGCGCGCGGCCCACGAGTCGGGCGCGCGGGTGGTCTCCCTGTGCACGGGCGCGTTCGTCCTCGCCGCTGCCGGGCTGTTGGACGGGCTGAGCGCGACCACCCACTGGGCCCACACCGACGACCTGGCCGCGCGCTATCCGCGGGTGAAGGTCGACCCGGACGTGCTCTACGTCGACAACGGCAGCGTGCTCACGTCCGCGGGCAAGGCCGCGGCGATGGACCTGTGCCTGCACCTGGTCCGCCGCGACCACGGCCCGGCGGTCGCCAACGTGGTCGCGCGCCGCCTGGTCGTGCCGCCCCACCGGGCCGGCGGCCAGGCCCAGTTCGTCACCACACCGGTGCCCGCACAGGACGGCCATCCGCTGGCCGAACTACTCCCCTGGGTGATGCGGCGGCTGGACCAGCCGCTCACCGTGGAGGATCTGGCCCGCCAGGCGAACATGAGTTCGCGCCACCTGGCGCGCCACTTTCGCTCGATCACCGGCACCACCCCACTGCAGTGGCTGCTGACGCAGCGGATCCGCCGCGCACAGGAGCTACTGGAAGCCACCGACGACAGCATCGACACCATCGCTTCGGCGGCGGGCATGGGCACCGCGACCACCCTGCGCCGCCACTTCCACCGCGCGATCGGCGTCCCGCCGGACGCCTACCGCCGCACGTTCCGGGCGTGAGCTACCACCCCAGGGACGGGCCGTGATCAACCATCTTCGGACCAGTACCGCTGCACCCTGGCAATGGCGTCCTCCTTGCTCATCACCGACACGTCGGCCTCGGGCAGACCGACCCGCGAGATCAGCAAGTGCACGAGGTCGGCAGGCAGGGACTCGCGCGGTGGGGCGGGCATGCCCCGTGGCGGCCTGACACCGTCGCAAACACAGGACCAGAAGACCGGCTCGTCGACCTCCAGCTGATCACGAAGAATGTGCCGCCACAGTCTCGGCCCGTAATCGGTCCGATCGACCGGATGGGAGATGCGGGTGCGGAGGATCCTGCCATCGGGAAGACCGAGTTCGTAGGTGACGTGGTGCGTACCCGTGCGCCCGCGGGCGTCGCGCACCTGGCGCCACCGCTCGGTACGGCAGAAGGTGTCATGGTCCTTACGGGTTGGGTGAGGCCACGTCACCTGGAGGCCCCCACCAGCCAGTCACGAAGCTGCTCATCGTCACTCAGGCTGATCAACTGGACCAACCCCCAGTTGTCACGGTGGTTCGGCGAGTCCAGGAGACGTTCTTGCCAGTCCTCCGCGTACTCCCGCAGTGCGTCGACCATCTCCATGATGGCGACGTCGAAGGTATCGCCGTCGGCAGCCACGGGAAGTCCGGGAATGAACACGGACCAGCCACCGGCCTCCGACACCACTTCGGCCCGCGAGGGAATGATCGACGCAAGGAAATGCCTCAGCCGCGCGACATCCACGACGGCACTCGTGGCCGAGTCACGCCGAACCGTCGCGACGCGACCTCGCTCGGCCGCATCCAGCAGATCCTTCAGATGTGCGCGCGCATCGGTGTAGCTCTCGTAGTGAACAGCAGACACGACCCGACCTCCAGTGCGGTCTCCGGATGCCAGTGTCTCTCCCTGCGGGAAGTACGTCAAGTACGCGACGTACTTGACGCCTGGCTTCGGTGAGGTCGTTTCGAACGACGCGGGACGACCACACCCAGGT
>NZ_VJWX01000527.1 GCF_007713715.1 Amycolatopsis rhizosphaerae
GCCGCTCCAGTGTCGCCCAGACCGCGGCGACAGCACCGAAGGCGAGATGCCTGCTGTCGGCGGGGACCGTGGGCGCGCTGCCTCCCCCGTCGAACGCGGCCGCGATGTCGTCGGCCGAACCGAGGTAGCGCTGGGCGACGATCCTGGGCCTGCCCTCCACCCGGGCCGGCTCCACCAGGTAGTAGTAGGTCCGCCCGTTGATCCGCTTGCCGACCACCGATGCCACACTTTAGGTAATACCCGCGCGCGAGCGTCACGGCAACGCGATCAGCGCCACTGAGCTGCGGAAACCTCCTCGCCGCCGCACCGGCGAAAGGGATCACCGGCTCGGTCGTGGAGAACCGGACCGGGGCGCACCTACCGTTTTGCTCATGGCATCCGCTGCTGAGCAGGACCGTCCGACCCCGTCGGCGATGCGGCGCGCGCTCGCCCGCGCCCGCGACGGCAAGACCCTCGACATCGCCGAGGCGACCGTGCTGCTGCACGCCCGCGACGAAGACCTCGAAGCACTCTCCGTGCACGCCTCCCGCATCCGCGACGCCGGGCTCGCCGCCGCCGGCCGCGAGGGTGTGATCACCTACAGCCGCAAGGTGTTCATCCCGCTGACCAGGCTGTGCCGGGACCGCTGCGGCTACTGCACCTTCGCCACCGTTCCGGGCAAAGTGGACGCTCCGTTCCTGTCCCCCGACGAGGTGCTCGCGATCGCCCGCGAGGGTGCGGCGATGGGCTGCAAGGAGGCCCTGTTCACCCTCGGCGACCGCCCCGAGGACCGGTGGAAGGCCGCGCGCGAGTGGCTCGACGCGCACGGCTACGACGACACGCTCTCCTACGTGCGGGCGATGGCGATCCTGGTGCTGGAGGAGACCGGTCTGCTCCCGCACCTGAATCCCGGTGTGCTCGGCTGGCAGGACTTCCAGCGGCTCAAGCCCGTCGCGCCGTCCATGGGCATGATGCTGGAGACCACCGCGACCCGTCTGTTCACCGAGCGCGGCGGCCCGCACTACGGCTCGCCCGACAAGGACCCGGCGGTCCGGCTGCGGGTCCTCGAAGACGCCGGACGCAGCGCGGTGCCGTTCACCACCGGGATCCTGATCGGCATCGGCGAAACGCACACCGAACGCGCGGACGCGCTGTTCGCGATCCGCAAGGCGGCCCGCGCCTACGGCGGGATCCAGGAAGTCATCGTGCAGAACTTCCGCGCGAAGCCGGACACGAAGATGCGCGCGACACCCGACGCGGACCTGCGGGAACTGGCCGCCACGATCGCCGTCGCGCGGCTGGTGCTGGGGCCGAAGACGCGCATCCAGGCACCACCGAACCTGATCGGCAGCCAGTACGAGCTGATGCTCAAGGCCGGGATCGACGACTGGGGCGGGGTTTCGCCGCTCACGCCGGACCACGTGAACCCGGAACGCGCCTGGCCGCAGATCGACGAGCTGGCCCGGCAGACCGCCGCCGCCGGATTCGAGCTGCGGGAGCGGCTCACCGTCTACCCCGAGTACATCCTCGCCGGGGAGCCGTGGCTCGACCCGCGCGTGACGGGCCACGTGGCGGCGCTGGCCGACCCGGAGACCGGGCTCGCCCGCGACGTGCTGCCGGTGGGCAGGCCGTGGCAGGAGCCCGACGGCGGGTGGCAGGAGCAGGGCCGCACCCAGTTGCACGTCGAAGTGGACACGGTGGGTCGCACGGGCGACCGGCGCAGCGACTTCGACTCGGTGTACGGCGACTGGAACGAGGTCGCCGCGAACGTGCCCACGGCGCCACGCCGGATGGACGCGGACATCGCGGCCGCGCTGCGCCGCGCGGAGGCCGACCCCGCCGGTCTGTCCGATGAGGACGCTCTCGCACTGCTGCACGCCGACGGCGCCGAGCTCGACGCGCTGGCGGAGATCGCCGACGGGCTGCGCCGGGACGCGGTCGGCGACGACGTGACCTTCGTGGTCACACGGAACATCAATTTCACCAACGTCTGCTACACCGGCTGCCGGTTCTGCGCCTTCGCGCAGCGCCGCACCGACGCCGACGCCTACACCCTGTCCCTGTCCCAGGTCGGCGACCGCGTGGACCAGGCATGGGAGGCGGGCGCGACGGAGATCTGCATGCAGGGCGGCATCCACCCGGATCTGCCCGGCACCGCGTACTTCGACCTGGCTCGCGAGGTCAAACGACGGCAGCCGGACATCCACCTGCACTCCTACAGCCCGATGGAGGTCGTCAACGGCGCCTCGCGGACCAACCTGTCCATTCGCGACTGGCTGGCGCGGGCCAAGGAGTCCGGAGTGGACTCCCTGCCCGGCACGGCCGCCGAGATCCTCGACGACGACGTACGCTGGGTGCTCACCAAGGGCAAGCTGCCCACCTCCAGCTGGGTCGAGGTGATCACCACCGCGCACGAACTGGGCATCCCGACGACCTCGACGATGATGTACGGGCACGTCGACACCCCGGCCCACTGGGTGGGGCACCTCAAGCTGATCGCGAACCTGCAGCGCCGGGCACTGGAACGCGACGGCCGCCGCGGATTCACCGAGTTCGTGCTGCTGCCGTTCATCCACCAGAACGCGCCGATCTACCTGGCGGGGCTCGCCCGCCCCGGCACGACGGTGCGGGAGAACCGTGCCGTCCACGCGCTGGCCCGGCTGCTACTGCACGGTCTGATCGACAACATCCAGTGCTCGTGGGTCAAACTCGGCGAAGAGACCTGCCGCGCGGTGCTGCGGGGCGGGGTGAACGACCTCGGCGGCACCTTGATGGAGGAGACGATCAGCCGCATGGCGGGCGCCGCCAACGGCTCGTACAAGACCATCAGCGAACTGGAGGCGATGGTGGCCCCGCTCGGGAGGCCACTGCGGCAGCGCACCACTCTCTACGGCACCCCGAGCCCGGAGCGGGTCGCGGCCGCGCGGGCGAGCGACGGAGTCGCGCAGGCCGTGCGCAACCCCCTGCCCATCGTCTCGTAGGCCGCACCGGCCAGGCGTTGGCCGAGTGCCGTGAAGGGTCCCTTCACAGCCGAATCGACTGTGAAGGGACCCTTCACGGCCAACACTCACGCGACTTGCACCACGGCCAACGGCCGCGCGTGCCGGGGGCTGGTCAGGTCCGGGGGGCGATCCACAGTGCCGAGGAGTGGGCGAGCAGTGTGCCGTCGGCCGAGTACAGCGCGGAGCCGCCGAAGTACTTGCGGCCTTCGTGGCCGCTGAGCCACCCCGCACACACCACGGGCTCCCCGGCGGGGACGGGCGCGAGCAGCCAGGACGACATGCGGCCGAGCAGCATCGACGGCAGGCCGTCGAGCAGCATGGCGGCCAGCCCGCTCGGGCAGTCCAGCGCGGCCCACACGAACTCCGTGGTCACCGCGCCGTCCGCCCCGGCGAGATCGGGCGCCGGGGTCCACACGTCGGCGACGAGATCGGTGCCGGGCACGGGGCCGGGGATGATCCGCAGCCCGTCCCCGGGCTCCCGGCCGCAACCGCAGGCGAAACAGGTCGGGAACGGGTGGCGTGCCGCGCTCCGCAGCGGACTGGCCTCACCGCACTTCGCCGCCAGTTCCAGCTCGGGCGGCTCCGGGACGGCCACCGGCTCCGCTCCGGCGTGCCGGGCCTCACCGATGAGGCCGGAGTCGTCGGTGAGCGCCACCGAACCGTCTTCCGCGCGCGCCAGGCGCAGCGGGACGCCCAGCGGCGGCGGCCGCCGCAAGGTCACCTCGGCGGGGCCGTCGACGGCCCTGGCCAGCAGGCCGGCGACGTAGCCGCCGTGCCCCGAGGCGGCGGGCCCGTTGAACCTGGGGTCGATCACCACGTGCTCACTCATCCCGTGACCGTCGCAAGTGTCCGGTCACCCAGGCAAGCCGCGACCGGTTCCGGGGGGCGAAAATCACAGTCCGTGGTCATTCCCGGCGGCCGGTCGTTCGTTCGTGTGTTGTGCCTTCCGGTCAGGTCACTACGATCGTCGTGACGGTCGCGCGAGGAGGCGGGGCCGGTCACGGGGTGCATGTGGGAGGAGCAGTGACGCTCGGGAGCGTGTTCACCGGCGAGGACGCCTCGCTGCGCCCGGAGATCGCCGTGTCCTGGCGCCGCTCGCGCCTGCACGGGCTGACCCCGGAACTGGACCCGGCCCGCGTCTCGATCACCGAGGTCGACCATTCCAGCCGGCTGATGACGGCGGGCCGTGCCGTGCTCGACGAGCTGAGCAGGCAGCTGGAGGGCACCCAGTTCTGCGTCCTGCTCGCCGACCGCGACTGCCGCATCGTCTACCGCTGGTTCGGCGACCGCCGTCTGCAGCAGCAGGTCGAGGGCATCGGCGCGGTGCTGGGCTCCCAGTTCGGTGAGGGCCGGATCGGCACCAACGCACTGGGCACCCCCTACGAATCCGGCAAGGCGGTGGAGATCCACGGCGGCGAGCACTTCGTCGAGGCGCTCAAGCGTTTCAGCTGTTACGGCCATCCGATCCGCCACCCCCTCACCGGGCGCATCGAGGGCGTCCTCGACATCACCGGCATCGGCGAGATCGGCAACCCGTTGTTCGGCCCGCTGGTCAGCCGCGCGGTGGTCGACATCCAGCAGCGCATCGTCGAGGGTGCCCGGGTGGCCGAACGCCGCCTGTTCCTGGCCTTCCAGGAGGCCACGCACCGCCGCTCCGCCCCGGTCGCCGTGCTCGGCGGCGACCTCGTGCTCGCCAACCGCAGTTGCACCGACCAGCTCCGGCCCGCCGACCCCGCGCTGCTGCGCACCCTGCTGCCGAGGGTCCCGCGGCGCGGCATCCTCAAGACGACCCTGGCCGTGCCCGGCGGCGGAAGCGTCGAGGTGATCGCCGAGCGGGTCGAGGGCACGCCCGACGGCGCGGTGTTCCAGGTGACCCGCCGGG
>NZ_VJWX01000528.1 GCF_007713715.1 Amycolatopsis rhizosphaerae
GACTTGCTCCAGCGGCAGGGGCACTACGCGCCGCCGCCCGGGGCGAGCGAGATCCTCGGGCTCGAATGCTCCGGCACCATCGCCGAACTCGGGGAAGGCGTCGAAGGCTGGCAGGTCGGCGACGAGGTGTGCGCGCTGCTGGCAGGCGGCGGCTACGCGGAGAAGGTCGTTGTTCCCGCCGTCCAGTTGCTGCCGGTTCCCGGCGAGGTCAGCCTGGTCACCGCGGCCGGACTGCCCGAGGTCGCCTGCACCGTGTGGTCGAACGTGGTGCTCGACGCGGGGCTCACCGAGGGCGAGGTGCTGCTGGTGCACGGCGGCGCCGGCGGCATCGGCACGCACGCGATCCAGGTCGGCAAGGCGCTCGGCGCCACGGTCGCGGTGACCGCGGGGTCGGCCGAGCGGCTGGAGCGGTGCCGCCAGCTCGGCGCCGACATCACCATCAACTACCGGGAGCAGGATTTCGTCGCCGAACTGGCGAAGGTCGGCGGCGCGAACGTCATCCTCGACAACATGGGCGCCGCCTATCTCGGCCGCAACATCGACGCGCTCGCCGTCGGCGGCAGGCTGGCGATCATCGGGATGCAGGGCGGCACGAAGGGCGAGCTGAACATCGGGAAACTGATGGCCAAGCGCGGTCGCGTCTCCGCGACCACGTTGCGCGCCCGCCCCGCCCAGGACAAGGGACGGATCGTCGCGGACGTCCGGCAGAGGCTGTGGCCGCTGGTCGCGGACGGCCGGGTGCGACCGGTGGTCGGCCAGGTCGTGCCGATGCCGGAGGCGTCGAAGGCTCACCAGGCCATCGAAGAAGGCGCCTTCGGCAAGGTCCTGCTCACGCTCTAGCGGAGCTCCTCCAGCACCCTGATCAACTGGTTGACCTCGAAAACGTTCGAGTAGTGGGCGAGGCCGATGCGGACCGCACCGCCGACCTCGCCCACGCCGAGCGCCGCGAACACCCCGCTGGTGCCGTCGTCGGCGAACGCGCACAGCCCCTGGGACGCCAGGTACTCGGCGACCTCGGGCGCCTTCTTCCCCGCCACGGCGAAGCCGAGCGCGGGGATCCGCCGCATCGCGTCCCCGATCACCGTGACGTGCGGCAACGCCCGCAACTCCGTGGTCAGCTGGGCGAGCAGGCCCGCGTGGTACGACTTCGCCGAGCCCAGCGAGGTGACCAGGCGTTCGCGGCGGGAGCCGCTGGCCGCGTCGTCCAGTCCCGCCAGGTAGTCGATCGACGCCACGAGGCCCGCGAGCAGCGGGTACGCGTGGGGGCCGAGTTCGAGCCGCGCCGGGCCGCGCACCCCCGGTTCGAGGGCCGCCGAGGGCAGCCGTTCCAGCATCTCCGGGTCGCGGAACGCCAGCGCGCCCACCGCGGGCCCACCCCACGCCTGCGCGGAGACCACGATCACGTCGGCCCCCAGTTCCGGCTGGTCCAGCGGGACGAACGGCGCCGCGTAGCTGGCGTCCAGCACGACGGTCGCCCCGACCCGCTTCGCGAATTCGACCACCGTGGGCACGTCGGGACGCGTGCCGACCGAGCCGGAGGCCGCGGTGATCGCGACCGCCTTCGTCCGCGCGGTCACGAGGGACTCGTACTGCCAGGCGGGCAGCTCGCAGGTCTCTATGTCGATCTCGCCCCAGCGCACCACCGCACCGACCCGCTTGGCCGCGTGCTGCCAGGGGATCAGGTTCGCCTGCTCGTCCAGGCGGGACACCACGATCTCGTCGCCGAGCTGCCAGCCTTCGGACATCGCGTCGACCAGACGACGCAACAGCACGGAAGCACTCGGCCCCAGTACCACCCCGGCCGGATCGGTGCCGGTGAGGTCGGCCACCGCCCGCCGGGCGGCGGTCACTATGCTCTCCGCACGCTGGGATGCCGGAAATGCCCCACCCGGTCCGGAGACCGGTGCGCGCATAGCCGTGGACACGGCCGAGGCCACCTGTTCGGGTACCAGCATTCCGGCAGGGCCGTCGAAGTGGATCCAGCCGTCACCGAGTGCGGGAAACAACCCACGAATTCGAGCGACGTCGAACGCCATGCGCACACCGTACGTAGGAGTAATTTGGCAGCGCGTTCGGGGTTGGCCTCTCTCGCCCTGCTCGGCCCGGTGACCTCGGGCGACCGCTAGGCTCGGAAGTGTTGCGTTCAACGTCGCCCAGGCAGGCCAGGATGGAGCAATGACCGAGCCGAACAGGAATTCCGCAGCAGACGAAGCCCAGCACGTGGTCGTCGTCGGCCCCGACGGCTCCCCGGTGGGCACCGCCCGGATCGCCACTGGCGAGGACGACCAGCAGGAATCGGTCGGTGACCTCGTCGAAGAACCGGCGAAGGTGATGCGCATCGGCACGATGATCAAGCAGTTGCTGGAGGAGGTCCGCGCGGCGCCGCTGGACGACGCGAGCCGCAACCGGCTGCGCGAGATCCACCAGACCTCCGTCAAGGAGCTCGAACAGGCCCTGGCACCGGAGCTGCAGCACGAGCTGGACCGGCTGGTGCTCCCGTTCACCGAGGACTCCACGCCGTCCGACGCCGAACTGCGGATCGCGCAGGCCCAGCTGGTCGGCTGGCTGGAGGGGCTCTTCCACGGCATCCAGACCGCGCTGTTCGCGCAGCAGATGGCGGCCAGGGTGCAGCTCGAGCAGATGCGCCGGGGACTGCCGCCCGGCACGTCGGCGGGCCGCGGCGATCACGCGGCTCCCGGCATCAGCGGCACCGGCCAGTACCTCTGAACAGTGTCGGGAACCGGTTTGCGTGGCGGAAACGCGGGCCCGCTACCCCACCGCTACGCAAACCGGGCAAAAGTGCTGTTCGGTGGTGGTGACAGCCCTCGACGGGAGCGGATGCCCAGGGTCGCTACCCTGGGCACGTGCATGCCACCAGCACTGTCGACACGGCCAGTGATGCCGTCGCCCACGGTTCGGCGCCGATCCCGCCGGCCTCCGACAGCCGGTCCTTCGCCCGCGCCATCGCAGACCTGAGGGACGGCTTCCGCCAGCAGGAACTGTGGAGCCACCTCGGCTGGCAGGACATCAAGCAGCGCTACCGGCGGTCGGTGATCGGCCCGTTCTGGATCACCATCAGCCAGGGTGTCATCTCGCTCGGCCTCGGGCTCTTGTACTCGCAGCTGTTCGGGATGCACATCGCGACCTTCCTGCCCTACATCAGCACCGGGTTCATCGTCTGGACCTTCATCAGCGGTGCGCTGACCGAGGGCATGGAGACGTTCATCTCCAACGAGGGCCTGATCAAGCAGATCCGGGCGCCGTTGACGGTGTACGCCCTCCGCACCGTGTGGCGGCAAACGCTGCTGTTCGCCCACAACCTGATCGTCGTGGTGATCATCGACGCGATCTTCTTCACCAGTCTCAACCACCCGTACGGCCTGACCAACGGAGTCTGCGACGCGGGCACCACGATCTGCCACCCCGGCTTCGGCTGGTACTCGCTGAGCGCGATCCCCGCCTTCGTGCTGCTGGCCTTCAACGCGTGGTGGGTGACGCTGCTGCTGGGCATCATCTCCACCCGCTACCGGGACCTCCCGCAGGTGATCAACTCGCTGATCCAGCTGCTGTTCTACATGACCCCGATCGTGTGGCCGATCGACCAGCTCTACGGCCACGGCGCCCGGGCCGCCATGGCGGACTGGGTGGTACCGATCGTCCACCTCAACCCCTTCTACCACTTCGTCCAGATCCTTCGTGCGCCGCTGATCGGCCAGGCGGTGAACGTCGGCAGCTGGCTCGTCGTGGGCGGCATCACCGTGGTCGGCTGGCTGCTCGCGCTGGTCGCCATGCGCAACTACCGTGCCCGCGTCTCCTACTGGGTGTGAGAGAACAACATGGTCAGCATTGAGGTGCACAACGCCTTCGTCGACTTCCCGATCTTCGACGCGAAGACCCGTTCGCTGAAGAAGAAGGTGCTCGGCAAGGTCGGCGGCAAGATCGGCACCGAGAGCAAGGTGCCGGTGATCGAGGCGTTGCAGGACGTCTCGCTCTCCCTGAAGGACGGTGACCGGGTCGGCCTGGTCGGCCACAACGGGGCAGGCAAGTCCACGCTGCTGCGGCTGCTGTCCGGCATCTACGAACCGACCCGCGGCTCGGCCCGGGTCGAGGGCAAGGTCGCGCCGGTGTTCGACCTCGGCATCGGCATGGACCCGGAGATCTCCGGCTACGAGAACATCATGATCCGGGGCCTGTTCCTGGGCATGACCCGCAAGCAGATGGAGAAACGCGTCGACGACATCGCCGAGTTCACCGAGCTGGGCGACTACCTCGCGATGCCGCTGCGGACCTATTCCACGGGTATGCGGGTCCGCCTCGCACTGGGCGTGGTCACCACGATCGACCCGGAGATCCTGATCCTCGACGAGGGCATCGGGGCGGTGGACGCGGCCTTCCTGAACAAGGCCCGTGACCGCCTGGTCGACCTGGTCCGCCGGTCCGGTCTGCTGGTGTTCGCCTCGCACGCCGACGACCTGCTCCTGGAGCTGTGCACGACGGCCATCTGGATGGACGAGGGCCGGATGAAGATGCAGGGCTCGCTGCGGGACGTGCTGACCGCGTACAAGGGCAGGGACCCGTACGAGGGGATGAGCCCGGAAATGGCCGCACGCATCGGGGTGGACGCCGCGGTCGCGGCCGGGGGCGGCGAGTGAGCATGTCCGATCCCGAGGCAGCCCCGCTGGGCAAGGGCGCCGTGGTGGCCGTCGTGGTCACCCGGCACCGGCGTGAACTGCTCGCCGACTCGCTCAAGATGATCGCCGCGCAGACCCACCCGGTCGACCACCTCATCGTGGTGGACAACGGCCCCGACCAGCCGGCCCGGGACGTGGTGGCCTCCTTCCCGCTGCCCTACACGTATCTGC
>NZ_VJWX01000529.1 GCF_007713715.1 Amycolatopsis rhizosphaerae
GTTGCCCGCGCTGCCCGATCCCCCCGCGCCCGCGCGGCCGGGGACGGGAGTGAACGAGAAGATGCTGGCCCGGGTTCGCGCCCTGCTGGCCAAGGCGGAGTCGACATCGTTCCCGGAGGAGGCCGAGGCGCTTTCGGCCAAGGCACAGGAACTGATGAGCCGCTACTCCTTCGAGCGGGCCCTGGTCGATTCCGGCCCGGGGCGGACGGGCTCGGCGCGGCGGTTGTGGCTGGAGGATCCGTACCTGACGGCGAAGTCGGCCCTGGCCATGGCGGTGGCTTCGGCGAACCGGTGCCGTTCGGTGGTCTACCAGGGGCTGGGTCTCGTCGTGGTGGTGGGGCACGGGACCGACCTGGACATCGTCGAGTTGCTGGCGACCTCGCTGCTGGTGCAGGCGACGGAGGCGATGCTGGCGGCCGGCAGGCACACGCACCGGGACGGGCGCTCGCGCACCCGCTCGTTCCGGCACTCGTTCCTGCTGGCCTACGCCGAACGCATCCGGGAGCGCCTGGCCGAGACCGGCCGGCGGTGCCTGGAGCAGATGGCCGACGAGCGCCTGCTGCCGGTGCTCGCCCGGCGCGAGGAGGAGGTCGGCGAGCTGTTCCGCGAGCTGTTCCCCAAGGTCCGCACGCGCCGGTATGCCGTCGGCAGCGACGCCGGCGGATGGCGGGCCGGGCGCGCGGCCGCCGAGCGGGCCAGGCTGACCGTGGAACGGCGCGCGGTGGGACAGCGGCCATGACCCTCCGTTGTGGACGGTCTGCGGAACCGGGCGTGCGGGTCCGTGCCCCTGCCGGGCGCACCTGCCGCCGCCCACTGGCGCTACGGTGGGTGAACGAGCGGACCGTTTTCGCTCCAGTGACGCACACCGCGCGGAGCGGCGAGCCCGTTTCGCTTCTCCGTAAACTGAGCGGACGGTCCCGGATCGACAGGGTGAGGTGGAAAGTGACTTTGCTGGAGTCCGTGCACGGGCCGGCCGATCTCAAGCGCATGAGGCTGAGCCAGCTCGAGCAGCTGGCGGGAGAGATCCGCGACTTTCTCATCGACAAGGTCCGGCGTGCCGGCGGGCACCTCGGGCCGAACCTGGGTGTGGTCGAGCTGACCATCGCGCTGCACCGCGTGTTCGACTCGCCGCGGGACGCGATCGTCTTCGACGTCGGTCACCAGAGCTACGTGCACAAGATCGTCACCGGTCGCCGCGAGGGTTTCGACCTCCTGCGGCAGACCGGCGGGGTCGCGGGCTACCCGATCCGGGCCGAGAGCGAGCACGACTTCGTCGAGAACAGCCACGCCTCCACCGCGCTGTCCTATGTGGACGGCCTGTCCAAGGCGTTCGAGCTGGCCGGGGGCGGCAGGCACACCGTGGCCGTGGTCGGCGACGGTGCGCTCACCGGCGGCATGTGCTGGGAGGCGCTCAACAACATCGCGGCCGAACCGGGCCGTCCGGTGGTGATCGTGGTCAACGACAACGGCCGGTCCTACTCGCCGACCATCGGCGGTTTCGCCGAGCACCTGGCGTCGCTGCGGCTGCAGCCCGGGTACGAGCGCGTGCTCGACGGGGGCCGGGAGCTGCTGCTGCACACCCCCGTGGTGGGCAAGCCGATCTACGCCGCGCTGCACGCGGCGAAGGCGGGCATCAAGGACGCGCTCAGCCCGCAGATGATGTTCTCCGACCTCGGCCTGAAGTACCTCGGCCCGGTCGACGGGCACGACCTGGTCGCGCTGGAGCGGGCCCTGCAGTCGGCGAAGGCCTTCGGCGGTCCGGTCGTGGTGCACGCGGTCACCGAGAAGGGCCACGGCTATCCGCCCGCGGTCAACCACGAAGCCGACCAGATGCACCAGACCGATCCCATCGATCCGGACACCGGGCTGCCCAGGCCCAAGGGCCGCAGCTGGACCGACGTCTTCGGCGACGAGCTGGCCGAGATCGGCGCCGAGCGGCCGGACGTGGTCGCGATCACCGCGGCCATGCTGCGCTCCACCGGCCTCGGCAAGTTCGCCGACCGTTTCCCGGACCGCTGGTTCGACGTGGGCATCGCCGAACAGCACGCGGTGACCTCGGCCGCCGGACTGGCCATGGGCGGGCTGCACCCGGTCGTCGCGGTCTACTCCACCTTCCTCAACCGGGCCTTCGACCAGGTGCTGATGGATGTGGCGCTGCACCGCCAGCCGGTCACGCTGGTGCTCGACCGAGCGGGGATCACCGGTCCGGACGGGCCCAGCCACCACGGCATGTGGGATCTGTCGCTGCTGGGCATGGTGCCCGGGATGCGCGTGGCGGCCCCGCGGGACGCGGCCACCCTGCGGGAGGAACTGCGCGAGGCGCTGGCGGTGTCCGACGGTCCGACGGCGCTGCGCTACTCGAAGGGCAGCGTGGTCGAGTCGGTGCCCGCCGTCGAGCGGACCGGTGTGGTCGACGTGCTGGCCAAGCCCGCCGAGGAAGCCGAGCAGGACGTGCTGCTCGTCGTGGTCGGCGCGTTCGCCGGGCTCGGGCTCGCGGCCGCGGAACGCCTGGCCGATCAGGGCATCGGGGTCACCGTGGTGGACCCGCGCTGGGTGGTGCCGGTTCCGGCCGAGCTGGTCGCGCTGGCGCGGCAGCACAGTCTCGTGGTGACCGTGGAGGACAGCGGCCGTCACGGTGGCTTCGGCTCCGCCTTGAGCGCACTGCTGCGCGACGCCGAGTGCGATGTGCCGTTGCGGGATCTGGCGGTGCCACAGGAGTTCCACGAGCACGGCTCCCGCGAGGAGGTGCTGGGGCGCGTCGGGCTGACCGCCCAGGACGTGGCGCGCAAGGTCACCGAATGGACGGCGAACCTGCTGCGGGAGCGTCAGCCGGAGGCCGCCGAATAGGGGACAGGCCCCGGCGCGTGGCGTACAGGTGCTTCTCAGGAAACTGTGGCACGGTGGTTGACGTGCGGATTCTGGTAGTCGAGGACGAAGAACCCCTCGCGGAAGCGATCGCCCGTGGCCTGCGCCGGGAGGGCATGGCCGTCGATATCGCGCTCAACGGGGACGAGGGGCACGAGAAGGCCAGCATCACCCGGTACGACGTGGTGCTGCTGGACCGCGACCTGCCCGGCATGTCCGGCGACGACCTGTGCAAACAGATCGTCGCCTCCGGCGAGCTCACCAGGGTCCTGATGCTCACCGCCAGCGGCACCGTGTCCGACCGCGTCGAGGGGCTTTCCCTGGGCGCCGACGACTACCTGGCCAAGCCCTTCGCCTTCCCCGAACTGGTCGCGCGGGTGCGGGCGCTCGGCCGCCGGGCCACTCCGGCCGCGCCGCCGCTGCTGACCGCGGGCGACGTCGAACTCGACCCGGCGCGCCGGACGGTGCGGCGGGCCGGCGGCCCGATCGAGCTGACCCGCAAGGAGTTCGGCGTGCTCGAGGTGCTGCTCGCCGCGAAGGGCGCGGTGGTGAGCAGCGAGGAGTTGCTGGAGCGGGTGTGGGACGAGAACGCGGACCCGTTCACCACGACGGTTCGGGTGACGGTGATGACCCTGCGCAAGAAGCTCGGCGAGCCTGGAATCATTGAGACCGTGGTGGGATCGGGATACCGGGTACCGAACGCCGGTCCTGTGGACGGGTGAGGCGGGCCGCCGGACTGCTGCCGGCGAACAGCCTGCGCGCGCGGATCACGCTGCTGTCGACGGGGCTGGCCGCCGGGGTGAGCCTTGTGCTGCTCTGGCTGGCCTGGATGCTGGTCGGGGACGCGGTCGCGGCGTTCCCGCAGCTGCCGCCCGGGACGACGGTCCGTGCCGACGGGGTGGAGGTGGACGCCGCGGCGCTGGCGGCGCACCTGCAGGAGCATGCGCGGGACAAGGTGCTGCTGGCGGGGTCGATCGCGTTCTGCTGCGTCGTGCTGGCCACCGCGATCCTGGCGTGGACGTTCACCTCGCGCGTGCTGCGGCCGCTGCGGGAGATCACCGGCACCGCCCGGCGGTTGTCGGTGGAGTCGCTGGGCGAGCGCATCGGCGAGGTGAAGTCCAGGGGGGAACTGGCCGAGCTCGCGCACACCTTCGACGCGATGCTCGACCGGCTGCAGGCGGCGTTCGAGGCGCAGCGCCATTTCGTCGCCAATGCCAGTCATGAGCTGCGGACCCCGCTGTCGGTGATCCGCACCGAGCTGGACGTGACGCTGTCGGACCCCGATGCCGATGTGGCGGAGCTGCGCCGGATGGCCGCCGTGGTGCGCGATGCGACCGAGCGGGCGGGCAATCTCGTCGGTTCGCTGCTGCTGCTCGCCCGCACCGACGGTGCCGGGCTGATGGTGAACGAACCGACGGATCTCGCGGTGCTGGTGTCCAGCGCGTGGCGGGCCGTGCGGGGTGAGGCCGAGCAGCGGGGGATCCGGACGAAGTTCGACACCGCTCCGGCGCCGGTGCGGGGGGATCCGGCGCTGCTGGAGCGCATCGCGGGCAATCTGCTGGAGAACGCGGTCCGACACAACGTGGACTCGGGCTGGATCGAGGTGGTGACGCAGCCGGGCGAAGGCTGGTCGATGCTGCGCGTGCGTTCGTCCGGCGGGCTGATCGATCCGGCGACCGTGGCCGAGCTGTTCGAACCGTTCCGCCGGGCCGGAGTGGCCCGGACGGCCCGGTCCGGGGCCGGGCTCGGCCTGTCCATCGTGCGGGCCGCGGTGGAGGCCCACGGCGGCAGGGTCACCGCGGAACCCGTGGTCGGCGGCGGCCTCTCCGTCACCGTCGTCCTCCCCGCCGCCTGACCGCCTGAGTCCCACCTTCACGCACTTGTGTCCCACCTTCACGCGCCTGAGTTCCACGCTCGCGGCCCCGAGCGTGGAACTCAGGCGCCGGAGGGTGGGACTCAACCGCCGG
>NZ_VJWX01000052.1 GCF_007713715.1 Amycolatopsis rhizosphaerae
GCCACGACCCCGGCCCCGCCACCTCCACGCCCGCCAGCGGCCGCAGCGACGGATCCACCGGCTCGGGCGGCGGCACCGTCCCCGGCCAGAAGGTGCTCAGACTCGCCGACCACCCCATCCTGCAGGATCCGGACGCCGGCCTGCAGAACATCGTGTGCGTGCTGCCGGACTGGCACAGCGACCAGGCCTCCGCCCAGGCGTTCTTCACCGCCGCGGAACGCTGCCTCGACCAGGCGTGGGGGACCTTCCTGCAGGGCTACCGCCTGCCGTTCAACCCGCCGACCCTGCACTTCCCGACCGGCTCGAGTTTCCAGACCGCCTGCGGCACCATCGCCGTCGGCGTCGCCACCGCCGCCTATTACTGCGACAACAACCTGTACGTGCCCTACCGCGGCCTGCAGATCGAGCAGTACGGCGACAACCCCGGCGTCTACCTCGCGCTGTTCGCGCACGAGTACGGCCATCACGTGCAGGAGATGGCCGGGCTGATGGACGCGGTGTGGCAGCGGATCTACCAGGTCGGCGAGAACACCCCGGCGGGGCTGGACCTGTCACGCCGCAAGGAACTGCAGGCCCAGTGTTTCTCCGGCATGTTCCTGGGCGCCGTGGTCGACCACGGCTCCGTCACGCGCGACATGTACGCCAAGGCGTGGCGCGACCAGGACACCCGTGGCGACAACACCTCCGGCAGCCACGACCACGGCACCAACGCGCACTACGCCGCCTGGTGGCGCAAGGGTGCCCAGTTCAACCGCGCCGTCCAGTGCAACACCTTCAGCGCAACCGCCGCCGATGTCTCCTGACCTGCGGGGAATGCCCCGACGTTGGAGCAAGGTGGATTTGCTACGGCCGGAGGGACTGGGGCAAAGCCGTGAAGGGTCCCTTCACAGTCGATTCGACTGTGAAGGGACCCTTCACGGCAATCCGGGCGCGGGGAACTGGAGTAAACATTCTTTGCTCCAGCACCCGGGCGGCTCAGGCGGGGACGGGCTGCCGCCGTGGCCCGCGCTGCACGAGGAAGGCGTAGGTGGCGCCGCCGAGGCAGGACAGGGCGAGCAGGGCCAGGCCGAGCGGGCGCCGCAGGTTGCTGTGGCCGGGTACCACGTCGGCCAGGTGCACGTCCACGGTGCCGGAACCGAGGCCGGTGGGCACCATGATCTCGACGCGGTCGTTCTGGTCGTGCCCGCAGGCGTCGAGCGAGCCGGTGTGGTCCTGGCCGCCGAACCGGAACTGCACGCTCTCCTTGACGTTGGTGTCGTTGCAGGGCGCCGGCTTGGTGACGGTGGCCTCGGTGGGCGTGCCGTCGACCCCGGCGGGCGAGCCCAGCGCGCCCGGCCCCGCCCACCAGACGCTGATCACGATCGCGATGCCGACCAGCGCCGCGATGGCGAGCGTCCGCCAGTGGATCCGATGCGCGATCATGTGGCGTCCCGGGAGGTCACCGGCCGCGGACGTGATCGCAACAAGCATTGCACGCGGTCAATCGTTCCAGATCCCTCCGGCGATTCCCAGGCGCGACCACGCCACGGAGCAGGATCACTCCTTCAGCTCGGCCGGGGTGACCTTCCGCACATACAGCAGGCGGTCGCCGGGTTCGATCGCGTCCACCTGCGGCGAGTCGACCCGGTACAGCACCCCGTCCCGCACCACGCCGAGCACGATGTCGGACAGGTGCCGCGGCGAGCCGCCCTCCTCCGAGGGCTCGATCGCTCGCTCCGCGATGGCGAGCCCGGACTCCGGGGTGAGCAGGTCCTCGACCATGTCCACCACCACCGGCGTGGAGGTCGCCATGCCGAGCAGCCGTCCCGCCGTCTCGCTGGACACCACCACCTGGTCGGCACCGGACTGCTTGAGCAGGTGCACGTTCTCGGCCTCCCGCACGGAGGCCACGATGTGGGCCTTCGGCGCGAGTTCGCGCGCGGTGAGCGTGGTCAGTACCGCCGAATCGTCCCGGTTGGTCGCCACCACCACGGCCCGCGCCCGCTGCACGCCGGCCACGCGGAGCACGTCCGACCGGGTGCCCGTGCCGTGCACGGTGACCAGGCCGAGCGCACCGGCCGTGTCCAGCGCCTGCTGGTCGGTGTCGACGACGACCACCCGGTTCGGTTCCAGGTTCTCGTCGCTGAGCAACGCCTTGACCGCCGAACGGCCCTTCGTGCCGAAGCCGACGACCACCACGTGGTCCCGCACCTTGGACCTCCACTTCTGGATCCGGAAAGCCTGCCGCGAACGCTCGGTGAGCACCTCCAGTGTGGTCCCGACCAGCACGATGAGGAACAGCACCCGCAGCGGGGTGATCACCAGGACGTTGATCAGCCGCGCACTGTCGGTGACCGGGGTGACGTCGCCGTAGCCGGTGGTCGACAACGAAACGGTCGCATAGTAGAAACTGTCCAAAAGGGACAATCCATCGCCGTTGGCGTCCCGGTAGCCGTCCCGGTCGGCGTAGACGATGAGTACCGCCGCGACCAGTGCCAGCAGGGCGTAGACGATCCGGCGGGCGATCGACCGCAGCGGACTGACCGATGGCTCGGGCATCCGGATGAGGCCGACGAGCGCCGGGTCCGCTCGATCAGAGGAACGCACGCCGCGGATCGTAGGGGATCACCCGACCGGCGGCTACCCCGGCGAATCCGAGGGGACACCGCGCAGCAGCTCCCGCAGGCCGTCCGCATCGAGCAGATCGACCGGCCGCAGCGTGTGATCGTCCCGGACGTAGTGGAACGCCGCCCGCACCCGCTCCAGGGGGGTACCGGACAGGGAAGCCCAGGCCAGCCGGTAGGCCGCGAGCTGAACGGCCAGCGGCCGGATCCGGCCCGGTTCGGGCACCGCACCGGTCTTCCAGTCCACCACGGTCCAGCCGCCGTCCGGATCGGCGAACACCGCGTCCATCCGGCCGCGCACCAGCACGCCGTCGATCTCGGTGGAGAAGGGCACCTCCACCTCGTGCGGGGTCCGGTCGGCCCAGCTGCCCGATTCGAACGCGGCCCGCAGCGCTTCGAGGTCCTCGTCACCGGCCTCGTCCGGATCGGCCGCGCCGGGCAGCTCGTCGAGGTCGAACAGCCGCTCCCCGGCGAACCGGCGCTCCAGCCAGCCGTGGAACGCGGTGCCGCGCCGGGCGAAGGTGTTGGGGGGCACGGGCAGGGGACGCCGCAGGCGGCGGGCCAGGCCCCCGGGGTCGCCGGCGAGCTCGACGAGCTGGCTCACCGAAAGCCGGTCGGGCAGCACGACCTCGTCCGCGCCGCTGCCCGCCGCCGCCCGCTCCGCGAGCAGCACATCGGTGTCGGCGACCCAGCCGTCAGGATCGTCCTCCTCTTCCTCGGCCGGGTCCCCGGACTCGTCCTCGGCCAGTGCCGCCAGCACCAGCTCGGCCCCCTCGGCGACCGGGGTGCGCCGCTCGCCCAGCGGGTCTACCGGCCACCGCGCCGTGCGGGACTCGCTGACCAGCGGGTTCTCCTCGTCCCCCGCCGGTTCCTCCGCCCACACCGAGATCCGGCCCACCCCGCCCTCGATCAGTTCGGCCGTTTCGGTCAGGAAGTCCGAAGGCCCCTTGGGCTTCGTGCTGGTTTCGTTCCACCAGTGCCCCGAAACGAGCAGCGAGTGCTCGGACCGCGTCAGCGCCACGTAACACAGGCGGCGCTCCTCGTCGGCCTCGCGTTCGGCGAAACCCTCCTCGTGTTCCTCGAAGGCCTCCTGGAGTTCCTTGCGGTCCATGCCCGCCGATACCCGCAGCGCGGGCAGATCCTCCGCGTCGCCGCGCAGCACGGCAGGCAGCGCCGTCACCGTCCGCAGCCACGACGAGGACCGGCGCTTGGTGGGGAACACTTCGCGCACGAGGTGCGGCACGGCCACGACCCGCCATTCCAGCCCCTTCGCCGCGTGCACGGTGAGCACCTGCACCCGGTCCGGCAGCACCTCGACCTCGCCGGGGGTCAACCCGTCCTCGGCGTGCGCCGCGGTGGCGAGGTAGTCCACAAAGGACATCAGGCTCGCGTTCGGCGCGGTTTCGGCGAAATCGGCGACCACGTCGGCGAAGGCGTCCAGGTGGGCACGCCCCGCTCCGCCGGGGCGGGCCAGCGATTCCACGTCGAGCAGCAGGGTCCGCTCGACGTCGGCGACCAGTTCCGGCAACGACTGGTCGAGGCGGCGCCGCAGTCCGGACAGTTCCGTGGCGAGCCGCCGGATGCGGCGGTACCCCTCCGCCGAATACCGCGCCGGATCGCCGGGATCGTCCAGCGCGTCGATCAGCCCGGTCTGCTCGGCCCGTTCGGTGAACAACTCGGGCACACCGGTTTCGGCGGCGGCGGGTGGTGCGGCGATTTCGCCGGCACGGGCCGACAGCGCGGCGAGATCGGCCGCCGCCAGCCGCCAGCGCGCCCCGGTGAGCAGGCGGGCCGCCGCCGTCCCGGCCAGCGGATCCGCCAGCAAGCGCAGCGTCGCCACCAGATCGGCCACCTCGGGTTCGTCGAGCAGGCCGCCGAGCCCGACCACCTCGACCGGCAGGCCCCGCGCGCGCAGTTCGGCGGCGATGGGCGCCATGTCGGCGCGGCGCCGCACCAGCACGGCCGCGGTGGGCGGCGAGCCGGTGGCATCCCGCTCGGCGAACCAGCGCCGCGCCATCGCGTCGGCGAGCCAGGCGCGCTCGGCCCGGACATCGGGCAGCAACGCGGCTTCGATGTCGGCGGGACCGGCGCCGTCCCGCGCCCGCAGGCGTTCGACCCCGAGTCCGCGCGCCCGCAGGGGTTCGGCCACGGCGTTGGCCAGGGTGAGTACCTCGGGCGGGTTGCGGAAGCTGGTGAGCAGGCCGTAGCGCCGCGCGGGCGCGAACCGCCCGCCGTCGGCCCGGGGGAAGTCGGTGGTGAACCGGGGCAGGTTCGCCGCACTCGCCCCGCGCCAGCCGTAGATCGCCTGCGCCGGGTCCCCCACCGCGGTGACCGGCAGGGGCGGCCGTTCCGCGCCGCCGAACAGCGCCCGCAGCAGCACCCGCTGCGCGTGCCCGGTGTCCTGGTACTCGTCCAGCAGGACCGCGCCATAGCGCTCCCGCTCCCCCTCCGCGACCGCCGGATGGCCGTCGGCCAGTCGGGCGGCCAGCGACATCTGGTCGGCGAAGTCCAGTGCCCCTTCGGCACTCTTGCGCTGCTGATAGCCCTCGATGAGCGGCAGCAGGGCCAGCCGGAACCGTTGCGCCGCCACGATTTCGGTCAGCGCGTTGGGCAGTTTGGCCCGCTGCCCCTTGGCGCGCGGCGCCTGCTCGATCAGCTCGCACAGCCAGCGGGTGTACCCGGCGAGCGCGCTCTCCTCCACCAGGTGCTCGCCGAGCTCCCCGGCCAGCGACAGCAACTGCGCGGTGACCGACGCGGGCACCCGGTCGGTCTCCAGGTCACTGTCCCAAGTGGACACCACGCGGTGGGCCAGTTGCCACGACGAGGTTTCCGACAGCAGGCGCACCCCGGGCCGCACCGGCAGCCGCAGGCCGTGCTCGGCCAGCAGGCGGCCCGCGTACGCGTGGTAGGTGAGCACGGTGGGCTCACCGGCCAGCACGGCCGCCCGCCGCTGCCCGCCCGGATCGACGCGGTCCAGCAGGCTCGCCCCGGCCAGGCGCCGCAACCGGGCGCGGACCCGTTCGGCGAGCTGGCGCGCGGCCTTGCGGGTGAAGGTCAGGCCGAGCACGCGCTCGGGGGTGACGATCCCGTTGGCCACCAGCCAGACCACCCTGGCGGCCATGGTCTCGGTCTTGCCCGCGCCGGCACCGGCGACGACGAGTGCCGGTTCGATCGGGGCCGCGATCACCGCGGCCTGCTCGGGGGTGGGCGTCGGCAGGCCGAGCGCGGTGGCGACCTCGGCCGGGGTGACGAGGGTGTCCGGTGCGGTCATCCTCCGGGCACCTGCCTGCCCTCCGGGCGCAGCGGGCACGAGCCCTTCGCCGGGCAGCGGTCGCAGTCGGTGTTTTCGCTGGCCCGGTACTCGGGCCCGGCCGCGGAGGCGGCCGCCCCGCGGACCAGCTCCAGCCAGTGCCTGCCGGTCTCGTCGTCGAGCGGGGGCTGCTCGCGCTGCGTCGCGCCGGTCTTGGTGTGGGACTTGGCGAGGTACACCAGGCGGGCCCCGCCCGGCCGCTGGTCCTCACCGAACGCCCCCAGCAGCACGGCGAGCTGGTAGGCGGCCAGCTGCGGATGCTCCCCGGCCTCGGCAGCGGTGACCGCGGTCTTGCCGGTCTTGAGGTCGACGATCACGGGACGGCCCTCGCCGTCGGTCTCCAGCCGGTCGACCCGGCCGCGCAACCTCACCAGCAGGCCCCCGAGGCCCTCGTCCCCGATGGGCAGCTCCACCTCGATGTCCCGCTCGACGTCCAGCTGGGCCAGTTCGCCGCGACTGTTTTCCAGCCAGGCGAGGAAGTTCTGCACCATCTGCTCGACGCGGCGGCGTTCCCGCCGCGAAAACCACGGCGCCCCCGCGTCCACCTTCGCCCAGGCCTCGTCGAGTGCCTTCCGCAATCCCTGCTCGTCGAGCCCGCCCGCCGCGGCCTGGGCCAGGCCGTGCACGAGGGTACCGGTGATCGCGGCGAGCTGCGCCGGGTCGGTGCCGCCGTGGCGTTCGACCAACCAGCGCAACGGACACCGCAGCAGGATGTCCACAACGGACGGAGAGATGCGCACGACGTCACCGGATGCGTACAGCGGCTCGGCCGTCGAAACGTCCGCGTACCCGTACCACGAGCCGGGGTGCGCCCCCGGAACCCCGGCGTGCGCCAGCCGCGCGAGCTGCCGCGCGGCGAGCTGCCTGCGCCCGGGTTCGGTCTTCGGGTCGCAGACCGCGCCGCGCAGCTCCCCGACCAGTTCGGCCAGCACCAGCGAGCGGCCCGGCGGTTTCCGCCGGGAATCCGTCCCCGTTTCGCCCGAACTGTTCTCCTCGACGTCGTCGATGAACCGCGAAGGCTGCTCGTCCTCGCCCGCCACGGCGCTGACCAGCAGGACGCGGCGCGCCCGGCTGACCGCCACGTAGAACAGGCGCCGTTCCTCGGCCAGGATCGGCGCCGTGGCCGACACCCCCGAATCGTCCACGCCGGACAGCAGGTCCACCAGCCGCTCGACACCGAGCAGGGAACCGCGCAGGCGCAGGTCCGGCCAGCTGCCCTCCTGCACGTTCGAGACCGCCACCACCGTCCACTCGCGACCCGCCGCGGCATGCGCCGTCAGCATCGACACGCCCTCGCCCCGCGCCGCCACCGGCGCCAGACTGTCCCCGGCGATGTTCTGTGACGACAGGTAGTCCACGAAGGCCGCCGCACTCGCCTTCGGCAACCTGTCGACATAGCGCCCCGCGGCGTGGAACAGCGCGACGATGGCGTCGAGGTCGCGATCGGCCTGGGAGCCGAGCGAGCCGCCGCGAGCCGACTGCCGCACCAGCCGCGGTTGCAGACCGGTGGCCTGCCACAGCTCCCACAGCACCTGCTCGACCGGCGCGCCCCGCCTGATCGCCGCCGCGGTGGTGGCGATCAGGCCCCCGATCCGCCGGATCGGGGCCGCCTCGGCCTCGGCGAGACCGGTGAGCCGGTCGTTGTCCAGCAGCACTTCCAGCAGCAGCTCATCGCTGCCACGCTCACCACCGCCCGCCAGCTCCAGCCTGCGCAGCCCCCGCCGCATCCGGCGCAGTGCGAGCGGATCCGCCCCGCCGAGCGGCGACGAGAGCAGCATTTCGGCGAGATCCACGTCAAGGCACTGGGCGTCGGCCGCGACCCGCAGCACCGCCAGCAGCGGCCGCACCGCGGGCTGGCGGGCCAGGGGCAGTTCCTCGGCGGCCGAGGCGATCGGCACACCGGCCGCCCGCAGGGCCCGCTGCAGCACCGGGAAGGACCGGCCGGGCGAGCGGACCACCACGGCCATCTCCGACCACGGGATCCCGTCGGTGAGGTGGGCGCGCCGCAACTGGTCGGCCACCCAGCTCGCCTCCGCCGAGGGGGTGGGCAGCAGCCGGACCTTCACCACACCCGGCTCGGTGTCCTGGGACACGTCCTGGGATACGTCCTGGGATACCGAAAAGCCGCGGTGCCGGTTCGCGCCCGGCAGCGTGCCCGCGAACCGCCGCACGGCACCGTGCACCGCCGGGCTCAGCCGGTGCGAACGGGTCAGCGTGACGGTGTGCCCACCGTCGGAGTCGGCGTCGGCGAGCAGGGCCGGATCCGCGCCGCGGAAGGAGAACACCGCCTGGTCCGGATCACCGGCGGTCACGAAGTCGTCGGCGGCCGAGCCGAGCAGGCGGATCAGGCGGAACTGCAGGGGGTCCAGATGCTGCGCGTCGTCGACCAGCAGATGCCGGACGCGGGCCTGCTCGCGGGTCAGCAGGTCCGGGTCGCCCTCCAGTTCGACCAGCGCGCTCGCGACGAGCTCCGCCGCGTCCAGCGCGGGCGAGCCGGGCGAGCCCAGCGCGTTCCCGCCCGCCGACTGCAGGACGGTGACCTCCTCGTACTGGCTCCAGAAGATCCCGGCGGCCTCCCATTCCGGCCGTCCCGTGTGGCGGCCCAGTTTGACCAGGTCCTCCGGGCCGAGGCCGCGCTCCGCGGCGCGGAGCAGCAGATCCCGCAGCTCCTCGGCGAAGCCGGGCACGGCCAGTGCCGGGCGCAGGGCCTCCGGCCAGTACCCGGCACCGGTCTCGAGGTCACCGGCGAGCAGCTCGCGGACCACGACGTCCTGTTCGGCCCCGGCGAGCAGCCGGGGCGGTGGCAGTTCCTGGGCACTCGCCTGCAGGCGCAGGAGCGCGAAGGCGTAGGAGTGGACGGTGCGCACCATCGGTTCGCGGAGCGTGCGGCCGTCCACGGCGGAGGTGACCCGGCGGGTGATGTCGGCGCGCAGCGCGTCCGCCGCACGGCGGGAGGTGGTGAGGACCAGCAGGCTTTCCGGGTCGGCCCCGCTGTCGATGCGGCTCGCCGCGACGGCCGCAAGCAGGGAGGTCTTGCCCGTGCCGGGGCCGCCCAGTACCCGCATGAACCCCGCCGGGCGCTCGATCAGGGCACGGGCCTCCGACACCCACCGCTGCGGGTGCATCGGCACGGCCGGGGCCCGCACCAGGCGTGGCCCCCGCGTCCCGGTCCCGCGTCCACTCACGCTGCGATGGAATCATGCCGCGACGACAGATCCTCGCACCGGCACGCCCGATGTGGTGAACGCGGCCCTCGCGCGGGCCTGCCGGAAGCGCGGAACAGCACTTTCGGGTGCAGCTGTAGGTTGGGAACGTGGACGAGGAGCTGCACGAGCGGGTGCGGGAGGTCATCGCCTCGGTACCGGCCGGAACGGTCGCGACCTACGGCGATGTCGCGGCCCTCGCCGGCGCGCCGTCACCGCGGATGATCGGCCGGATCCTCTCCGAAGACGGCCACGACCTGCCCTGGCACCGGATCCTGCGCGCCAACGGCACCCCGGCGCCGCATCTGGTGCACCGCCAGCTCGAACTCCTGCGCGCCGAAGGTGTGCTCGCCCGCGGCCAGAAGGTCGATCTCCGCACCTATCGCTGGCATCCCGAGCCGTGAGGCATTGCTGTGAAGGTCCCCTCACAGCAAATACGACCAGAGCCCCGGCAAATACGACCATGAGGGGACCCCTCACGGCCAAGGCTCAGGAGCCCAGCTCGGTGACCAGGAGCTTGACGAGGGCCCCGAGCCGCTGGCGCTCGGGCTGGAGAGTGGGAATCCCGGCGGCGGTCAGCGGCCCGGCGGTGACCGGACCGACGCACGCGCACACCACCTCACCCCGCAGGACGCGCAGCAACTCCTCGTAACTGCCCCGCTGCCGCGCCAGTGCCAGCAGGTTCGTCGTCGCGGGCGCGCTGGTGAACGCGAGTGCCCGCACCGAACCGGCCAGCACCTCGTCGAGCAGCCGGTGCGCGGGGCCGAGGTCGGCGGGCCACTCCCACCGGTAGGGCTGCACCTCGATCAGCCGGGCCCCGGCCTCCACCAGCGGAGAGGTGCACTCCGGCAGCGGGGAGCCGTGCAGCTGCACCGCCACCCTCGCGCCCTCGGTCACCGCCTGGAGCAGGTGGGCGAACAACTGCCGGTTGCTCTCCTCGGGCGCGGACCACTCCTCGGTCAGCCCACGGCCGCGCACCGCGCCCTTACCCTTCGGTCCCCGGGTGAAGATGCGCGCACGCCGCAGCGTGTCCAGCAGCCGGTCGCCCAGCCCCCAGCCTTCAGCCGCCTCGATCCAGCCGCGGAATCCGGCGCCGGTCGTCACCGCGAGCAGGTCGACCCCGTGGGCCATGACCGCCTCGGTGGCCGCCCGCAGCCGCGTGTCGTCGGGCAGCGGCACGATGTGGATCATCGGGGCGTGCCGCACGACGGCACCGTTGCGTCTCAGCGCGCCGATGAACTCCTCCGCCCGCCGTTCGGCGGTGACGCCGATGGTCACCCCACGGAGATCACCCATAGCACGCGCCCATCCTGGCGATGGCCGCCGCGACCTGTTCGCGCAGCTCGGCCGGGGCGAGCACCTGCAGTTCGGGGCCGAACCGCAGCAGCTCACCGAGCGCCGGGGCGCCGGGTTCCACCGGTAACTCCACCCGCAACCACCCGTCTTCGTCTTCTTCCCCGGAGGAGTCCGCCAGCGCGCGGGCGCCGACGGCTCCCAGGTAGAACGGCACGAAGTCGCGTCCGAGCGGGGACAGGCGCACGACCGCCACCCTGGGGTACATCCGCCGTTCGAACTGCTCCGACCATTCCCGCCAATAGGCGGCGAGGTCGAAATCCGCCGGCCGCTCGAACGTTTCGTCCCGCTCCTCGAGGGCGAGGATGCGGGACACGCGGTAGGTGCGGTGACCGCCATGGCGGCGGGCCGCGACATACCAGTTCCCAGCTTTGAGTATCAGCCCGAGCGGGTCAAGGTCGAAGTCCGCTTCGCTCCCGTCCCAGCGCCGGTAGCGCGCGGAGATCCGGCGGTTTTCCCAGACCGCCCGCGCCAGTGCCGCCAGCTGCGGCGGGCTCTCCACGTCCCGGAACCAGCCGGGAACGTCCACATGGAACCGTTCGGTGATCTTGCCCGCCCGCTCGCGCAGCTCCTCGGGCAGGGCCGCGTGCAGCTTGAGCTGGGCGGCCGCGAGCACCGCGCCGAGGCCGAGTTCGGCCGCCGCGGCGGGCAGGCCGGCCAGCGGAAGCGTCTGCGCTTCCTGTTCGGTCAGCCCGGTCAGGCGCGTGCGGTACCCGCCGACCAGCTGGTACCCACCCGTGCGGCCGCGATCGGCGTACACCGGCACGCCCGCCGCGGACAGGGCCTCGATGTCCCGGTACACCGTGCGCACCGAAACCTCCAGCTCCTCCGCCAGTTCCTCGGCTGTCATCCGACCCCGGTTCTGCAGCAGCAACAGCACCGAAACCAACCTGCTCGCCCGCATGCCCGCCATTCTCCCCCGAAAAAGCTGACAGAAGATGACAGGTATAACCGGGAGGCTCATCCCCATGACCAACACGTTCACCATGAAGACCTGGCAGGAAGAGATCGTCAGCGGCCCGGAGGACGGCCCCCGGTTCGCCCACGCGCACGCGACCTTCGACTACACCGGAGTCATCGAAGGCAGCTCGGTCTGCGATTTCCTGCTCTACTACGGCGGCGAAGGGTTCCAGGGGCAGGGCGCACCCGGCCTGGAGCGGATCGAAGGCGCGGTCGGCGGCCGCAAGGGCAGCTTCGTCATCCGGCACGAGGTAGCGTACGAGGGGCATTCCGTGACCGGGACGTTCACGGTGGTGCCGGGATCGGCCACCGGCGAGCTGGCCGGGATGACCGGGACCGGGACCACCGGCGGGTCGAGCACCACCATGAACTACACCTTCGACTATTCGCTACCCGAGAGCAGCTGATGCCGGAAGTGGATCGCAAGCAGGTTCTCGCCTACCGCGTGGCGGCGCAGGGCCTGCACCGGCGGCAGACGGACGCCGCCGCGCTGACCGTGTTCGACCTGGGCCTGCAGAGCACGATGCGGGACACCGCCGCGGTGTCGCTGGCGGCCCGGCTGGACGCCGTGCTCACCGAAGAGTCCTTTGTGGAGGATCCGCGGTTCGTGCTGGCCTGGACGCACCGGGGAGCGCCCCACTACCACCGCGCGGCCGGACTGGACGCGGTGCGGGCCGCGCTGGTGCCGCTCGGCGAAGCCGACGCGATGGCGCGCATGCAGTGGCAGCGCAAACAGGTCGAGGCGGCGGGCGTGAGCGCCACCGAGGGCCTGTTCGCGGCGGCGCGGGCGATGCACGAGGTGGTGGACCGCACGATGAGCAAGGGCGCGGTGAGCACCGCCGTCACCCGCCGGGTCCCGGAGGGCATGACCTACCGGTGCCGGGGCTGCCAGGCCACGCACATCCTGGACCAGGTGATGCGGCTGGCGGCGATCCACGGCGGTGTCCGGCTGGAATCCGGGGTGTGGCCCGCCGCACTGGCCCCGGTCACCGGGCGTCCCCCGGTGACCGGGGCCCCCGATCCGGCCGCCGCGGCCGCGGTCGTGCGGCACTACCTGCGCCTGCACGGTCCGGCCGGTGCGACCGAGGCGGCGGGCTTCACCGGCACCACCGCGAAAACCGTGAAGAGCTGCTGGCCCGACGGGCTCGCCGAAGTGCGGGTGGACGGGCGTCTCGCGTACCTGCCCGCGGAGGACCTGCCCGCGCTGGAAAACGCGCCGGAACCGGACGTGGTGCGGCTGCTGCCGCCGTGGGATCCGTTCCTCCAGTCCCGCGACCGCGCACTCCTGGTCCCGGACAAGGCCCGGCAGAAGGAGATCTGGAAGATCATCGGCAATCCCGGCGCGCTGCTCGCCGACGGGGAGCTCGCCGGAACCTGGCGCACGAAGGGCAGCGGCCGCAAGCGCCTGGAGTTCACCCTCACCCCGTTCTGGCCGCTTCCCGCCCCGGTCCGGAAGGCCGCGGAGGCCGAAGCGGAACGGGTCGCCACGGCGCGCGGTTTCGCCGACCTCCGCGTCGGCTGGGCCTGAACCTCAGCCCAGGTTCCGGAGTTCCCGGGAGGGACTGGGGCAAGCCGTGAAGGGTCCGCCCCTTCACAGTCGAACCGACTGTGAAGGGACCCTTCACGGCCAACACTCACGCGACATTGCCGGGACCCCTCACGGCACGGGTCAGGCGGCAAGGGAGGGGTTGCGGGCCTCGCGGTAGCGTCGCAGGACGAGGTCGACCACGCCGGGATGCACCCCGAGCGGTTCGGCGACCACCTCGGCCCCCGAGGCCGCGAGCCTGCGCTGGAACAAGCCGGGCGCGAGCAGCCACGACGCGACGGCCACGCGGCGGCCGCGGCCGCGCGCGGCGGTGACCGCGTCGGCGATGGACGGGCGGGCCGTGGCCGCGTACCCCACCCGGACCGGCGTGGCGAGCCGGTCGGCCAAGGCCTCGGCGGCGAACCGCACCTCGACGAGGGCGCGGTGGTCGCTGGACCCGGCGGCGGCGAGCACGACGGCGTCGCCCCGCCGGTAGCCCGCCCAGTCGAGCCGGTCCCGCATCACCTCGACAAGCTCGTTCGCGGGCCCGAACGCCGGGGCCCGCACCACGTCGCGGTGGCCGCTCGCCTCGATCCGGGCCGGGATGTCGGTGCGCACGTGGTAACCCGCGGCGAGGAACGCGGGCACCACCACGACAGGGTGCCCGCGCACCGAGTCGAGCACGCTGGTCACGTCGGGCTCGCGCACGTCCGCGTAGGCCACCCGCACCGGCACCCGCGCCTCCCGGCGCACCCGTGCGGCCAGTTCCTCGACGACGCGCGGCCCCGCCGGATCCCGCGTGCCGTGTGCGACCAGGACGATCATCGCTCCACCGCCAGCCGGTATCCGCGTTTCACCACCGTCTGCACGAGACGGCTCTCCCCCAGTGACGTGCGAAGCCGCCCGATCGCCGTCTCCACCGCGTGTTCCTCTCCTCCGCTGGGCAGGGCCGCGGTCAGCTCCCGGCGTGAGACGACCCGGCCCGGCTCCGCCGCGAGCGCGCGGAGCACGGCCATCGGCGCCGGGGCCACCTCGCAGAGGTGACCGTCCACAATGGCCGCCTGCCCGCGCAGCTCGATCTGCCTGCCCGCCGCCCGCAGTCGCGGTGACCGCGCCACCAGCGCCTCCGCCACGGCGCGGGCCAGCGCGCCGATCCGCGCCCGTTCCGGTTGCACGGTGGGAATGCCGAGCGCGGCCAGCGGAGCCGCGGTGATCGGCCCCACGCAGGCCACCAGCACGCGGTGCGTCAGCGCGTCCACCAGCGCCGCCTGCCTGCCGGTGCGCCTGGCCATCGCCAGCGTGCTGGCGGCCGCCGGAGCGCTGGTGAACGGCAGCGCGTCGATCGCCCCGTCCAGCACCGCGTCGAGCAGCCGGTCGAGCGGGCCGGGGTCGGCGGGGCCGACCCACCGGTACACCGGGACCTCGATCACCTCGGCCCCGGCCTCCCGCAACGAATCGACGAAGTACGGGAGCGGTTCGCCGTGCAGCTGCACCGCGATCCGCATACCGTCCACACCGGACCGAAGCAGG
This sequence comes from Amycolatopsis rhizosphaerae, assembly GCF_007713715.1. Taxonomy (GTDB): domain Bacteria; phylum Actinomycetota; class Actinomycetes; order Mycobacteriales; family Pseudonocardiaceae; genus Amycolatopsis_E; species Amycolatopsis_E rhizosphaerae. Next base: position 14,485 of record NZ_VJWX01000052.1, read on the forward strand.
TGCTGCAACAGTTCGGCGTTGCTCTCCGAAGCCGGCGAGTACTGTTCGGACAGCCCGGCGGCGCGGATCGCACCCCGGGCCTTGGGACCTCGCGCCAGCAGTGTCGCCCTGCCCAACCGCGCGAGCAGTTCCTCGCCCAGCCCCCAGCCTTCCGCGGCCTCGACCCAGCCGCGGAAGCCGATACCCGTGGTGGCCACCACGGCGTCCACCGGTTCGTCCAGCAGCCGGGCGGTGGCGGCGTGCAGTTCGGTGTCGTCGGCCAGCGGCACGATCCGGATCGCCGGCCCGTACCGGACCACGGCGCCCTTGCGCACCAGCAGTGCGCCGAGCTCGTCGGCCCGCCGGGCGGCGGTGATGCCGACGCAGAACCCGGCCAGCGAAGGGATGCTCGGGGACTGTTCGGTCATGGCCGGAGGTGCACCACGCCGTCGGCGACCTCGACCGGATAGGTGCGGATCACCACGGACTCGTCGTCCAGGCAGACCCCCGTCCGCAGGTCGAACCGCTGTTTGAGCATCGGTGAAGCCACGAACGGGATCCCATCGCTGTCCCCGGTGATCCCCCGCGAGAGCACCGCGGCCCGCGAAAACGGATCGATGTTGGACAGCGCGTAGAACTCGTCGTCCACCGTGCGGAAGATCGCCACCTGGCGGCCGTCGGGGAGCAGCGCCGCCACGCCGCGCCCGGGGATGAGCGCTCCCACCGCGCACACCGCCACGATCCTGGTCTGCTCGTCGAGCACGGTCACCGCGAAACCACCTCCGGAACACCCAGCAGGACAGGGACTTTCTGTTCCCGCTCCACACGGAACGAGATGGTCGGATCGGGCGTGCCCGGCGCGTTCACGAACGAGGTGAACCGGGCGAGCTTCTCCGGGTCTTCGAGCACGCCGCGCCATTCGTCGGCGTAGTTCTCCACGTGTTTGGCCATCGCCGCGTCGAGTTCTTCGCAGATGCCGAGCTTGTCGTCCACGATCACCTCCCGCAGGTGGTCGAGGCCACCCTCCAACTCCTCGAGCCACGGGGCGGTGCGCTGCAGGCGGTCTGCGGTGCGCACGTAGAACATCAGGAACCGGTCGATGTAGCGGACCAGCGATTCGGAGTCCACATCGGACACCAAAAGCTCGGCGTGCCGGGGGAAGGTCCCGCCGTTCCCGCCGACGTAGAGGTTCCAGCCCTTCTCGGTCGCGATCACACCGAAGTCCTTGCTCCTGGCCTCGGCGCATTCCCTGGCACAGCCGGACACCCCGGCCTTGAGCTTGTGCGGTGAGCGCAGGCCGCGGTAGCGCAGTTCGAGCTCGACCGCCATCCCGACACTGTCCTGCACCCCGTACCGGCACCAGGTCGAGCCGACACACGACTTGACCGTCCGCAGCGCCTTGCCGTAGGCGTGCCCGGACTCGAGACCGGCGTCCACCAGCCGCTTCCAGATCAGCGGCAACTGGTCCACGGTGGCCCCGAACAGGTCGATCCGCTGTGCTCCGGTGATCTTGGTGTAGAGCCCGAACTCGTCGGCCACCTCGGCGATCACCCGGAGCTTGGCGGGGGTGATCTCGCCGCCGGGCACCCGCGGCACCACCGAGTAGGTGCCGTTGCGCTGCATGTTGGCCAGGAAGTGGTCGTTGGTGTCCTGCAGTGCGGCCTGTTCGTCGTTCAGGACGTGCCCGCCCTCGCCCATCGTGGTGTCGAGCGTGGCGAGGATCGAGGCGACCGCGGGCTTGCAGAGCGCACAACCGGATCCGGTGCCGTGCTTGGCGATCAGCTCGGCGAAGCTGGTGATCCGGGTCGCCTTGACGATCTCGAACAGCTCACGGCGCGAGAAGGCGAAATGCTCGCAGACCGCCCTCGACTGTTCGACCCCGCACGCGTCCAGCAGTTTCGACAGCATCGGCACGCAGGAACCGCACGTGGTGCCCGCCCGCGTACAGCCCTTGATCGCCGCCACGCTGTCACAGCCCTGCGAGAGGATCGCACCGGTCACCGCGCCCTTGGTGACGTTGTTGCAGGAGCAGATCTGTGCCTCGTCCGGGAGCGCTTCGACGCCCACCGCTCCGGCGCCTTCGGGCGCGAGCATGGCGGCCGGGTCGGCGGGCAGCGGGCTGCCGACCAGCGGGCGCAACATGGTGTACGCGCTCGCGTCGCCGACGAGCACACCGCCCAGCAGGGTGCGCGGTTCCTCGGCGGAGACGACCAGTTTCTTGTAATACCCGGAAACCGCGTCCGCCAGCACGACTTCGAGCGCGCCCTCGGTCGCGGCGTGCGCGTCGCCGAAGCTCGCCACGTCCACACCCATCAGCTTCAGCTTGGTGGACAGGTCCGCGCCGGGAAACGCGGCTTCGCGGCCGAGTAGTTGCGCCGCGACCACCTCCGCCATCGTGTAGCCCGGTGCGACGAGCCCGTAGCAGCGGCCCTCCACCGCCGCGCACTCCCCGATCGCGTAGACGCCGGAATCGCTGGTACGACACGAAGAATCGACCAGGATGCCGCCGCGCTCGCCGACCTCCAGTCCCGCTTCGCGGGCCAGTTCGTCCCGCGGCCGGACACCCGCCGAGAACACGATGAGGTCGAGGTCCAGCTCGGTGCCGTTGGTCAGCTTCGCACACAGCCGTCCGCGGTCCTCCTCGATCACGGTGGCCGACGTTCCGGTGTGGACGGTCAGGTCCAGCTCGGTGACCAGCCTGCGCAGCAGGCTGCCGCCGCCCTCGTCCACCTGGAGGGGCATCAACCGGGGCGCCATCTCCACCACGTGCGGCGAGAGGCCCATGTCCCGCAGGGCCTTGGCCGCCTCAAGGCCCAGGAGCCCACCACCGACGACCATGGCGGCGGCGCGCCCCCGCTTCGCCGATTTCACCCGCTCGACCGTCTCCCGGATCGCATCCAGGTCTTCGATCGTGCGGTAGACGAAGCAGCCCGGGAGGTCGTGCCCGGGGACCGGCGGCACGAACGGGCGGGAACCGGTGGCGAGGACGAGCGCGTCGTAGTGCTGGGTGAACCCGGCGGCGGTGACCACGTTCCGGGCCTCGCGGTCGATCTCCACCACCGGATCGCCCAGTCTCAGCTCGACGAGTTCGTCCCCGGCGTAGTCCGCACCCGGCAGCGCGAGCGCTCCGGCATCCCAACCATCCACATAGGACGTGAGGGCGACCCGGTCGTACGCCGCACGCGGCTCCTCGGCGAGCACGACCACGCGCCAGGCGTGCCCGGTGTCCTCCGCGCGCAGCGCTTCGACCAGCCGATGGCCCACCATGCCGTGTCCGACGACGACCAGTGTCCGCGTCATCTTTCGCTCCTTGTCGTGGTTGTCCCGGTCCGTCTCGTCTCAGACCCGGGAACCGGCCAGTGCCAGGCCCTTTTCGCTGATTTCGCTCGTGGCCGGCCGGCGCAGGTACACCGCCCAGGTCACCACGAAGCACAGGCCGTAGAAGACGAGGAACCCGGCGAAGGCGGGCACTCCACTCCTGGCGGTCATGAACGACTGCCGGAAGGCCAGGTTGATGAACAGCCCGCCGAGCGCGCCGATCGCTCCGGCCAGCCCGATCAGTGCACCGGAAAGCCTGCGGGCCCGCAGCAGTTCCGCCGCCTCGTCCGCGCCCGAGGCGATCGCCGACCTGGCCTTCGCGCGGAAGATCGCCGGGATCATCTTGTACGTCGATCCGTTGCCGATGCCGGTGAGCACGAACAACGCGATGAACGCCACGGTGAACAGCGACAGCGACTTCACCGTGGAGGCCACGATCAGCAGCGCGGTCATGCCCGCCATGCCGACGAAGTTCCAGAAGGTGATCTTGCCGCCGCCCAGCCGGTCCGCCAGCCAGCCGCCCAGCGGCCGGGAGAACGAGCCGAGCAGCGGCCCGAGGAAGGTCACGGACGCGGCCTGCAGCGGGGTGCGGCCGAACTGGTTCTGCAGCACGAGGCCGAAGGCGAAGCTGTACCCGATGAACGAACCGAAGGTTCCGATGTACAAAAAGGACATCACCCAGGTGTGCGCGTCCCTGACGACCTCCCGCATGCCCTTCTTGTCCCCGCGCACGGACGCGATGTTGTCCATGAACAGGTAGGCGCACAGCGCGGCGACCACGATCAGCGGGAGGTAGACGAAGAGCACGATCCGCGGTGCGGTGGCCCCCGCGGTGGCGATCACCAGCAGGCCGATCAACTGGATCACCGCGACGCCCAGGTTGCCGCCGCCCGCGTTGAGCCCCAGTGCCATGCCCTTGGCCTTCTCCGGGAAGAAGGTGTTGATGTTGGCCATGGAGGAGGCGAAGTTGCCGCCGCCGACCCCACCGAGCGCGGCGACGAGCAGGAACACCCACAGCGGCGTGCCCGGCTTCATCACGATCGCCGCGGCGATGCTCGGCACGAGCAGCAGCAGTGCGCTGATGATCGTCCAGTTGCGACCGCCGAACCGCGCCACCGCGAAGGTGTAGGGCAGCCGGGCGAGCGAACCGACCAGCGTCGGGGTGGAGGTCAGCAGGAACTTGTCCCCGGCGGACAGGCCGTACTTCGGGCCCATGAACAGCACCATCACCGACCACAGGGTCCACACCGAGAACCCGATGTGCTCGGAGAAGATGGAGAACCAGAGGTTCCGCCTTGCCACCTTCTTCCCCGTGCTCTCCCAGAACTTCTCGTCCTCGGGTTCCCAGTGCCGGATCCAGCGTTTGCCCCGGTGGGCGGTTTCGGCGGTCATTCCTCGCTCCTTGCTCGCGGAAGATCTAGGAAGTGGTCGTGAGCCACTCGGCGATGCCGCACACGGCATCCCGGCAGCTGCCGCAGCCGGTGGTCGCTCTGGTCGCCGAGGCCAGCTTGGTGACGTCCGTCGCCCCGGCGCGGAAGGCCTCGACCAGCCCGCCCTTGGTCACCGAATTGCACCGGCACACCACGGCCGTGGCGGGTAGGTCCGCCGGGCTCGCGGCTACGGGAGCGCCGGAGGGCAGCGCGCGGCCGAGCAGGACCGCGAGCCGGTCGGTGGGCACCGGGACGGCCCGGTCGTAGAGCTGGGTGACGGTCGCGGCCGCGTCGGGTGCGCCAAGGAGGATCGCCCCGGTGACGCGGTCGTGGCGGATCACGAGTTTCGTGTACCGGCCACGGGTGGGGTCGGTGAGGCAGAGCACTTCGGCACCCGGATCGTCCACTTCGGTGTGTGCCTCACCGAGTGCGGTGAGGTCGATCCCGCGGGCCTTGAGCTTGGTGACCACCCGGGTTCCGCGGTAGCGCGCCGAGACGTCGGTGCCGGTGAGCAAGTCGGCGAGCACGGCGGCCTGCTGCCAGGCCGGTTCCACCAGGCCCGAGACCGTGCCCGGGTGCTGGGCGCAGTCACCGATCGCGTGGATGCGCCCGTCACTGGTCCGCAAGGCGTCGTCGACGAGCACGCCGCGGTCGACTTCGAGGCCGGCCTCGCGGGCGAGCGTGGTCTCCGCCCGCACTCCGGCGGAGACCACGACCAGGTCCGCGTGCACCTTGCCACCGTCGTCGAGCTTGAGCCCGTCGCCGGGGAGGTACCGGGCGGCGCCGGTACCGAGCCGGAAGTCGATGCCCAGCGCGGAAAGCGACCGGGCGAGCACCTGCCCCGCGCCCTCGTCGAGCTGGCGCTCCATGACGTGTCCCGCGGGGTGTACGACGGTGACCAGGTTCCCGCGCCCGGCGAGCCCGCGCGCGGCTTCGAGGCCGAGCAGGCCGCCGCCGAGCACCGCGACCGGCGCCCCCACCCTGGCCGCGTCGAGGATCCGGTCGCAGTCGTCGAGGGTGCGGAAGGTGACCACACCCGGCGCGGGGCTGCCGTCCTCCAGCGCGAGTCCCTCCACGGGTGGCAGCCACGGCCTGCTGCCGGTGGCCAGCACCAGCGCGTCGTAGTCCACTGTGGAGCCGTCGCTGAGTGCGACGGACCGGCGCTGCCGGTCGATGCGTGCCACGTGCACCCCGGTGCGCAGGTCGACCTCGCGCTGCCCCGCCCAGCCGCTTTCGTGCAGGCGCACCATTTCCGGCCGCATCGTGCCCGCGACGAGCGCCGACAGCAGCACCCGGTTGTAGGCGTGGTGCGGTTCTTCGCCGATGACGGTGAGGGTGACACGGGCGCCTTCGGGATCGCGCTGCCGGATCTCGTCGGCCAGCCGGGCACCGGCCATCCCGTAGCCGGCCACGACCACCTTGCGGGGGGTCATCCGAGCGCCTCCTCGTCTTCCCTGGACAGGCTGACGGCGCTGACCTTGAATTCCGGCATACGGCTGACGGGGTCCAGCGCGGGATTGGTGAGGAGGTTGGCGCGCTGCGCACCGCCGAAGTGGAAGGGCAGGAACACCACGTCCGGCCGCATCGACGCGACGCACCGCACGCGTGCCCGCGTGCTGCCCCGGCGGGAACTCACACGGGCCCAGTCCCCTTCGGCGAGTCCGCACCGCGCGGCCGTGTCGGGATGCACCTCGACGTAGGCCTCGGGCACCACGTCGTTGAGTTCGGTGATCAGCCTCGTCTGCGCGCCCGACTGGTAGTGCTGCAGGACGCGGCCCGTGGTGGCCAGCAAGGGAAAGTCGTCATCGGGCGATTCGGCCGGGCCCCGGTGCTCCACCGGCACGAAACGCGCCAGGCCGTCCGGATGCGCGAACCGGTCGAGGAACAGCCGCGGGGTTCCCCGGTGCCCGGCGCCCGGCACCGGCCAGTACAGCGCCTCCCCGGCGCGGAGCCGGTCGTAGCTGATCCCCGAGTAGTCGGCGAGCCCGCCCTTCGAAGCCTCGCGGAGTTCGGCGAACACCGTCTCGGCGTCCACGGGAAAACGCCGCGCGGGCTGGCCGAGCCGGGTCGCCAGTCCATTGAGGACGAACAGGTCGGTGCGCACCCCGTCCGGCGGTTCGATCGCCCGCCGCCGCAGCAGCACACGCCCTTCGAGGTTGGTCATCGTGCCGTCCTCTTCGGCCCACTGCGTCACCGGCAGTACCACGTCGGCCAGTGCGGCGGTCTCCGACAGCACCAGATCCGCCACCACCAGGAGGTCCACTGCGGACAGCCGGTCGGCGACATGGGCCGAGCGCGGCGCGGACACCACCACGTTGCTGCCGAAGACCAGCAGCGCGCGCGGCCCGCCCTCGGTGCCGAGCGCGTCGAGCAGTTCGTAGGCGGAACGGCCGGGCCCCGGCAACGAGTCCGCGGGCACACCCCACACCGCGGCGACGTGCGCCCGCGCCGCCGGATCGTCGATCCTGCGGTATCCGGGCAACTGATCGGCCTTCTGACCGTGCTCGCGCCCGCCCTGACCGTTGCCCTGCCCGGTGAGGCAGCCGTAACCGGATCCCTCGCGGCCGGGCAGGCCGAGCGCGAGCGCGAGGTTGATCCACGCGGTGACGGTGTCGGCGCCGGTCGCGTGCTGCTCGGTCCCCCTGGCGGTGAGGACGTAGGCGTTGCGCGCCCCGGCCAGCAGCGCGGCCACCCGGCGCTGGTCCTCGGCCGCCACCCCGGTCACCCGCTCGACGCGCTCCGGCCACCAGCGGGCCACGATCCGCCACACCGCTTCGAAACCACGGGTCCTGCTGTCCACATAGGACCGATCGACCAGCCCGTCGGCGACCGCGGCGTGCAGGATGCCCAGTGCCAGTGCCAGATCCGTACCCGGGGCGGGCGCCAGGTGCAGGCTGCCCCGCTCGGCGGTGGGTGTACGGCGGGGATCCACCACGATCAGGCCGCCCGCGTCGATGGCGGAGGCAAGGTGCTGCATGAACGGGGGCATGGTCTCGGCCGGGTTCGAGCCCACCAGCAGCACCACGTCGGCCCGCGCCAGGTCCGTGACCGGGAACGGCAGCCCGCGGTCCACGCCGAACGCCCGGTTCCCCGCGGCCGCCGCGGAGGACATGCAGAACCGGCCGTTGTAGTCGACCTGCGAGGTGCCCAGCGCGACCCGCGCGAACTTGCCCAGCAGGTAGGCCTTTTCGTTCGTCAGCCCACCGCCGCCGAAGAGCGCGACGGCGTCACGGCCGTGCGCCGCCTGGATTTCGGTGATCCGCCGCGCGATCAGGTCCAGCGCGTCGTCCCAGCTCGCGGGCACCAGTTCACCGTCGACGCGGACGAGCGGAGTCCTCAGTCGCGCGGGCGAGGTCAGCAGGCTGCCGGAGGTCCAGCCCTTCTGGCACAGGCCGCCGCCGTTGGCGGGAAACTGCCGGGGCGCGACGGTGGTGCCGGACACGGCCATCCCGCACTGCAGGGCGCAGTACGGACAGTGCGTCGCCACCGAAAGCCTGGGTTCCGCCGTCAGCGTCACGCGCACCTCCTTCCCTCGACGTGCTTTGACGGTAGGGAGGGCGTGTTACCTGAAAATGGCCCTATGTTTCAGGCGTTTGACATTGCTGGCGAGTTACGCGAGGTGCGCGGTGAGATGCGCGCGCTCCCCGAAGGCGACCTTCGGCTGGTTACAGCAGTTCGCTGACGGAGGCGGCCGCGGCGCGCAGGCCGTCCAGCGCCGAGGCGGTGGAGCGCGGGTTCAGCGCGTTGCCCGCGAGCCGGAACAACACGGCGTGCAACAGCAGCTGGGACCACTCCGGCAGGTGCGACCAGCGGCGCAGCAGCTCGATATCGGCGCCGCCCCAGGCGACCGCATCCACCGCGGCCACCGCGGCGCCCCATTCCACCGGCCGGTGATAGGGCGTGAAGTCCACGATCCCCGGCGGCTCGGCGTCGTCGAACAGCACCGTGCCCAGCAGGTCGACCGGCACGATCTGATCCGGCGACCCGACCGGTTTCCTCGCCACCGCGAGCACCTCGAACCAGCGCCCGCCCTTGCGTTCCTCGAGCGGCACGTTCGCCTCACCCCACGCGATCCGGTCGGCGAGGGTGTCCAGATCCTGGCGGCGGGCGAGAAACGGCGGCCGGGGCAGCCCGCCCATCGCCTGGGCGAGTTTCAGCGCACCGGAAACCACCTCGTCGTAGCGGTGCTCCGGCTGGCCGGTGAGATAGCGGGCGGCCGTCCAGCCGCCGACGATCCAGCGCCCGTCCCGGGACCGCACGGGACGCGCGATCCGCAGACCGGGCGGGGTCAGCCCACTGAGGGTGTTCGCCAGCCACAGTGCGTGCGCGCGATCGGCGACCGGTTTGAACACCAGATCGCCGCAGTGCCAGGCGGAACCGCCGGGCAGCCGCTCCGGTTCACCGGGCACCCCGAACGCGTTCAGCACCCGCTGCGGCGGGCACTCGAGTCGGGAACCGGACGGCACCGGCCGAGGCTACCTTCCG
>NZ_VJWX01000530.1 GCF_007713715.1 Amycolatopsis rhizosphaerae
GACGTGCACGAGCCGGGTGAACGGCCAGATGCCCAGGATGGCCCAGGCCGCGGTGGCGTGGACCTGGTAGATCAGCGGTGCGTGGGCGATGGCGGCCACGTCGGGGTTTCCGGCGAACAGGCCGCGGAACCACAGGGCGACGCTCATCCGGTAGTCGTAACCGGCGCCGAGCAGGTTGACGCCCATGGTGGGGATGATGCCGAGCACGATCACGATGGCCAGCAGGACCAGCGCCACCCAGTCGACCGGGCTGGTGGTGGCTCGCACCCGCGGGATCAGCGTGCGGCGGTAGGCGAGCATGGCCACACCGATGATCACGCCGAGCGCGGCGATGGTGCCGGCGATGGAGGAGAACCAGCGGTAGGCGGTGTCCGGGATGCCGATCGCGTCGGTGAAGGACTCGGGGATCAGGATGCCGATGACGTGGCCGGCGATCGCGGCGAACGTGCCGTAGTGGAACAGCGGGCTGCCCCATTTGAGCAGCACGCGTTCCTGCAGCTGGGTGGAGCGGCTGGTCCAGCCGAACTGGTCGTAGCGCCAGCGCCAGACATGCCCGACGACGAACACGGCGAGGGCGAGGTAGGGCAGGATCACCCACCACCACAGGTCCCAGGCGCTCATCGGCATCCTCCCGTGAGATATTCGGGTGGGGCGAACGGTTCCAGGCCCACCTGCTCGGCCGGTGGCCCGGCTTCGGCGAGGGCACGCAGCACGTCCCGGTGCCGGGGCGTGAGTCCGGGCAGGCGGCCGCGGATCACGTCGAGCAGCGCCGCGTAGGGGCTGCCGGTGGCGTGCACGGCCTCGGTGAGCAGTTCCAGTCCGGCCCGGCAGTGGATCAGCACGCGTTGTCCGGGTTCGGGGGCGGCCGCCGCGAATTCCAGCATCAGCGGCAGGAAGTCGGGCAGTTCGTCCGCGGGGGCCGGGTACCCGGCCTGGCGGTAGGTGTGTTTGAGGGCGAGCAGCGCCAGTCCGCGGGCGCGGGTGTCACCGTGGCGGTAGTAGGTCAGGTACAGGCTGCGGCGGCGGGTGTGGTCGAAGGTGGCGACGTAGTGCTGGGCGGCCTCGGTGGGCGTGCGTCCGGCCAGCCAGCCGGTGAACCCGGCGAGCCGCTCGCACGCCCCGGCGTCGGTGATCGCCGGGTATGCGGCGGTCACGTCGGCCAGGTGGGTGTGGACGCGGTCGTCGGGGTACTGCAGCAGGATCGAGGTGATCTTGAACAGCAGCGTGGTGTCCGCCGGGCGGGGTGCGGCGCGTCGGGTCCGGCGGATCATCGGCCACCACCTTCGCCGAACAGGTGCGCCGGGCGGCCGGTGCCGTTCCAGCCCAGCAGGTTGAACCGGAGCCGCCCCTCGTCGTCGCGGAACTGGCTGCCGTGGGCGCCCGGATCCGCGACGCCACCGGGGTAACCGACGGCGCAGTGCTGGGCCTGCAGGCGACCGGTGTCCTCGGCGTGCGTCTTCGGGATGACATAGCGCTCGTCGTATTTGGCGATCGCCAGAATCCGGTACAGGTCCTCGACGCCCTCGGCCGTCATGCCGACCGACGCCAGCAACTCGGCGTCCACCGGATCACCGACCTGCCGGGAGCGCATGTGGGTGCGCAGCACGGTCAGCCGGCGCAGTGCCCGTTCCACGGGCCGGGTGTCCCCGGCGGTGAACAGGCCGGCCAGATATCCCAGCGGAATGCGCAGGTCTTCGATGGCGGCGAACACCCGGTCGGGGTCGTCGTCGTGGTGGCCGGTGGCGTGGACGGCGTCGGTGATGGGGGACAGGGGCGGGACGTACCAGACCATCGGCATCGTCCGGTACTCCGGGTGCAGGGGCAGCGCCACCCGGTGTTCGGCGATCAACGCGTACACCGGGGATCGCTGCGCCGCCTGGATCCAGTCGTGCGCGATGCCGTCCCGTCCGGCCGCCGCGATCACCTCCGGGTCGTGCGGGTCGAGGAACACCGACAACTGGGCCTCGTACAGGTCCGTGTCGTCCTTTGTGGACGCCGCGGCGAGCACGGCGTCGGCGTCGTAGAGCATGACCCCGAGGTGGCGCAGGCGGCCGACGCAGGTTTCCGAGCAGATGGTGGGCCTGCCGCCCTCGATGCGGGGGTAGCAGAAGGTGCACTTCTCGGCCTTTCCGGTGCGGTGGTTGAAGTACACCTTCTTGTACGGGCAGCCGGAGACGCAGAACCGCCAGCCGCGGCAGCGGTCCTGGTCGACCAGCACGATCCCGTCCTCGATCCGCTTGTACATCGCCCCCGAGGGACACGACGCCACGCAGGACGGGTTGAGGCAGTGTTCGCAGATGCGGGGGAGGTAGAAGTAGAAGGCGTGCTCGAACTCCAACCGCACCTCCTCGGCCAGCCCGTCCAGGTTCGGGTCCGCGGCGGCGTAGGTGTCCGAGCCCGCGAGGTCGTCGTCCCAGTTGGGCCCGGCCGAGGGGGCCATGTTCCGTCCGGTCAACTGGGACTTGGGGCGGGCGCTGGGAAACGAGTCCGACAGCGGTGCGGTGGTCAGGTGTTCGTAGTCGTAGGTGAAGGGCTCGTAGAAGTCGTCCAGTGACGGAAGTTCCGGGTTGTAGAAAATGGACAGCAGCTTGCGCAGCCGCCCTCCGGCCCTGAGCTTCAGCTTGCCGCGCCGGTTGAGCGTCCACCCGCCCTTGAACCGGTCCTGGTCCTCGTAGCGGCGGGGGTAGCCGGTGCCGGGCTTGGTCTCCACGTTGTTGAACCAGATGTACTCGCTGCCGGGCCGGTTGGTCCAGACCTGCTTGCAGGTGACCGAGCAGGTGTGGCAGCCGATGCACTTGTCCAGGTTCATCACCATCGCCACCTGTGCCATGACCCGCATCAGAACTCCACCTCCTGGGCACGCCGCCGGATGACGGTGATCTCGTCGCGCTGGTTGCCGGTCGGGCCGATGTAGTTGAAGCCGTAACAGAACTGGGCGTAGCCGCCGATCAGGTGCGTGGGTTTGATCAGCAGCCGGGTCAGCGAGTTGTCGCCGCCGCCGTGCCGGCCGGAGATTTCGGTTTTCGGCACGTTCAGGTGCCGGTCCATGGTGTGGTACATGTACACCGTGCCTTCGGGCATCCGGTGGGTGACCACGGCGCGGCAGGCCACGACGCCGTTGCGGTTGTACGCCTCGATCCAGTCGTTGTCGCCCACGCCGATCCTGGCCGCGTCGGCAGGGCTCATCCAGATCACCGGGCCACCGCGGAACAGGGTGAGCATGTGCAGGTTCTCCTGGTATTCGGAGTGGATGGACCATTTCGAGTGCGGGGTCAGGTAGCGAACCACCAGTTCCGGCCGCCCGTCCGCCGCGGCGGAGGGGCGGCCGAAATGCGCGAGCACGTTCAGCGGTGGCCGGTAGGTCGGCAGCTGCTCGCCGAATTCGGCCATCCACTCGTGGTCGAGGAAGAAGTGCTGCCGCCCGGTCAGCGTGTGCCAGGGCTTGTGCCGCTCCACGTTGACGGTGAACGGCGAGTACCGGCGCCCACCGGTCTCGCTGCCCGACCACTCCGGTGAGGTGATCACGGCGCGGGGCTGGGTCCGGGTGTCGGTGAAGGTGATGCGGTCCCCGGCCCGCTCGGCGGCCAGGTCGCGCAACCCGACCCCGGTGCGCTGTTCCAGCGCGCGGAAACCGAGTTCGGCGAGCCGCCCGTTGGTGGTGCCGGAGAGGGCGAGGATCGCTTCGCAGAACTGGTCGTCCCGGGCGATCGACGGACGGCCGTCGGCGATCCCGCCGCGCACCGTGCCGTTCTGCCCACGCAGATGGTCGATTTCGGCGTCGGGTGTCCAGGTGATGCCCTTGGTGGTCGTGCCCTCGGTGTCCAGCAGCGGCCCGATCGCCGCCATTTTCTCCGCTATCGCGGCGTAGTCCCGTTCCACCACGATCAGTTTCGGCATGGTCCTGCCGGGAATCGGCTCGCATTCGCCGCTCTTCCAGTCCCGCACCACACCGTAGGGCTGGGCCAGCTCGTCGGGGGTGTCGTGCGCCAGCGGCGCGGCGATCACGTCGCGGCGTACCCCGAGGTGCGTCGCGGCCAGGCGGGAGAATTCGGCCGCGAGGGTGTGGAAGATGTCGAAGTCGGTGCGCGCCTGCCAGGGCGGGGCGATCGCCGGGGTGAAGGCGTGGACGAACGGGTGCATGTCCGTGGAGGACAGGTCGTACTTCTCGTACCAGGTCGCGGCGGGCAGCACGATGTCGGAGAACAGGCAGGTGCTCGTCATCCGGAAGTCCACCGCGACGGACAGGTCCAGCTTCCCCACCGGTGCCCGCTCGCGCCACACCACCTCGGCCGGGCGCAACCCGGGCGGGGTTTCGGCCGCGGTGACGGCGTCATCGGTGCCCAGCAGGTGCCGCAACAGGTATTCGTGCCCCTTCATCGAGGACGCGAACAGGTTCGCCCGCCACACCATCAGCACCCTCGGCCAGTTCGCCGGATCGTCCGGGTCCTCCGCGGCGAACCGCAGCGCACCCGACTTCAGCTGCCCGACCACGTGGTCCGCCACGGTGACGCCGGACCGTTCGGCCTCGTCGCACAGATCCAGCGGGTTGCGGTCGAACGCCGGATGCGAGGGCATCCAGCCCAGCCGTGCGGCCAGCGCGTTGCAGTCGGGCAGGGTCCGCCCGGCCAACGAGCCCGATCCGAGCGGGCTGGCCAGCGCGTCCGCGGCGAAGGCTTCGTAGCGCCACTGGTCGGTGGCCAGCCAGAACAGCGGCGTGCCCACCATGTGCCGGGTGGGGCGCTGCCAGTCCAGGCCGAACGCCAGGTGGAACCAGCCGGTCAGCGGTCGCACCTTTTCCTGGCCGACGTAGTGGGCCCACCCGCC
>NZ_VJWX01000531.1 GCF_007713715.1 Amycolatopsis rhizosphaerae
CGCCCGGGTTCGGCACCGCGGGCCAGGGCGTAGCCGTGCTCCCGGTAGGTGGTGAACAGGTAGTCGCCCGCGCGCAGGGCGGCCGTCAGACCGACGACGGTGGCTTCCTCGCCGAGGTTGAGGTGGCAGTAGCCGCCGATCTTCGCCTTGGTGTACATCTCGGCGGCGCGCTGCTCGAACACCCGGATCACCATCATCTGCCGGTAGTAGCGGCGCAGCACGTCCGCGTCCTCGGAGCGTCCGCGGTCGCTGGTGGCCGCGGAGCCGCTCGCCGGTTCCCGAGGGGGCTCGGCCATGCGCGTACCTCCTGGCTGGGGGTCTTGGGCTAGCTGCCGGGATTGGGCTCCTGCAGCACGAACTGCTCGCTCCCGGCCAGGCATTTCGGGCACGACACCGGGGCCTGGCCGCCGCGCACCGCCTCACCGCAGACCTGGCAGACCCACTCGGTGGCCAGCAAGGCCACGACGTCGGAGCGGCTGACGATGCCGGCCAGCCGCGCCCCCGCCAGCACGGGAACCCGGTGGATGCGGCGCTCCACCAGCAGGTGGCGCACCTCGTCGACGTCGGTGTCCTCGGTGACACTGATGACCGCCGTCGACATCACGTCGCCGGCGCTGCCACCGGACCGGGCCAGCAGGTCGTATTCGCTGACCAGCCCGACCACCGCGCCGCCGGGGTCGACGACGGGCACGCCGCTGATCCGGTGCTCCCGCAGTACCGCGGCGATCCGGGACGGGTGCGCGTCGACCGGCACGGTCACCACCGGCGTCGTCATGATCTCCTTCACCTTCACCGCGGTCCCTCCGCCCGTCGACCGTCGCCATCGCGCGTCGCCTCCCCCGGGCACCTGCCGCTCCGGTGGTTCCGTTGCCGAGGGTGCTCGGGGCGGCTTGCGGTTTGCCTGCGGCGGCCGGTTCCCGCTGCCCGGCGCGCCACGGACCGGCGCCACCCGTACCCGCCGATGCGCCGGCAGTCCGACGATCCGCGCGGAGTTCACGGGACGGACCTCGTCACACAGCACCTGCTGGCGAAGCCGCAGCGCGTCGGCGGAGGGGTCGATACCCAGTTCGTCGGCCAGCCGCCGCCCGAACGCGTCGAAACTCGCCAGCGCGGCGGCACGATCGCCACCGGCCGCCAGCGCGCGGACCAGCAGCAACGCGGCGGCCTCGCGCAGAGGATGCCCGTCGGTGGCCGCCTGCGCCCAGGTCAGCGCGCTGGTGGTGTCGCCGGCCGCCAGTGCGGCGGTGGCCGCGCCCTCCAGCGCGTCGAGGTGGGCCCGCAGCAGGTGGTGGCGATGCTCGGCGGCCCAGGCCGCGTAGGCGTCCTCGGCCAGCGGTTCGCCGTGCCACAACGCCAGCGCCGCCCGGAACGCGGTCAGCGAGGCGTCCGGGTTGTGGTTCAGTTCGGCCTGCCCCCGGGCCACGGCGGTCAGGAACGCCTCGATGTCCACCCAGCAGCGGCCGTCCCCGACCAGGGAATAGCCGCCGGATCCGGTCAGGATCAGCGACCGCTCACCCAGCGCACGGCGAATACGGCTGACGAGGATCTCGACATTGCCCGAGGCGTCCACCGGCGGGTGGGTGGGCCACAACGCCTCGATGGCGACATCCTTGGAGAGCAGCGTCCCCCGGGACAGGGCGAGCATCCGCAGCAACTGGCGTGCCTGCCGTCCGCCGAACGCCCGGCCCGGTTGCTCCAGGCCGTGCCGCCGGACCGCGAACCGCCCCAGCAACTGGATGCCGACCTGTGGGCCGGACCGCTCGCCCGCGATGTTCGGTTGACTGTCTGGCCGGGTCCGCCGCTGTGACTGGCTCATCTCAAGGACACCGCCGGTCTGTCGTGGTTCTGGTGGCCGCTGGGCGTTTCACCGCCACGACGCGGCCGGATCGCAGGCAATCTGCAAGCACCTGCCCTCACCGTGACTGTAACGACGGGAAGCAGGGCGAAACCGGGGTCTTTGGTCGTCGGATCGACAACCGTGACGAGGTGAGGAGGTGTGCCTGCGATGGTGCACACACGCGCCCCGGCCGGGCCGGGCGGGGCCGGAACCCGCGCGCCCGGGCGGGCCTCGATCATGGCCCGGACCCTCCGGATCGATCGGTGGTGGGCCTACCCGGTCTCGACGTTCACGGTGCTGCTGGCGTTCGTCGTGTACTCCGCCTATGCGGCGGTGGCCAACCGGGACTACTACGCCGACCCGTACCTGTCGCCGTTCTACTCGCCGTGCCTGTCCTGGCACTGCGGCGCGGTGCCGGGCTCGCACGGGGCGCCGCACCTGGGCTGGTTCGGCACCTGGTGGATCGTCACCCCCGCGGTGATCGTGCTGATCTTTCCGCTGGGCTTCCGGTTGACCTGCTACTACTACCGCAAGGCCTACTACCGGTCGTTCTGGCTGTCGCCACCGGCATGCGCGGTACCCGAGCCGCACCGCCGCTACACCGGGGAGACCCGGTTCCCCCTGATCCTGCAGAACGTGCACCGCTACTTCTTCTACGCGGCATTGGTGTTCAACGTGATCCTCACCTGGGACGCCGTGATCGCGTTCGACTTCGACGGGCATATCGGGATCGGCGTGGGCAGCGCGGTGCTGGTGATCAACGCGGTACTGCTGTGGCTGTACACCCTGTCGTGCCACGCCTGCCGGCACGCCGTGGGCGGGCGGATCAACCACTTCTCCCACCACCCGATCCGCTATCGGCTGTGGACGTGGGTGTCGCGGATCAACCCGATGCACGGCCGGTTCGCCTGGGCGTCACTGGTGTGGGTGGCACTGACCGACCTGTACGTGCGACTGAACGCCGCGGGTGTGCTGCACGACCCGCGCGTCGTCGCCTGAGCGGGGAAGGACCGGCAGCGATGGGTTATCGCATGACCGTGCGGATCTGGCGGGGCACCGCCGAGGGCGGTGCCCTGGTCGACTATCCGGTCGCCGTGGCCGAAGGGGAGGTCGTGCTCGACGTCGTGCACCGGGTGCAGGCCACCCAGGCCGGTGACCTGGCGGTGCGGTGGAACTGCAAGGCCGGGAAATGCGGCTCGTGCAGCGCGGAGATCAACGGGCGACCCGGGCTGCTGTGCATGACCCGCATGTCGACGCTGCCCCGGGACGCCATCACGGTCACGCCGCTGCGCACGTTTCCGGTCATCCGGGACCTGGTGTGCGACGTGTCGTTCAACTATCGCAAGGCCCAGGAGATCCCGTCGTTCGCCCCGCCTGCCGGGCTGGCGCCCGGCGAGTACCGGATGTGGCAAGCCGACGTGGAACGCTCCCAGGAGTTTCGCAAGTGCATCGAATGCTGGCTGTGCCAGACCGTCTGCCACGTGATCCGCGATCACGAGGACAACAAGCCCGCCTTCGCCGGCCCCCGGTTCTTCATCCGGCACGCCGAACTGGACATGCACCCGCTGGACACCCGTGACCGGCGGCCCCAGCTCCGCAACGTCCACGGTCTGGGCCTGTGCAACATCACCAAGTGCTGCACCGAGGTCTGCCCGGCCGAGATCAAGATCACCGACAACGCGATCATCCCGATGAAGGAACGCGTCGTGGACCGCCGCTACGACCCGCTGCGCCGGCTGTTCCCGGCCTGGCGGCGCAAGAGGTGAGCCGATCCATGTCCGTCGACAGTTTCGGCACCCGCGACACCCTCGTCGTGGGCGAGGAGTCCTTTGCCATCCACCGCCTCGACCGGTTGCCGGGCACCGCCCGTCTGCCCTACGGGCTGAAGATCCTGGCCGAGAACCTGCTCCGCCACGAGGACGGCCACACCGTCACGGCCGAGCAGATCCAGGCACTCGCCGGCTGGGAACCGGCGGCCGGGTCCGCCACCGAGATCGCGTTCACCCCGGCGCGGGTGCTCATGCAGGACTTCACCGGGGTGCCGTGCATCGTCGACCTGGCCGCGATGCGGGAAGCCATGGTCGCCCTCGGCGGCGACCCGGCGGCGATCAACCCGCTGCGCCCGGTCGAGCTGGTGATCGACCACTCCGTGATCGCCGACTACTTCGGCCGCCCGGACGCGTTCGAGCGCAACGCCGACCTCGAGTACGAGCGGAACCAGGAGCGCTACCAGTTCCTGCGCTGGGGCCAGCGGGCGTTCGGCAACCTCCGCGTGGTGCCGCCCAAGACCGGAATCGTGCACCAGGTCAACATCGAACACCTGGCCCGCGTGGTGTTCGCCGAGGACGGCCAGGCGTTCCCGGACACGCTGGTGGGCACCGACTCGCACACCACCATGGTCAACGGGCTCGGGGTGCTCGGCTGGGGCGTCGGCGGGATCGAGGCCGAGGCCGCCATGCTCGGCAGGCCGACGAGCATGCTCATCCCGCGGGTGATCGGCGTGCGGCTCACCGGTGGGCTGCCGGAGGGCAGCACGGCCACGGACCTGGTGCTCACCATCGCCGAACTGCTCCGCAGCCACGGCGTGGTCGGCACGTTCGTCGAGTTCTGCGGCCCCGGCCTGGCCCGGGTGCCGCTGGCCAACCGGGCCACCATCGGCAACATGAGCCCGGAATACGGCTGCACCTGCGCGCTCTTCCCGATCGACGCCGAGACGCTGACCTACCTGCGGCTGACCGGCCGTACCCGGGAGCACGTGGCGTTGGTCGAGGCCTACGCCAAGGAGCAGGGCCTGTGGCACGAGCCGGACCACGAACCGGCCTACAGCCACACCCTGGAACTCGATCTGTCCACAGTGGTCCCTTCGATCGCGGGACCGAAACGCCCCCAGGACCGCATCCCGCTGGACCGGGCACCGCAGGCGTTTCAGGCCGCCGTGCGGGGCTACCTGCCCGCCGACCCTCCCCCGGTAGGAC
>NZ_VJWX01000532.1 GCF_007713715.1 Amycolatopsis rhizosphaerae
GGGCAGCACCACCTGGCCATGGCTCGCCGCACCCGCGGGACTGCTCGCGATCGGCCTCGCCATCGCCGGGCGGAAACTACGCTCTCGGCGGAGACGAACCCGGCGGCAATAGGCCCATGACCGCCCGTATTCCTGCCTTGACACTGTCCTGGCTCCGTTGTGGGCAGTGACCGGCGACGCCAGCGTGGAATCCGCAGCGTCGCCGCCGAAGCCGAACGCGAGGAATGATCATGGCACGCCAGCCCGTATCACCGGTTGCCCAGCATCGCGCCGCGGTGGTTCCCCCGGATGCGGGAGCGGTTCCGGGGAAAAATGGCCAGCAGTATCCACAGTAGACGAACGGCCTGTTGGGCCGTCAGCCTCGGCAGGTACGCGCGGGTGACGGCATTGCCGATGCTCGGCAGTGCGGCGGCATCCGGATAGGCCATGAACAGCGGCTGGTACTGCGGCCGGAACTTCGCCTTGAACGCGAGCAGCGAGCGGAACCCGTAGACCGGCTCCAGCCGCAGCCCGACGAAATCGAGGAATCGCTGGAGCAGGTCGCGCCGTTCGCCGCGGTCCATCCGGGCCAGCGGCGCCCCGGAGAGGCTCAGCACCTCCACCCCTTCGGACCGGCAGGACAGTGCCATGGTCGCGATGAGGAATTCCATCACGCCGGGGAAGGCGGCCGGAGACCGGCGCATGAGGTCCAGCGTCCAGCCGATGATCCGGCCGTCCCTGCGGACGGGCAGCCAGCTGGTCACCCCGTGCAGGTTTCCCGCCGGGTCGACGGCGACGACGCACCACACGTCGTCGTCGGCGAGTTCTTCGACGGTGCCCAGGGTGAAGCCCATCTCGGGAAGCCGCTTGTTCGCCAGCCATTCGGCCGAAAGCCGCCGGATCTGTTCCGCGAGCCGCGGCGAGGCGTCGCGGTACCGGATCCGGTGCGCCTCGATGCCCAGCGCCTTCGCCTTGTTCAGCGCGGTGCGCACGTCCTGGAACTTCTTGCCGCGGAAGTGCAGCTGTCCCAGCCGGACGACGGCCTCCTCGGCGACCTGGACCGCGCGCCAGCCCGCCCCGAGGTCGGTTCGAAGGGCGTCGGTGATGGCGTAGAAGCACGGCGTCCAGCCCTGGGAGGCGCAGTAGCGGGCGAACTGCCTGCTCGCGGTGCGGCAGGCGTCCGGTTCGCCCACCGGCCCGCCGGTGGTGAGCGCGACCGCCGATCTCACCCGGTAGGCGATGACCGCCTGCCCGTCCTCGGAGAACCAGTAGCCGTGCCCCGGCCAGGTGATCATGTGGGACGTCGAGGTGCCGCCGTAGCGGTGCAACAGGGCGCGAGCCCGGGCGCGGTCGGTGGGAGGTGCGTCGATTCTGGCCCGCACGAAGGTGAGCGCGCATCCTGCGAGCGCCACGCACCAGAAGACGACGCCGGTCCACTCGTAGAACACGACCGCGAGCCCGCCCAGCGGCAGGAACGTGATCGGAAGCTCACCGAGGTAGTCCGGGGGCGCGAAGCGCAGCGGCAGGTCGACGAGGATCCCGGAAAGACCGGGCGGGTGGTCGAACTGGTCGCGCACCGCGTAGGCCCCGGCCACATAGAGCACCGCGCACGCCAGCCACGTCGTCCCGAGCACCATCCCGAGATGCCGGTAAGCGCCGCGGGGCGCACGCACATCGAACTTGGACCGGTGCGCCACGAGCAACACGATGATCAGCGCCGGCTGCACCAGCGGCACCGCGACCGCGCTCCAGTCGCGAAGGGAACCCAGACCGGCTTCGGCGGCGAGCGCCGAGGGAAGCAGGAACAGACCGAACACGGTCAACGCGGAGTTCGCCCCCAGCGCGCCCCACCAGGCGAACCGGCGGCCACGGCGCAACCCTTCCGCCATCACGCCCATGATCAGCGCCGGGATGACGGACAGCACCGCCGACCCGGCACCGTCCAGCCTCAGCGCGGCCCGAAGCTGACCGCAGACGTCCGCCATCGAGGGATCCCCACAGGCCAGCGACACGTCCGCGGCCGACGGATGCGGCGCGGTGAGCAGGTACTGCAGGATGGACAGCGGCGGCCCGCCTGGTGTGAGCGGGGTGGTGGCCACCAGCGGCCCGATCGCGGAGGCCGCGACCAGCATCGCGATCAGGAACCGCTCCTCCACCCGGGACGCCGCCACCCCGGCCGGACGCCGGTCGCGAGGGACCAGCAAGGGGACGAGGGCGAGGCCGACGAGCCCCGCGCAGAGCCGGATCAGGGCCTGCAGCGCCCCGGCGTACAGCGTCAGCATCGTCATGGTCGTGATCAACGTCAGCCGCAGCCGCCTGCGCCAGACCGGGGTGAGCGCGGCACTCGCCGCCATCCCCGCGCCGAACGCCGCCGCCGAAGGCGTGACCACCACCATCTCCGCCAGACGCGCCGACCACGGGTCCCCGCCGAAGACCCCGGCGGCCACCACGCCGAGGGAAAGCAGCGCACCGCCGACATAGGCGGAAAAGAACGCGGCAGCGGTTGCAACGGTGCCGATCTGGCGTTCGGCCAGCCCGCACAACAGTCCGACCACGACGGTGACACCGAGGTACTGCGCCAGCCCGCCGGCCCACCACACCGAGCTGATCACGGTCCACCAGCGGCCCCCCAGCAACGAAGGCATGCCGAACCCGACCGCGTGCAGGAGTGCTCCCCGCGGGCCGGACCGGACCGTGCCGGTCACCAGCCCCACGGTCCACATCACCACGAGGAAGCCGACCGTGAACCGGAGCCGGGCCAGTACCCTTGCCGCGCCGCGAAACCGGCCGTGTCGCTCGCTCATCACCGGGCGACCAGCCCCGTTCTCACGGCCAGCCAGCCCAGCGACCGCTCGAGGCCCGCGCCCCACGCCTGCCACGTGTGCCCGCCCGGCACCTCCAGCCAGCCGACGTCCAGCCTGGCGCGGCGGCAGTACGCGTAGACCTCCTGCTGCTGCGGGAGGTACTCGCCGTCCGCGTCACCGGCGGTGATCATCCCCGCCGTGCCGGGATAGGTCCTCGCCGCCACCTCGTCGGCCGGGTTCACCGCGCGGAACCGGGATTCGTCCCCGCCGAAGGCCTCCTGCACCGTCGAGGACCTCGTGCCCAGCGTCGGCTCGGTCTGGCCGGAGATGTCGACGAAGGTCGGGAACAGGTCCGGCCTGCGCAGCGCGAGCTGGAGCGAGCACGTGCCGCCGTAGGAGAACCCGGCCACCGCCCAGTGCCGGCTGTCCTGGTCGACCTGCAGCGTCTTCTTGATCCAGTCCGGCACGTCGACGGTCAGGTAGCTCTCACTGTTGCCGAGCCGGGAATCCAGGCACAGCGGATTGCCCAGTTCGGTGCCGGTGTCGTCGGCGACGACCACCACCGGGGCGAGCCCGTGGTGGGCGGAGGCGAAGCCGTCCATCATGTCCCCCAGCCTGCCGCCGTCGATCCAGTCCACCGGTGCTCCCGGTTGTCCGTGCAGGAGGACGAGGACGGGCAGCAGGGGCCGGTGCGCGGTCAGGTACGCCGGGGGCAGGTACACGTAGGCGTCCCGCGCGGCGAAACCGGACACGGCGGGCGGGATGCGCACCTGGCTGACGGCGCCGTGACCCGGCATGTCCGCCGGGGGCACCCACCCGTCCAGCATGGCCTTCCCGGGCTGCGGAAGGAACGGCGACGCGACCCACGCCGCGTTGTCGGCGAAGGCGACCTGGTCGGCCGACGGCAGCCCGAACACCGTCCGCAGCGTCGGGAACTGGCCGTAATAGGCGTTGATCTTCACCGCGCAGGTGAGCAGCACGAGCACCGCGGCGGCCACGGCGCCACCGCGACGCCACCACCGGGTCCCCGGAAAGGACGCGATCGCCAGGGCGATCGCGAACACGCCCACCCCGCACCACGCCACAACGCGCCACGGAACCGGGTCCGGAAAGGGCCGCCAGGCCACATCCACCACCCACGCGGAAGCCAACGTCACCACCGCCGCCGCTCCGGCCAGCAGCGGCACCACCCGCAGCCACCAGGTCCGGCGCCGCCGGGCGAGCAGCAGCACGCCGGCCAGCACGCCGAAGCCGCTGAGTACCGCGGGCAGCACCCCGTACACCAGCGACCAGTCGAGCACGTCTCGCACGAACGGTCCTTCCTTGGCCGAGCATTGATCGGCTTCACCCCAAAGTCACTGTTGCATCAGGCAACACTTGCCGAGACCATCAATGATGGCGACCTACGATAGAACCCGGCCGTCACGCGAACTCAGCCGACCGGCATCACCGGCCGATCGGGCAGGGGAATCGCACTTTACCCACCAAAAAGGACTATCTTCCCGGTCGTGGCAACTCGACGAAGAACTGCTTCCGGCGCTGATCCGGCCGGCAGTCGGCCTTACCCGTAAGAGGAAGGACGTCACACCCACAGGGTGTCGGTGCCGTCGCGGAGGGAGGGCTCGTCCCCGGCTTCGGTGAACGCGGTGAGCGCGCGCACGAGTCCGCGTCGGGTGGTGATCGGCATGCGGGCGACGATGCGGGTGATCTCCGCGCGCCGCCGCTGGGTCACCTCGGCCACGACCGCCGCCCCGGTTTCGGTGAGCGACACGACGAGCTCACGCCGCGAGGCGGGGTTGGCCTCCCGGCTGACCAGGTCCGCGGCCACGAGCCGGTCGACCATGCGGGTGGCGGTGGAGGGGTTGACCGCGAGGTACTCGGCCAGTGTGGTCAGCTTCAGCGGCCCCCGGCTCTCCAGCACAACGAGCAGCCGGAACTGCGGGATGGTGATCGACTCGTCGACCGCCGTGATCGAGCGGG
>NZ_VJWX01000533.1 GCF_007713715.1 Amycolatopsis rhizosphaerae
GACCGTCACGCTCCCGCCCGCGTTGTTCGACGACGGCGGCCTTCCCGAACTGGCCGCCGCCCAAGCCGCGCTGCGGCCCGACGCCGTCGCGCTCTCCTTCGGTGACGAGGTGCTGACCTACGCCGCACTGGACTCGCGGGCCAACCGCCTCGCCGGATACCTGCGCGGCCTCGGTGTGGGCCCCGAGGTGCGGGTGGGCGTGTGTATGCGGCGCTCGCCGGCCGCGGTGATCGGCCTGCTGGCCGTCATGAAAGCGGGCGGTGTCCACGTGCCGCTGGATCCGGCGTACCCGGCCGAACGGCTGGCGTACATGCTCGCCGACTGCCGGGCCGAAGTGCTGCTCACCGAAGACGGACCGCCGCCGGACCTCCCCACCACCACGGCACGCGTCGTCCGCCTCGGCGGGGAACGGGACGAGATCCTGCGGCAGGACGACCGACCGTTGCCACGCCGCACTTTTCCCGACAGTTCCGCCTACGTCATCTACACGTCGGGTTCCACCGGCACGCCCAAGGGCACCGTGGTGACCCATCGCGGTATCCCGGCGCTGGCCAGGGCGCAGGACATCGAGTTCGCACCCGGCCCCGGCTGCCGGATGCTGCAGTTCGCTTCGCCGAGCTTCGACGCGTCCATCTTCGAGCTGGTCATGGCGCTGGGCTCGGGCGGAACACTCTGCCTCGCCGAGCCGGACCGCCTGCTGCCCGGTCCCGAGCTGGCGAACCTCCTCGACGAACAGGCCGTCACGATCGCGACGTTGCCCCCGTCCTCGCTGACCGTGCTGCCACCCGCGTCGCTGCCCACACTGAAGACGCTGACCGTGGCCGGCGAGGCGTGCCCGCCCGCGCTCGTGGCACGCTGGGCGCCGGGGCGGCGGTTCCGGAACCTGTACGGCCCCACCGAGGCCACCATCTGGTCCACAGTGGCCACCTGCGAACCGGGGCGCCCGGTGACCATCGGCCACGCCATCGAGGGCACCCGGGTCCACGTCCTCGACGCGGACATGCGGCCGGTGCCCGACGGCGAGCCCGGTGAGCTGTACCTCGGCGGGGACGGGCTGGCCCGCGGCTACTGGGAACGTCCCGCGCGCACGGCTGAACGGTTCGTCCCCGATCCCTTCGGCCGCGTCGCGGGCGCACGGCTCTACCGCACCGGCGATCTGGTGCGCGTCGAACCGGACGGCGCGCTCGGCTTTCTGGGCCGAGTCGACGACCAGATCAAGTTCCGCGGCTACCGGATCGAACCTGGCGAGATCGAAGCCGTGCTTCGTGCCCATCCCGCCGTCACCGACGCCGCGGTCCTGCTCTGTGATGACGTCTCCGGCACCCCGCGGCTCACCGCGTACGTCACGCCCGCCGTCGCCACCCCGCCGCTGCGGGCCCATTGTGCGGAACGGCTGCCCGGCTACCTCGTGCCCACCACGTTCGTCGGCCTCGACCGGTTCCCGCTCACCGCCAACGGCAAGACGGACCGGCGCGCCCTGCCCTCTCCCCCGTCCGGCCGCGACGCGGAAAACCCTTACCGGGCACCACGAACGCCGCTTGAACACGCGCTGGCCGAGATCTGGTCCGACCTCCTCGGAGTAACGCCCGTGGGACGGGAGGACAACTTCCTGGCCCTCGGCGGTCATTCGCTCATCGCCACACAGCTGCGGAGCCGGATCCAGGAGGCGTTCGGCGTCGACGTCCCGGTGCGCGACGTCCTCGCCACGCCCGATCTCGCGGCACTGGCGGGAGAGATCGGCGAGCCGTCGGAATCCCCGGCGCGCGGTGTCCCCGCGCTGGTGCCGCGCCGCGACACCGCGCGTGTCCCGCTTTCCCACACCCAGCGGCAGCTCTGGTTCCTCGAACAACTGGTCCCGGGTACCGCGGCCTACGCGGCGCCGATGGTCCTCCGGCTGGCCGGGCCGCTCGACGTCGCCGCGCTCGAAGCCGCTCTGAACACCGTGGTCGCGCGGCACGAGGCCCTCCGCACGAGTGTGGGCGTCGAGGATGGCCGCCCGTTCCAGGCGATCGCGGACCACTGCCGGATCGAGATCCCGGTCACCGACCTGCGGGACCGGCCCGAAACGGCACGGGAGGCCGCCACTGGCATCGTGCGGCGCGCTTTCGACCTCCGGCACGGCCCACTCCTGCGGGCCTCCGTACTGCGCCTCGCCGACCAGGAGCAGCTGCTCGTGCTCGTCGGGCACCACATCGTGTTCGACGGCTGGGCCCTCCGTGTGCTGTTCACCGAGTTGGCCGCCGTCTATGGCGGATCGCCGGAGCCGCTTCCCGTCCTTCCCGTCCACTACGCCGATTACACGCTCTGGCAACGCAACTGGCTCGAAAGCGGTGCCGCGGAGGAGCATCTGGCGTTCTGGCGGGAGCATCTCGCCGACGCTCCCGCGCTGCTCGAACTGCCCACCGACCGGCCACGCCCGGCCACCCAGCGGTTCCACGGCGCCACCCACACGTTCACCGTTCCCACCGGCCTCCACGAGGCGCTGCGCAAGCTCGCTCGCGAGCACGACGCCACGCCGTACATGGTGCTGCTCACCGCGTACGCCGCGCTGCTCCACCGGCACACCCATGAGCACGACATCACCATCGGCACCCCGGTCGCCAACCGTGCCCACCCGCACACCCGGCACCTGGTCGGCTACTTCGCCAACACGCTTCCACTGCGCGTGCGCTTTCCCCGCGACCCCAGTTTCCGGAAGCTCCTCGAGCGCGTCCGCGAAACCTGCCTCGACGCCTACGGCCATCAGGAAGTCCCGTTCGAGCTGATGATCGACGTCCTGCGGCCGGAGCGGGATCTGAGCTACAACCCGGTGTTCCAGGTGTTGTTCGCGCTGCAGAACACCGGGACGGCGGATCTCGGCCTGCCCGGCTGCACCGCGACCGAAGTGGACATCGACCCCGGCACGTCCCGCTTCGACCTCGCGTTCTCCCTGAGCGAGCGGGACGGACAGCTGCGGTGCTCGGTGGAGTACAACACCGACCTGTTCGACCAGGACACCGTGCGGCTGTTCGCCGGGCGTTTCGTGCGCCTGCTCGAAGCCATGACCGAGGATCCCGGCCGGCGGGTGGGCGAGGTGCCGCTGCTCGGCGGGCACGAGCGGGCCTGGCTCACCGACTGGAACGCCACCGACGCGCCGTACCGCCACGACCGGTGTTTCCACCAGCTGGTGGAGGAGCAGGTCGCGCGGACCCCGGACGCGGTCGCGATCGTGTGCGGGGACCGGCAGCTCACCTACGCCGCCTTCGACGCCCACGCGAACCGGCTCGCCCGCGTGCTGCGTGCCAGGGGTGTCGCGGCCGAAACGCGGGTGGCGGTGTTCCTCGAACGCTCGGCCGGCTCGCTCGTGGCGCTGTTGGCCGTGCTCAAGGCCGGCGGCGCCTACCTGCCACTGGACACCGCCCTCCCGGCGGACCGGCTCGCGTACACGCTCGCCGACAGCGGTGTTTCCGTCGTGATCACCACCGGCGACCTGAGCGAAGGCCTGCCCGCGCACACCGCGACCGTGCTCCGTCTCGACGAGGAGGCCGCGGAGATCGCCGCGGCGGACTCGTCGGGCCTCCCGGACGGCCCCCGCCCCGACGACCTGGCCTACCTGATCTACACCTCCGGTTCGACCGGCCGTCCCAAGGGGACGTTGATGGCGCACCGCGGCCTGGCGAACCTCGTCACGGTCGAGGCCGGGACCGTCGAGCCCACCGCACGGAGCCGGACCCTCCAGCTCGCGTCCTTCAGTTTCGACGCGTCCTTCTGGGACCTCGCGATGGCGCTGCCGTTCGGCGGTGCGCTCTGCGTCGCTACCGGTGAACAACGGCTGCCGGGCCCCCGGCTCGAGACGCTGCTGGACGAGCAGGCCATCACACAGGCCACGCTCGCCCCGGCGGTGCTGGCCGCGCTCCCGCCCGAATGCGCGCCGTACCTGGAGGTCCTCACCTCCACCGGCGAGGCTCTGACCGCCGAGGTGGTCCGCGCCTGGGCGCCGGGACGCCGGCTGCTCAACGGCTACGGCCCCACGGAGACCACCGTGGGCGCCACCATCGGCGAGTGCACCGTGGACGATCCCCAGCCGCATCTGGGACGTCCCTTCGCCAATCACCGGGTTCACGTCCTGGGCCCGGACCTGCGGCCCTGCCCGCCCGGTGTCCCCGGGGAAATCCACATCGGCGGCCCCGGCCTCGCGCGCGGGTACGCCGGACAGCCGGGGCTCACCGCGGACCGGTTCGTTCCCGACCCCTTCGCACGCGAGCCCGGTGCCCGGCTGTACCGCACCGGCGACCGCGGCCGGTTCCTGCGCGACGGAACGCTCACCTTCCTCGGCCGCATCGACGACCAGGTCAAGCTGCGGGGTTTCCGCGTCGAGCCCGGCGAGATCGAAGCCGTTCTGCGGCGTCATCCGGCGGTGCGCGAGGCTGTCGTGCTCGCCCGCCGCGACGCCGGGACGCTCCGGCTGTGCGCCTACGTCGTATCCGGACCGGACACCCGCACTTCCGAGCTCCGCGAGTGGTGTGCGCGATCCCTTCCCGACTACATGGTCCCGGGAGCGATCCTCCGGCTCGAGCGCATGCCGTTGACCCGCAACGGGAAGCTCGACCGCCACGCCCTGCCCGCACCCGCGCCCGACCAACTGGAACCCGAACACCCTTATGTGGCACCGGAAACCGACGCCGAGAAGACCCTCGCCGAGATCTGGGCACAAGTCCTGCACCTCGACCGCGTCGGCCGCCACGACAACTTCTTCACCCTCGGCGGCGACTCCATCC
>NZ_VJWX01000534.1 GCF_007713715.1 Amycolatopsis rhizosphaerae
CCCTACACCAGGGCACTGTTCTCCGCCACACCGAGCCTGCTGCACCCCGCCGAGCCCGTCGTGCTGACCGGTCCCGTGCCCTCGGCCACCGCACCGCCCAGCGGCTGCGCGTTCCGCACCCGGTGCCCCAGGGCGGATGTGGGCTGCGCACTGGAACCACCCCCACTGTCCATTATCGACGAATCAGCCGACGAGTCAGGCCGTCACGGCTACCGCTGCTACCACCCGGAGACCCCGGGCACGGGCGGCGCGGCGGGCGGCACCACCGAAAGCGAGGAAACCGGAGTGACCGTTTCATGACCCCAACGCCGTTGTCCGGCATCATCCCGCCGCTGTGCACCCCCTTCCGCGACGATTTCGGCATCGACACCGATTCCCTGCGCCGCGCCATCGACTTCCAGCTCGAGGCGGGCGTGCACGGCCTGTTCATCCTCGGATCCTCCAGCGAGGTGGCCTTCCTGCCCGACGCACAGCGCCGGACGGTCATCGAAACCACGGTGTCGCATGTGGACGGCCGCGTGCCGGTGCTGGCCGGATGCATCGACATGACCACCCTCAGGGTGGCCGAGCACGTCAGGGTGGCCGAGGAGGCGGGCGCCGACGCGGTCGTGGTGACCGCGCCCTACTACACCCGGACCCACGTCGCCGAGGTCGAGCGCCACTACCGGTTGCTGCGGGAACGCACCGGGCTGCCGATCCTCGCCTACGACATCCCGGTGGCCGTGCACTCGCACCTGGACCGCGAGCTGGTGCTGCGCCTGGCCGAGGAGGAGGTGATCGCCGGGCTCAAGGACTCCAGCGGGGACGAGGCCGGGTTCCGGTATGTCCTGCAGGGCAGACGGGAGCGCGGCCTCGGCTCCTTCGCCGTGTTCACCGGCTCGGAACTGCTCGTCGACTGGGCACTGGAACTCGGTGCCGACGGTGCGGTCCCCGGACTGGCCAATGTGGACCCCGAAGGGTATGTCGCCATCCACCGGCACGTCCGGTCGGGAGATCTCGCCGCCGCCAGGGCGGAGCAGGAGCGCCTGCTGAAGCTGTTCACCATCGTCGACGTCGCCCCGCCGCACCGGATGGGGCGAGGTTCGGCGGCGCTCGGTGCGTTCAAGGCGGCCATGAAGATGCGCGGGGTCATCGCCGACGCCGTGCTGGCGCCCCCGCAGCTGCCGCTGTCGGAAGACGAGCTCGCGCGGATCGGCGAGAAGCTCGCCGAGGCCGGGATCGGGGAGGGGGAGTTGGCGTGAACCGTTCGGTGCGTACTCCACTGCGGCTGGCGCTGGCGCTGATGACGACGGCCGCCGCGATGGTCCCGCTGTCCGCGGGTGCCACGGCCGCCACCGCCGGGCACCTCGACCAGACCGTGCTGTTCAAGGCGAGCCAGGACCCCGGCTACAGCTGCTTCCGGATCCCGGCGATCACGCGCACCACCCGCGGCGCGCTGCTCGCCTTCGCCGAGGGCCGCGTGGACAACTGCGGTGACGCCGGGGACATCGACGTCGTGCTGAAGCGGTCGGTGGACGGCGGGCGGACGTGGACGCCGATGAGCGTGGTGAACGCCGGCGACGGCGACACCCACGGCAACCCGGTCCCGATCGTGGACCGGACCACCGGGCGCATCCTGCTGATCACCACCTACAACGCCGGGCGGACCGACAGCAAGGGCTGCGCCGCGCCCTGCCCGCGCACGCCGCACCTGCAGTACAGCGACGACGACGGCCTCACCTGGTCGGCGCCGCGGGACCTCGGCGCCGAGGCGTCACTGCCCTCGTGGGACTACTGGTACGCCTCCGGCCCGGGGCACGCCCTCCAGCTGACCCGTGGCCCGCACGCCGGTCGCCTCGTTTTCGGGGTCAACGCGGAAACCAGCAACGGGACCCAGCCGATCGCCAATCACGGCGCGCTGGTCTACAGCGACGATCACGGGGTGAGCTGGCACATCGGCGCCGTGGACACCTTCCCGTTCCCGGCGGGCGGGACGTTCCGGCAGAAGCCGTCCGAGCTGAGCCTGACCGAGCTGGCCGACGGGTCGATCTACGCGGCCGGGCGCGAGCAGAGCGGCACCGACCTCGGCAACCGCGACTACGCGATCAGCCGGGACGGCGGGGAGAGTTTCAGCACCCCGTTCACCACCTTGCCCGACCTGGTGACGCCGATGGTGCAGGGCTCGGTGCTGAGGCTGCACCGGGAAGGGCGCGGCGACCGGATCCTGTTCTCCTCGCCCGCGGACACCGACCGGCGGCGCTGGATGACCATCCGGTCCTCCTACGACGGCGGCCGCACCTGGGAGGACGCCGAGCAGGGCACGAGGATCACCTCGGACTGGTCGGGTTACTCCGACCTGGTGCAGCTGTCCGATCCGTCCACACAGGACGCCGAAATCGGGCTGCTCTACGAGGGCGGCGCGGTCGACGCTCGGGACGAGATCCGGTTCGCCCGGTTCGACGAGCAGTACCTTGGGTGGCGGAACTCCGCCGGTCCGCGCACCCCGGACGGGTCCGGGCGGCATTCCGACGGGCGTGTGCTCGGCGGTGCCGTGCTCACCGGCGGGCGGTTCGGGTCCGCGCTGAACCTCGACGGTGCCGACGACTTCGTCCGGGTGCCCTACGACAGTGCCCAGCCGCCCGGCGACGGCGACTTCACCTGGAGTGCCTGGTTCCGTTACGGCGCCGCGAAGGGCAACCAGGTGCTGATCTGGCTCGGCGGTATGGGCGCCACCGCGCCCCAGGCGTGGCTGCGCGGTGAACCCGCCAACCACCGCCTGATCGCTGGCTTGACCACTCCCCAGGGCACGGCGTCGATCGCCACCGCCGGGGCGTACGACGACCGGGCGTGGCACCACGTGGCACTGGAACGGTCGGCCGGGCGGCTCGCGATGTGGGTGGACGGCGTGCCCGCCGCCTCGGGACCGTCGCCCGCCGGATCGGTCAGCCAGACCGTCTCGTTCCAGATCCAGCTGGGCGAGCGGCTCGACGGCGCCTACCACCTCGACGGCTCGCTCGACGAGGTGCGCCTGTATTCGCGGGCGCTCGGCACCGGCGAGCTGGACCGGATCCGCACCGCCAACGCCGATGTGCGCGCCGGTGAGGTGCTGCGCCTGCCGTTCGACCGGATTCTGCCCGCCCAGGAAGGGAACGACGGATGAAAACGGCCTTCACCGCGGTCGCGGTCTGCGCGCTGAGTGTGCTCACCGCACCCGTGGCGTCCAGCACTCCCGGCCGCTGCACGGTTTCGGTGCCCTACGCCGCGGGCACCGGCGGTTACGCCAGCTACCGGATCCCCGCGGTGATCAAGGCGGCCGACGGTTCGGTGCTCGCCTTCGCCGAGGGCCGCCACGGCGGCACCGCCGACTCCGGCGACATCGACGTGGTCCTGCGCCGCTCCGCCGACGGTGGCTGCACGTGGTCGCCGACGCAGGTGGTCGCCGACGGTGACGGGAACACCCGGGGCAACCCGGCGCCCGCGCTGGACCCGGCGACCGGGCGGATCGTGCTGGTCACCTCGTACAACTCGGGGGCGGTCACCGAGAAGCAGATCATGCAGGGCACGGTGGCGCCGGAGCAGTCGCGCCGGGTGTTCGTGCAGACCAGTGACGACGACGGCAGGACCTTCGGTGCGCCGCGCGAGATCACCGCGGAGACCAAACCGGACGGTTGGCGCTGGTACGCCACGATGCGGCCGGTGGTGCTCCGCGGTGGGCCGCACGCCGGGCGGATCGTGGTGCCCGCCAATCATTCGATCGCCCCGCCCGCCGGTTCGGCCGATCTGGGCACCGAAGCGAAGTACTACGGGGGCCATGACATCTACAGCGACGATCACGGGGTGACCTGGCACATCGGCTACGTCGACGACAATCCCGACGGGTACGTCAACGTCAACGAGACGACCGTGGCGCAACTGGAGGACGGCAGGCTGTACTTCAACGCGCGGGACCAGAACGGCACCGCCCCTGGCAACCGCGTGGATGCCTACTCCAGCGACGGCGGCACCACGCTGGACGCGCCGTTCGCGCCGCAGGACACCCTCGCCGGACCGGTGGTGGCGGGCAGCGTGCTCCAGCCCCGCGAGCGGCACGCGCCGCTGCTCTACGCGGGACCGGCCGATCCGTCGGCGCGGGCCGCGATGACGATCCGCGCGAGCGTGGACGACGGTGTCACCTGGACCGCCGTCCAGGCGGTGTCCGGCCTGCCCGCCGCCTACTCCGACCTCGTGCAGGCCGACGCGGACACGATCGGCCTGCTTTACGAGACCGGCCCGGCGAGCCCCTACGAAACCATCACCTTCCGCCGCCTGCCCCTGTCCGCCCTCCGCCCCTGAGGTGTGGAGTCAGGGCGAGGGCATCAGCCTCAGTAACTGGTCACGGGGCTGCGGCGGGATTACGAGGTGCGGGCGGGCCATCGTGGTTCCTGCCCGCCCGGCCGGCGCTATGGACGATCAAGCACGAACAACGCGATCAGTTACCTGCCACGCAGTCTGCTTGGCGGGCTTGATGAAATCACTCGGCATTTGACTCAGGGGTTCGGGTTCGTTGCGGTAGGTGCGACCGGCCGGGGTGGTGATCTCCAGGACCCCGGTTCCGGTCATGCGGTGCTGCCAGCCGGGTTCGTCCTTCAACCGGTGATCCCGGCGGCACAGGCCGCAGAGGTTGGTGCGGTGGGTGTTGCCGCCCTGGGCCCAGGGTTCGACGTGGTCGAGGTCGCAGGCCTGGACCGGGCGGTGACACCCCGGCACCCGGCACTCTCTGTCCCGTACCTGGACTA
>NZ_VJWX01000535.1 GCF_007713715.1 Amycolatopsis rhizosphaerae
GGCCCGGCGGCTGTCCCGGTACGCGAAGGAATTCGTCCCGGTACCGGCGGTGGCCGCCCGGCCCGTGACGAAGTGGCTGGCCTTCGGCAGGAAGGCGCGCCGGGCGGACGTGCGGGCGATGACGGCGCAGGTCCTGCGGGCGCATCCGAGCAGTGTGGGCGGGTTCCGCGACTCGATGTCGCAGCACGACCGGCGGGCGGCGCTGGCCACCCTGCGCGACACCCCGGCCGTGATCCTGGCTGGTGACCGGGACCGGATCACGCCGCTGCCGCATGCCCGGGTTCTCGCCGGGGAGCTGCCGCACGCCGAGTTCGTGCTGTTCCCGGAGGCGGGCCACGAGCTCACCTACGAACGTCCCGTCGGAGTCGCTTCCCGCCTCCGCGCCCTGCTCGACCAGGCCGCGGACTGAACGGCCCGTTCCCCGCGTGCTGGGGTGCTAGCGGGCCGGGGTCTGCTGGAGGGGGAAGCCGCCGCCGATACCGCGCCAGGCGAGGGTGGCGGTCAGCGCGACCGCGTCCTCACGGCTCATCGTGCTGTGGTGGGCGAGCCAGAAGCGCGCGCTGACCTGGCTCAGACCGACCAGGCCCACGGCCAGCAGGCGCGCCTTCTCTTCGTCGAGACCGGCGTCGGAGGTGATGGTCTCGGTGATGGCGTCCACACTGGCCGAGGTGGCGCGGTCCACGGCCTCTTGGACCGCGGGTTCGCCGCGCAGGTCGGACTCGAACACCATCCGGAACGCGCCCGCGTCGCCGTTGACGAAGTCGAAGAACGCGCCGACCGCGGCCTGCACCCGCAGCTTGTTGTCGGTGGTGGAGGCCAGCGCCTCCTGCACCCGGCCGACGAGCTCGTCGACGTGGCTTTCCAGCAGTGCGATGTAGAGGTCGAGTTTGCCGGGGAAGTGCTGGTACAGCACGGGTTTGGAGACACCGGCCTGCTCGGCGATCTCGTCCATCGCGGCGGCGTGGTAGCCGTTGGCCGAGAAAACGCGCTGGGCCGCGGCGAGTAGTTGTGCCCGCCGCTCGGTGCGCGGCAGCCGCACACCTCGCTGCTGTACCGGCGCGATCTCCGTCATGCTTCCTCCCCGGTTGAGACCGTTCGAGATTACTAGCCGGTACCGTCGACTCGCCAAGGCTGGGGCCGGATAGGCATCCTGATGGAATGACGGACACAGTGCCAACCCGCGAGGGGGCCGGCTCAGGCGATCGGGTGCCCCTCACCCATGTGCCGCTGTCTGCCACCCCACTGCCCGAACTGGATCCCCGGCAGCGGCCGTGGCCGGGCGGGGTCGAAACCTCCGGCGGCGTGTCGCTGCACGTGCGCCGCACCCCCGGCCAGGGCGAGACCAAGGTCGTCTACGTGCACGGCCTCGGTGGTTCCGCCACGAACTGGACGGACCTGGCCGCGCTGCTCTCGCCGTTCGCCGACGGCCTCGCCACCGACCTGCCCGGTTTCGGGTTCTCCGAGCCGAGGGACGGGTTCGACTACAGCCTCGACGCGCACACCGAGGTGCTCGCGACGTTCCTGGCCGGGCTGGACGCGGGGCCGGTGCACCTGGTGGGCAATTCGATGGGCGGGGCGATCGCCCTGCTGGTCGCCGCCCGGCGGCCGGAACTGGTGCGCACCCTCACCCTGATCTCCCCGGCGATGCCCGATCTGCGGCCCGACCCGCGCCGCTTGTCGGATCCGATGATGGCGCTGGCCTACCTGCCGCTGATCGGGCGGCCGGTGCGGCGCAGGCTGGCCGCGTTCGGCCCGCGCGAGCGGGCGGCGCAGGTGATCAAGCTGTGTTTCGCGGATCCGGATTCCTTCCCCGAACACCGTCTGGACGAACTGGCCGAGGAACACCTCGCGCGGGCCGAGTTCGCCTGGGCCGAGGCCGCGATGTCCCGCAGCACGCTCGGCATCTTCCGGACCTGGTTCGCGCGCGGACCGGCGTCCCTCTGGTCGGTGGCACCGAAAGTGGCGGCCCCGTCACTGGTGGTGTGGGGCACCGAAGACAAGGTGATCTCGGTCCGGTATGCCGCGCGCACCGCGACGGTGCTGCCGAAGGGGCGTTTGCTGGTGTTGCCGAGGACCGGTCACGTAGCGCAGATGGAACGCCCGATTGCCGTAGCGAAAGCGGTCCTGGGTATGTGGGAACGGGTCACCACGGGAGAGTGGTAGGCCATCCGGGTGGTGCGAATCCGGTCCGTGATCGGACGGTCGCCGTCGCATCACCGTTCGGATATGGCACTCTGGGGTGCGTGAACCGGGCGACGAACGGCGCGCGAAGCGACGAGAAGCGGGCTCAGTACCCACGGGGCGCCCGTTCTTCCGTCGCCGAGGTGCACAGGCTGAGCGAAGAGCGGTACCGCCCGGGGCGCCGCCGGACCACCGCCGAGCCGCTCAGCGCCTCCTGGAAGCCCGAACCGCAGCTCGAGCAGGATCCGGAGCAGGCGCGCAAGGCCCGCGCGGAACGCGGCAAGGCCCGCTCGGT
The DNA here is from genome assembly GCF_007713715.1 of Amycolatopsis rhizosphaerae. Taxonomy (GTDB): domain Bacteria; phylum Actinomycetota; class Actinomycetes; order Mycobacteriales; family Pseudonocardiaceae; genus Amycolatopsis_E; species Amycolatopsis_E rhizosphaerae. The sequence continues at coordinate 2,477 of NZ_VJWX01000535.1, forward strand.
CTTCAAGACCTACGGCTGGCGCGTGTACGTCCTGCCCATCCTGCTGGTGATCACCGCGCTCGTGGTGTTCAACACCGCGACCTCCCCGCCGAGGCAGGCGGCGGGCGCGGGTGCGGCGAGCGCCGGGGGCGACGCCGCACCGGCGGAATCCGGACCGGCGGAGAAGCCGGCACTGCCCGCCGACCTCAACGTGCCCACCGCCGACCTGCCCGACGGCGGCCACTACACCGAAGCGGGCAAGGGCACCTGGCACGTCATCCCGCCCACTGGTGACGCGGGGAAGCGCGCCGGGACGGCCGGGAAGCTCTACCACTACACGATCGAGGTCGAGGACGGCGTCGATCCGTCCGACTACAGCGGCGACGACTCGTTCGCGGCCGCCGTCGAGGCCACCCTGTCCAGCCCGCAGAGCTGGACCGGTACCGGGAAGGTCAGCCTGCAGCGCGTGGGGGCGGACTACCCGAGCCCGGACTTCCGGGTGCGCCTGACCAGCCCGGCCACCACCAAGCAGGCCAACCTGTGCGGGTTCGACATCAAGTACCCGACCTCGTGCTACACCCGCAGCTACCAGCGCAGCGTGGTCATCAACCTGGCCCGCTGGGTCCGCGCGGCCCTCGCCTTCAACGGTGACCTGGGGCTCTACCGCCAGTACGCGATCAACCACGAAGTGGGGCACGCGCTGGGCAACGGGCACGTCGGCTGCCAGGACAACGGCGCGCTGGCGCCGGTGATGATGCAGCAGACCTTCGGGGTGGCCAACGACTACGTGGCGCGGCTCAACGCCGTCGACCCGTACAACTCCAAGGCCGTCCCCGCCGACCACAAGGTGTGCCGGCCCAATGCCTGGCCGGTGCTCAACCTCGGCGACACCGCTCCTCACAACTGATCCGCCCGCCCATATCCCATTCTGTGGGACGAGGGGAAGACGTAGGGCAGAGTACGTGTTGTGGATACTGGGATGGCGACAACGCGATCCGTGTGAGATGGAGGAGCCGATGTCAGGAACACCGGCGGGCCAGTTGCCGCCGCTCGTGGAGCCGGCGGCCGAGCTCACCAAGGAAGAGGTGGCCAGGTACAGCCGGCACCTGATCATCCCGGATGTCGGGATGGAAGGGCAGAAGCGGCTCAAGAACGCCAAGGTCCTGGTGATCGGTGCCGGCGGGCTGGGCAGCCCCGCACTGCTCTACCTCGCCGCGGCCGGTGTCGGCACGCTCGGCGTGATCGACTTCGACGTCGTGGACGAGTCGAACCTGCAGCGCCAGGTCATCCACGGCCAGTCCGACGTGGGCAAGCCGAAGGCCGTTTCGGCGAAGGAATCGATCGCCGAGATCAACCCGTTCGTCGACGTCGTGCTGCACAACGAGCAACTGACCACGGAGAACGCGCTCGACATCTTCCGCGGCTACGACCTGATCCTGGACGGCACGGACAACTTCGCCACCCGTTACCTGGTCAACGACGCCGCGGTGCTGCTGGGCAAGCCCTACGTGTGGGGCTCGATCTTCCGGTTCGAGGGCCAGGTCAGCGTGTTCTGGGAGGACGCGCCGAACGGCAAGGGCCTCAACTACCGCGACCTCTACCCGGAGGCTCCGCCGCCGGGCATGGTGCCCTCGTGCGCCGAGGGCGGCGTCCTGGGCGTGCTGTGCGCGTCCATCGGCTCGATCATGGTGAACGAGGCGATCAAGCTCATCACCGGTATCGGTGAGCCGTTGCTGGGCCGCCTGATCAGCTATGACGCGCTCGAGATGCGCTACCGCGAGGTGAAGATCCGCAAGGACCCGGAGACCCCGAAGATCACCGAGCTGATCGACTACGAGGCCTTCTGCGGTGTGGTGTCCCAGGACGCCGCCAACGCGGCCGCCGCACACACGATCACCCCGGCCGAGCTGAAGGCGAAGTTCGACGCGGGTGAGGACTTCGTGCTGATCGACGTCCGCGAGCCGCACGAGTACGAGATCGTCAACATCAAGGGCGCCAAGCTGATCCCGAAGGACCGGATCCTCTCGGGTGAGGCGCTGGCGGAGCTGCCGCAGGACAAGCCGATCGTGCTGCACTGCAAGTCGGGCGCCCGCTCGGCCGAGGCGCTGGCCGCGCTGCACCGGGCCGGGTTCGCCGACGCCACCCACCTCGGGGGCGGCGTGCTGGCCTGGGCCCGCCAGATCGACCCGAGCCTGCCGACCTACTGACCGGCTCCGGCGCGTTCACGCCCCGGCACACCACCGTGTGTGCCGGGGCGTCGCGCATTCACGGAACGGACACGGGGCGCGGGGGAGGGG
>NZ_VJWX01000536.1 GCF_007713715.1 Amycolatopsis rhizosphaerae
GTTCCCGGGGGCGGCCGCCCTACTGGTGTCCGGTGTCCTCCTGGCCGGGCCGGTGACCCTGCGCCTGATCGCGGCCCGTGACGACGCGCTGGGTGCTCCGGCGCGCCACGGTGCCGAGGCGAAACTGCGCGTGACCGTCACCGAGCGGCCCAGGCCCGTGCGTTCCGCCGGGTATGCGGACCGGCAGGCCGGGGCGAGCAGCGTGGTGATCGGCGCCGAGGTGATTTCGGCCGAGGTGCGCGGTCACCCCGTCGCGTCGTCCGGGCGAGTCGTGCTCCTGGCGCCGTTCCAGCAGTGGTCCGGGCTGCTGCCGGGGCAGGAGGTCACTGCCCGCGGGGTACTCGCGCCACCCCGCGGGTCGGCCCTGACCGTGGCCGCGGTGTCCGTCCGCGGGCCGCCCGCCGAGATCGGGCCCGCACCCTGGTGGCAGTGGAGGGCGGAGTCGGTGCGGGCGGCCCTCCGGGCAGCGTGCTCGGTGCTGTCCCCGGAGGCGGCCGGGCTCCTGCCGTCCCTGGTCGTCGGCGATACCAGCGGGGTGTCCAGCCAGGTGGACCGCGAGTTCACCGAGGCGGGACTGTCCCATCTGATGGCGGTCAGCGGGAGCAATCTGGCCGTGGTGGCGGGTGCGGCGCTGCTCCTGTTACGGGTGCTGCGTGCGGGTCCGAGGGCGTCCGCACTGGTCGCGGGGGCCGTCCTGGTCGGTTTCGTGGTCCTGGCCGGCGGGGAACCGAGCGTGCTGAGGGCAGGGGTGATGGGCGCCGTGGGCCTGCTCGCCCTGGCGCTGGGGCGGGCACGGTCGGCCCTGCCCGCGCTGGCGGCCGCGGTGGGCGTCCTGGTGCTCTACGACCCCGCAATGGCCGTGAACTTCGGTTTCGCCCTGTCGGTCCTGGCCACCGCGGGGCTCGTCCTGGTGGCACCGCGCTGGGTCACGGCCATGATCCGCCGCGGGATCCCGCCCGGGATCGCGGAGGGGCTGGCCATCCCGCTCGCCGCGTTCCTGGTCACCGCGCCGGTCCTCGCCGGGATGGCCGGTGAGGTCAGTGTGGTGTCCGTCGCCGCTAACGTGCTCGCGGCGCCCGCGGTCGCACCGGCGACCGTGTTGGGGGTGGTGACGGCCGCGCTCGCCACGGTCTGGCCCGAGGCGGCCCGGCTACCCGCCCTGGCGGCCGGGCCGGAAGCCGAATGGCTGCTCGCTCTGGCCCGGCACGCCTCCCGGGTGCCCGGTGCGCTGTTGCCATGGCCCGCGGGCTGGTGGGGTGCTCTCCTCGCGGCGGTGGTGGTGGCCGTGCTGGTGCTCGCCTTCCGCCGTCCGGCACTGCGGATCGCGCTCGCCCTGGCACTGGTGTGCGTGCTGCTCGTGGTGGTGCCGGTCCGGGTGATCGCACCGCAATGGCCGCCGCCGGACTGGGTGGCCGTTTCCTGTGACGTGGGCCAGGGCGATGCGGAGGTCCTCGCCACGGACGATCCCGGCCGCGCCGTCCTGGTCGACACCGGTCCCGAGCCCGGCCCGGCCGACGCCTGCCTCGGCCGCCTCGGCGTCGACCGCATTCCCCTGGTGGTGCTGAGCCACCTGCACGCCGACCACATCGGGGGCCTGGACAGCGTCTTCGACGGGCGCTCCGTCGGCGCGGTCGCGGTCGGGCCGGGACGGATGCCCGGGTGGGCGTGGCGCCAGGTCGCGGAAGTCGCGTCACGGCACGGCGTGCCCTTGCTGGAACTGGACATCGGCCGTCGGCTCGACTGGCCCGGACTCACCTTGGAGGTACTCGGACCGCACTACGTGAACCCCCGCCAGGGCGACGAAACCGACGGCACCGGGATCAACAACACCTCGGTGGTGCTGCGGGCGACCACCCGGGCCGGCCGGGTCCTGCTCACCGGGGACGTCGAACTCCTCGCCCAGAGCGCACTGCTCACCGACGGCACCGACCTGCACGCGGAGGTGCTCAAGACACCACACCACGGAAGCCGCTACTCGCTGCCCCAGTTCTTCGCCGCGGTGTCCCCGCGGGTGGCACTGGTCAGTGCCGGTGCGGGCAACCCCTACGGTCACCCCAGTAGGTCCACAGTGGACACACTGGCCGCGGGTGGTGCGCTCGTCGCCCGCACGGACACCGACGGCGATGCGGCAGTGCTCAGTCAGAAGGGAGAACTCGCGTTGGTACGCAGGGGAAAGTGAGCGTGCGGTCAGCTTTCGAGTGCCTGGCGGACGGCGTCGGCGTTCGGCGGCACTGTCGCCTTCGGACCGATCCGGCCCTCGACGGCGTCCAGTGTCTTCAGGCCGTCGCCGGTGATCAGCAGCACCGTCTCCGCTTCGGGGTCGAGCTTGCCGGTCTCGATGAGCTTCTTGGTGGTCGCCACGGTGACCCCGCCGGCGGTTTCGGTGAAGATGCCCTCGGTCCGCGCGAGCAGGCGTATGCCCTCGACGATTTCCTCGTCGCTGACGTCCTCGATCGCGCCGCCGGTGCGGTGGACCGTGTCGAGCACGTAGGGCCCGTCCGCCGGGTTGCCGATGGCCAGGGAGCGCGCGATGGTGTCCGGCTTGACCGGCTGCACCACGTCGTAGCCGTTGCGGAACGCGGCCGAGACCGGGGAGCATCCGGTGGCCTGCGCGCCGAAGACCTTGTACGGGCTCTCTTCCACCAGGCCGAGGCTGCCCAGTTCGCGGAAGCCCTTGTCCACCTTGGTCAGCTGGGAGCCGGACGCGATCGGGACCACGATCTGCTCCGGCAGGCGCCAGCCGAGCTGCTCGGCGACCTCGAAGGCCAGGGTCTTGGAGCCCTCCGAGTAGTACGGGCGGACGTTGACGTTCACGAACGCCCACGTGTCGTGCTCGGCGGCGAGCTGGGTCGCGAGGCGGTTCACGTCGTCGTAGTTGCCGTCGACGGCGATGAGGTTGCCGTCGTACACCGCGGTGGTGAGCACCTTCGCGCGCTCCAGCGAGGACGGGATCAGCACCACCGAGCGCCAGCCGGCCCGGGCCGCCGCGGCGGCCACGGCATTGGCCAGGTTGCCGGTCGAAGGGCAGGCAAGGGTGTCGAAACCGAACTCCCGCGCGGCGGCCAGCGCGACGGCGACCACGCGGTCCTTGAACGAGTGGGTGGGGTTGCCGGTGTCGTCCTTGACCCACAGCCGCTTCAGGCCGAGGGCCTTGGCGAGCCGGTCGGCACGCACCAGCCTGGTACAGCCCGGTTCGGTGTTCGGGATTTCCTCGACGTTCGACGGCACCGGCAGCAGCTTCTTGTACCGCCAGATGTTCTTCGGCCCGGCTTCGATGTCCTCCCGGCGGATCCGGCCGAAGTCGTAGGCGACCTCCAGCGGCGAAAAGTCCTCGGCGGAAACGAATTCCGGGGCGAGCGGCTGGCGGTGACCCTCCTCCTTGGAAACCAGTTCCACGGCGGGGCCCAGGTCCAGGGCGCGGCTGGTCGAAGCAGTCCTGAGGGTGGCAGTCATCGCGAGGTCCTTTCCTCATCTGTCCCGCCGGGGCGGGCCGGAATTGGCACCGTGGTCGTCAGCTACCTCGCGGAATCGAGATGACAGGCTGACGCCGGTTGCCGGGGCTTCATCGGGCCGTTCCCTCTGCCCCTCTGGATGAGCGGTATTCGATTGTGTGCGGCGGCCCTTCCGGGCGGTACGCGCCTAACACCATACGACAGGGCGTTCTCGTGGCGCCATGCCCCTGCGGGGTTCGTCACCGTGGCAGGATCGTGGCGTGAGCTCGCCCGTGGTCCCGTCCCTGCATCTCGTCCTCGGCGAAGAGGAACTCCTCGTCGAGCGTGCCGTGCGTGCCGCGCTCGAAACGGCCAGGAAGGCGGATCCCACGGCGGAACTCACGAAGGCCAAGGCGGCCGAGCTCACCGTGCCCGGACTGGCCGAACTGGTCAGCCCCTCACTGTTCGCCGAGGGCCGGGTGATCGTGCTCGAGGCCGCGCAGGACATAGGACAGGAACTCGCCGACGCCGTGCTGTCCTACCTCAAGATGCCCGCCGAGGGCGTGGTGCTCGTCGTCGTCCACACCGGTGGCGGGCGGAGCAAGGCGGCCAAGGCGCTGCCCGCCGCACTGCGCAAGGCGGGCGCACAGGTCACCGAATGCCCGAAGATCACCAAGTCCGCCGAGCGGGAAATGTTCGTGCGCAACGAAGTCCGGCAGGCGGGGGGCCGGATCGAGCCGGGCGCGGTGGCCGTGCTCCTCGATGCGGTCGGTTCGGATCTGCGGGAACTGGCGTCGGCGGCGGCCCAGCTGGTCGCCGACACCGGGGGCAAGGTGGACGAGGAGGCGGTCCGCCGCTACCACCGGGGACGGGCCGACGTGACCGGTTTCGCGGTCGCGGAGAAGGCCGTGGGCGGTGACCGGGCCGCCGCGCTGGAGTCGATGCGCTGGGCCGAGCAGATCGGCGTGCCGCACGTGCTGGTCGCGGATGCGCTCGCGGACGCCGTCCGCACGATCGCGCGAGTGTCCGCCGCGGGCCGCGGCAATCCGAACCAGCTGGCGGGCGAACTGGGCATGCCGCCCTGGAAGGTGCGCAAGGCACAGGGGCAGTCGCGCGGGTGGTCCCCGGCCGGGCTCGCCGTCGCGATGGGCATCGTGGCCAGGGTGAACGCCGAGGTCAAGGGCCAGGCGGCCGATCCGTCCTACGCCCTCGAACGGGCGATTCTCGACCTCGCCGACGCCCGCGACCGGCACTGACGGCATCGGCGGCACTGGCGGCACTGGCGGCACTGGCGTTTCCCCGGACAGGCTGCGCAACGA
>NZ_VJWX01000537.1 GCF_007713715.1 Amycolatopsis rhizosphaerae
GGCTTGGGGACCTCGGGCGCCTCGGGGGTCTCGGCGCCCGCGGGGGTGATCACCGCGAGCGGGGTGCCGACCGGAACCTTCTCGCCGGGCGGAACGAGGATTTCGCTGACCGTGCCGCCGGTGAAGCATTCCACGTCGACCGCCGCCTTCGCGGTGTCCACGACGGCGACGAGATCGCCCTTGCGAACCTGGTCACCGGGGTGGACCAGCCATTCCAGCACGGTGCCCTCGGTCATGTCGGCGCCGAGCGAGGGCATCACGAACCGCGCCATTCACCCCACCGCCTCGAGCGCGGCGGCGACGACCCGCGCGGGCTGGGGGAGGGCGGCCTGCTCCAGGTGCCGCGCGTAGGGCATCGGCACCTCGGCGCTGCAGACCCGCTGGACCGGCGCGTCCAGCTCGTAGAACGCGTTCTCGGTGACCCGGGCGGCGATCTCGGCGGACAGGCTTCCGCTGCGCCAGCCCTCGTCGACGACCACGAGCCGGTGCGTGCGGCTCACCGAGGAAAGGACGGTCTCCTCGTCGAGCGGGCGCAGCGTTCGCAGGTCCACCACCTCGGCCTCGACGTTGTGCGAGGCGAGTTCTTCCGCGGCGGAGAGGGCGGTGGAAAGGGTGCCGCCGTAGGAGACGAGCGTGACGTCCCTGCCCGGCCGCCGGAGGGCGGCCCGGTCGAGGTCGACGGGCCCGGCGTGCTCGTCGAGCTCTCCGGAATAGTTGTAGAGCGAGCCGTGCTCGAACAGCAGCACCGGGTCGGGATCGGCGAGCGCGGTGGCGAGCATGCCGCGTGCGTCTTCGAGGGTGGCGGGCGCGACCACGCGCAGGCCGGGGATGTGCGCGTACCAGCCCTCCAGGCTGTGCGAATGCTGCGCGCCCAGCTGGCGGCCCGCCCCGGTGGTCATCCTGATCACCAGGGGCACGTTGAGCTGGCCGCCGGACATGTGCAGCAGCGTGGCCGCGTTGTTGAGGATCTGGTCCAGCGCCAGGAGGCTGAAGTTGACCGTCATGATCTCCACGATCGGCCGCATGCCGCCGAGGGCGCAGCCGATTCCCGCACCGACGAACGCCGACTCCGAAAGCGGTGTGTCGCGGATGCGCTCCGGCCCGAACTCCTCCAGCAGCCCGAGGCTGACCCCGAAACAGCCGCCGTAGGCGCCCACGTCCTCACCCATCAGGAAGACCCGCTCGTCCTCGCGCAACGCCTCCCGGATCGCCTCGCGCAGGGCCTCCCGGTAGGTGATCGTGGTCATGACCGCTCCGAGTAGACGAACCGGGTCAGCTCCTCCACCGGTTCGAGCTCACCGTTCTCGGCGGCCGCGACGGCCGACTCGATCTCGGCGTCCACTTCGGACTCGATGGCCGCGGTCTCGGCCGGGTCGAAACCGTCCTCGGCGGCCATGATCCGGCTCAGGAACGGGATCGGGTCGCGCTCCTTCCACCGGTCTATTTCGGCCCGGTCGCGGTAGCGGTCGGAGTCGTACATCGAGTGCGCGCGGAAGCGGTAGGTGTGCAGTTCGAGGAAGTGCGGCCCCGCTCCGCCGCGGAGGGACTCCACCGCCTTGTCCACGGCCTCGCACACGGCGAGCACGTCCATGCCGTCCACCGGCCAGGCCGGCATGCCGTAGGAGGCCGCGTGCAGGGCGAGGTCGGTCTGCGACTGGGCCCGGTGCAGTGCGGTGCCCATCGCGTAGAGGTTGTTCTCGCAGCAGAACAGCACCGGCAGCCGCCACAGCGCGGCGAGGTTGAGCGACTCGTGGAACTCGCCCTCGGACACCGCGCCGTCGCCGAACAGGCAGACGGTGACGAGTGGACGGTGGTTCATCGCGGTGGCCAGGCCGAGGCCGACCGCGAGCGGCAGCCCGCCGCCGACGATCGCGTTGCCGCCGTAGAACCGGCGCCCCGCGTCGAACAGGTGCATCGAGCCGCCACGGCCGCGGCTGCATCCGTTGAGCCTGCCGTACATCTCGGCCATCACCGAGTCCATCGGCAGGCCGCGGGCGAGCGCGTGCCCGTGTTCGCGATAGGTGGAGACCACCTGGTCCTCGGGGCCGATGCCCTGCATGACACCGGCCGCGATGGCCTCCTCACCGGTGTAGAGATGGAGGAACCCGCGGATGGCGGTGGCACTGTAGAGCTCGACGCACCGTTCTTCGAAACGGCGGATCCGGATCATCTGGCGCAGCAGTTCCAGCCGCTTCTTCGCGCGGGCGGTACGGGCGGTCACGGCACACTCTCCAATGTGGATAGATCTCCCTCGGGCAGGCCCAGTTCCCTGGCCCGGAGCAGGCGCCGCATCACCTTGCCGCTGCGGGTGTGCGGGAGGTGCTGGTCGAAGGCGATCTCCTTGGGGGCGACCGCGCCGAGCGCGCGGCGGCCGAAGGCCAGCAGGTCCAGGCGCAGTTCCTCGGTGGGCGGATACCCCTCGTGCAGGGTGACGAAGGCCTTCACCAACTCGCCTGCCACCGGGTCGGGCTTGCCCACCACCCCGGCCTCGGCCACGGCCGGATGGGCCATCAGCGCGCTTTCCACCTCGAAGGGGCCCACCAGGTGCCCGGCGGACTTGATCACGTCGTCGGCGCGCCCGACGAACCAGTAGTAGCCGTCGGCGTCGCGGCGAGCGATGTCGCCGGTCAGGTACCAGCCGTCCGAAAAGGACCTTTCGTACCGTTCGCGGTCCCCCCAGTAGGCCCGGAACATCGAGGGCCACCCCGGGCGCAGTGCGAGCTCGCCCTCCTCACCGGCGCCGGTCAGCTCCCGCACCCGCCCGTCCGTCACCAGCGCACGCCCGTCGGGACCGCGCTGGAGCAGACCCGCCTCGATCCCCGGCAGTGGGCGCCCCATCGAACCGGGGCGGACCTCCTCGGCGGCGAGGTTGGCGATCATGATCGCGCCGGTTTCGGTCTGCCACCAGTTGTCGTGCACCGGGTGGCCCAGCACCTCCTGACCCCACACCACGGCCTCCGGGTTGAGCGGCTCGCCGACGCTGGCGATGAACCGCAACGCCGTCAGGTCGTATCCGGAGGCCGTGTCCGGGCCGTGGCGCATGAGCATCCGCAGCGCGGTGGGCGCGGTGTACCACACCGACACCCGCTGCGCGGCCAGGACGGAGTACCAGCGGCGGGCGTCGAACTCGCCCTCGTCGCTGACCAGCGTGGCGCCGTGTGCGAGCGGCGCGATCACCCCGTAGGAGGTGCCGGTCACCCAGCCGGGGTCGGCGGTGCACCAGAAGACGTCGGCGGGCCGCAGGTCCAGGGCGTGGCGGGCGGTCACGTAGTGGGCGAGCACGGCCTCGTGCACGTGGAGCGCGCCCTTGGGGGTGCCGGTGGTCCCGCTGGTGAAGTGCAGGAGTGCGGGATCTTCCGGACTGGTGGGCCCGATCTCGAACTCGGGTGAAGCGGCCGCGAGCGCCGGGGACAGCGCGGACGTCCCGGGCCCGTCCTCGTCGCCGGTCACCAGGACGCGCCGCAGCGACGGGACCGAGTCCCGGATCCCGGCGACCTTGCGCCGGTACAGCTCGGGGGTGGTCACCAGCAGGGCCGCCCCGCCGAGGTTCAGCCGCTGCCGGACCGGTTCCGGCCCGAACGCCGAGAACAGGGGCGAGACCACGCAGCCGGCCTTGAGTGCACCGAGCACCACGACGTAGAGCTCGGGGACCCGGCCGAGCAGGGTGAACACGCGATCGCCGCGCCGCACGCCAAGGTGCCCCAGCAGCGAGGCGAACCGGCCGCTGCGTTCGGCCAGCTCGCGGTAGGTGTACTCGGTGACCCGGTCGTGGCGGTCCACCCAGCGCAGCGCGACGTGATCCCGGCGCGGGCCCCGGGCATGGCGGTCGACGGCCTCGTAGGCGATGTTGAGCCCGTGCCCGCCGGGCAGCCCGGACAGGCCGCGCCGCTCGGCCTCCCAGCTGAAGTCGCGCCGGGCGGCGGCGTAGTCGGTGAGGTTGGCGTTCTCGCGGACCGGGGCGGGCTTGCCGATCGGCGTCCAGGACATGGCAGGCACCTCACCTCGCTCGCTCGCCCCGGTGCTGGTGACCCCACTCTGCGCGCGGTGCCGGGCACCGGGCAGGGCTGGAGGTAACCGGCTCGTGCGGCCCAAAGTCCCGACGTGGTCCGTTCGCCCCCCGGATTCGGGACGTTCGCCTCTCTTGGCCCCCTCCGGAGGCGGCCACGGTGAAGGTGAGCATCCGAACGACTCCTGTCCAGGAGGTGTCATGACCAGCGAGTACCTCTCGCCCAGCCAACGACGTGCCGTCGCGGAGGAGGCGCTGGCGCAGCTTGGTGCCGACCGGCGCAAGCACGTGGTGCTGCGGGTGCGCTGCGGCCGCAGCCACCACGTCGCCTCGGTGTACGACACCGGGGCCGGGCGGGTGGTCGCCACCCAGACCGGGACGCGCGCGCACGGTTCACGGGACTTCGTCGACGTCGCCCACCACGGGACCCGGGCTCCGGACTACGTCGACCTCCTCGAAGCGGACACCTTCAGCGAGGACCTGCTGCCGGCCGGCTGCGAGTGCGGCAACATGTCGCTCTCCCGTGAGGAGCTGCGCCGCAGCATCGAATCGGAGCAGCGTGTGCTGCAGGTCCCCTGAGCGGGCGCAGGAAGAGACCCCCTCGTGGCTTCACGAGGGGGTCTCTTCACGGAGCGGGCCGTGGTGTCACCGGGGTGGCGGCCGGCAGAACCGTGGCCTGCCGTTTCACTCGGCGTGCAGCCGCTCGCGGCGCGCACGGCCGGAAACGAACGCGAC
>NZ_VJWX01000538.1 GCF_007713715.1 Amycolatopsis rhizosphaerae
GTTCCACGCTGCGCCGCAGCAGCATCGGCCCGTCCAGCCCGCGCTCGGCGAACGCGGCAAGGCTGCCCTGGTAGCTCGCCGTCGTCGCGATCCGCGCGCCCGCGCGGAAGAACGCCTCGTGCACGGCCATGATCTCGCCGGGCGCCTCGGACAGCAGCCGGGCCGACCACAGCCCGCCCGACAGGTCGTGGCCGCGGGCCTGCAGTTCGGTGGCCAGACCACCGTCGAGCACGATCAGGACGGGCCTTCCGCCAGCACCCGGAGTTCGCGGCACCAGTTCTCGGCCAGGATGTCGAGCACCGTCTCCCGGTCGTGCCGGACCCCGCGGATCAGCCAGTGGTAGCAGAGGCGTTCCAGTTGCAGCACGAGCAGGCAGGCCCGGGTGATCCCGGCCTCCTCGTGCTCGCCGCGCCACCGCGCCAGGTACGGCTCCAGGCGGCACACCGCGTCCACGATCCACTGGTAGTGCCGCGCCGCGATGCGCGGGTCCGCCGCCATCGCGTGGTTGACCACCTCGATCTCCACCGCGTAGCGCGTCCAGAACTGGAGTACGTGCTCGTCGAGCCAGGCCCGCACCTGCTCCCTCGCCGGTCCCGGGAAATCCGCCCCCAGGTGGTAGATCCCGCCCTCCTCCGGCAGCACGCGCTCGAACAGGCAGGCCGCGATGTCGGCCTTGTCCCGGAAGTGCGCGTAGAAGGTGGCGCGGCTGCCGTTGGCCGCTTCGACGATGTCGGCCACGGTCGCGGCGGGATAGCCGAGGGCGGCGAACACCCGGCGCGCACAGTCGAGGTAACGCTCGTGCGCCTCCCGCCACTGCTGTTCTCGGAAGGCGTTGCGTGGCGGCGCGGCGGCGGGAACCGGACTCACCCCTTCATGGTATGCGTCGAAAACCCTTACCGCTTCCCGGAAAACCGCCCCTCGAGCGGACTCGGACCGGTGTTCGCGAAAGCGCCCGTCACGAGGCCGGGAAAAAGCCGTCCGGCCCGGCCTGCCCGACCTGACGCGCGGGGAGCTGGAGCGGCACCCGGCGCCGGGGAATCGGCCCGGGACAAAGGAGTCAACCCGGCGACGAGTGCCTGCTCTCCAGGCTGCAGCAACGACTACCTGACGGAAACGAACTGTTGTTGCACTTTCGGTGTACTTGAACCACCCCTAACGGGTTAACCTGGGGAGGTGGGTGTTCCTGGGGATGCGCATCACGTGGCCGCCACCGCCCACCACTGGAGCGGGCGGGAGGCGCGGCTGCTGAGGCATGCGCTCCGCCTGTCCGTACGCTCCTTCGCCGGCTACCTCGGCGTCGCCGCGCGCACCGTCGCCAAATGGGAGTCCGGCGGCTCCGCCACCGTACCGCGTCCGGACACGCAGGCCATCCTCGACACCGCCCTCTCCCGGGCCGAGCCGGAGGCGCGGCGGCGCTTCGATCTGCTTCTCCGCCGGACGGAACCGGCCCCGGCGCCGGAACCCGCCGCCTCCGGCTACGACTACGACGCCTGGGCCGACGATCTCGACCGGACCATGGCCTGCCTGGGCCGCCAGGAGTTCGCCCTCGCCCGCACGCTGCTGGACCGGTGGCTGCGGCGGTACGAACCCAACAGCAACGACACCCAGGGCATGCACCTCTACGGCCGCTCCCTGCGGCTGCTGGGCGAGGTCCAGCAGGACCAGGGCGAACTGCACGGCCCGCTGTCGGCGCAGCAGACCTACCGGAAGGCGCTGCGGGTCTTCACCGAACTGGACACGCCCCGGCGGGTCGCGCAGATCGAACTCAAGCTCGTGGTCCTCGACGAGATGGCGGGGCGGCTGGAATCGGCGGCGCGGCAGTACGAATCGCTCACCGAGGACGAGCGGCTGAGCGAGCACGACCGCATCCGGGCCCAGTTGTGGGTCGGCACCGCACTGAGCAAGCGTGGTCTGAACGAGACCGCGACCCGGCACATCGTGCCGGCGATCCGCAATTTCGAAACGATGGAGGAGCCGGAGGACTGGTCGATCGCGCACCAGAAGCTCGCGCTGGCGCACCGGGGCGCCGGGGACCTCACCGCCGCCGCCCAGGCCATCGACGTCGCGCTCACCCACCGCGTGAACGACACCCCGCTGCAGAAGGTGCGGCTGGAAACCGCGCACGCGCACATCCTGGTGTCCGATCGCGCCACCCGGCACAACGGGCTGAGCATGCTGGAAAACTGCGCCCGGGTTTCCGCCGAATTCGGTCTCTTCCACCAGTTGCAGAGCATCGACGGAATCCGCCGCGCGTTCGAGCGCCAAGCATGATCGGGATCGGTGCCGGCGGCATGTTCAGGGATCTGATCGACCGGGGGTGGGACGACGCCGAGGTGATCTGGCGCTACCACCGGCTCAACCACACGCCGAGGCGCTGCTCGGCCGCGATCGCGCTCGGCTGCAACGACCTGGGGGTCGCCGCGCACGCCGCCGAGCTGTACCACCGGGGCCTGTTCCCGGTGGTGGTGTTCAGCGGCGCCAACAGCCGCGAAACCTTCACCGCCTTCCCCCGGGGCGAAGGGGTGCACTACCGCGAGCGCGCGCTCGAACTCGGGGTCCCGGACGAGGCGATCCTGGTCGAGCCGCGCGCCACGAATACCGGAGAAAACATCACCCTTTCGCGTGATCTTCTTCGTGATCGAGGGATTCGGGTCGATTCGCTCATGCTGGTCTCGATGCCTTATATGGAACGTCGCGCCTACGCCACCACGCGGAAGGTCTGGCCCGAGGTCGAACCCGTGTGCGCCTCCGTTCCGCTCTCACTTTCCGAGTATGTCAAGGAATGCGACCACGGCACGGAGCTCATCGACATGATGATCGGGGATCTCCAGCGCATCATCGAGTATCCCGGACAGGGATTCGCGATCAGCCAAGAAGTTCCCCCATCCGTGTATGCCGCGTATCAGCGACTCGTGGCCGCCGGATTCCGCAGCCGCATGTTGTGATCGAATACGGCCCGTGGCCGTATTCGACCGAAGATCCTGCGCCGTCCATCAACCGAATTTCTTTCCACGTTTGTCCACGCTCGCGAAGCTTTTCCAGGCCGACGTCTGGGTGGTGCTCGACGACGTGCAGTTCAACGCGCGCGACTACCAGCACCGGGCGCGCCTCGCCGCGCTGGACGATCCGAGCGCACAGCGCTGGCTCACCATCCCGGTGCACCGCCCGGCGGGCCGCGCCAGCCGGATCAACGAACTACTGCTGGCCGACCCCGCGCTCAGCCGCCGCCGCGTCGCCCAGCTCACGCGCCAGTACTACCGGCGCGGTCCGCACTGGGCCGGCACGCGTGACGCCGTGGAGGAGGTACTCGCCGCGATCGAGCTCACCGACCGGCTCGCCGACGTGGCCGAGGTGTCCACCCGCACGCTGCTCGACCGCCTCGGCTGGCACGGCACCGTCGTCCGCAGCAGCACCCTGACCGCCAGCACGGAACGGTCCCTGCGGCTGGCCGATCTCACCGAGGCGGTCGGAGCGGGCACGTACCTGTGCGGCCGGGGCGGGGCGAGATACCTCGACGAACGGCCGTTCGCACAGCGCGGGCTCACCGTCCACTACCCACCACCGCCGGAACTCGCGGGCAAGGACGGCCTGCGCGCCGCGAGCGCGCTCTGGGCCATGGCCGTGCTGGGGCCCAGCGCCGTGCGCGACGAAATCACCGCCACCGTCGGGGTTTAGGGAGGCTCCTACGGCAACCGGCCGAGGAAGGCGGGCAGGTCGGCGAAACCGTCGAGGACGTGGTCCGGGGGCTCCGGCGCGCTCCGATGCGTCTCGGGGCGGTATTTGCCGGTCTTGACGAGTATTCCGATGAGACCGTGGCGCTGCGCGGCGAGCACGTCGGCCTCGATGTCGTCGCCGATCATCGCCGTGGCCCCCGGTTCCGTCCCGAGCGCCGTCAGCGCGGTGGCGAAGAAGGCACCGGAAGGCTTGCCCACCACCTCGGCCTCGACCCCGGCGGCCTGTTCGAGACCGGCCAGGAAGGCGCCCGTGTCGAGCCGCATCCCCTCCTCCGTCCGCCAGTACAGGTTGCGGTGCAGCGCGACCAGCCGGGCACCTCCTTGCAGGTAACGGAAAACCCGGTTCAGCTCCGCATAGCCGAACTCGGGCCCCGCACCCCCGACGAGCACCACGTCCGGCTCGTCGCCGACCAGGTCCACCCCGGCCAGATCGGCGGCGATGTCGCCGCTGTTGAGCAGGAAGCAGCGCGCGCCGGGGTGGTGCTCACGAAGGTAGGAGGCGGCCACGGCGGGCGCGGTGAACACCTCGGGCGCCTCGATCGGGAAACCCGCCGAAGACAGCGTCTCGGCGATCGAGGCGCGGGTGCGGGAGGTGGTGTTGGTGAGGAACGCGAACGGATACCCGTTGTCGCGCAGCCACCGCACGGCGTCCACCGCGCCGGGCAGCGGATGCCACGACACGGTGAGGACCCCGTCGATGTCGATCAGCAGCGCGCGAATCCGCTCCATGCCCCAAGGGTAGGAGCGGCCGCGGCCCCGCGCTCTTTACCCGGGGATGGGAGTTTTCCGGGAAAGGTCAAGGAAAAGTACCGGTGTGGTAATACCCTGATCCGCAACGCCGTCCTTACCGGTGGACGGCTATGTTCGACGACCGTGCGTCTTTCCTCGAACTTGTCCCGATTCCTTGGTTCCTGCGCGGTCGCCGGGGTACTGGTGGCGGGGGTGGCGGCGCCGGCCGCCCTCGGCGCGGGCATGCTGTCGAACCAGGTCAGCGACGCGGTGGCGG
>NZ_VJWX01000539.1 GCF_007713715.1 Amycolatopsis rhizosphaerae
GTCCGCTACTGGTTCCTCGGCGGCCTCTCCGGCGGCGGGGTGAGCGGCACCGCGTTCAAGACCAACCAGACGATCGAGGCGTCCCTCGTCCGCATGGGTCTGTCCGGCATCGCCGAGAAGGGCCTGTGGCTGCTGCTCGTGGCGGCGCTGGTGGTGCTGGTGGTGCGCGCGATGCGGTGGGCGGGGCCGGTGCTCGCGCTACTGGCCAACGCCGGGATCGCGCTGCTGGTTTCCCCGACCTCCTGGTCGCACTACTACGTGTGGGTGGTGCCGGCCCTGGTGCTGATGCTGGCTCAGGTGGCGCGCCACGCTTATGCGCGGTCGTGGCAGGCCGTGCCTTGGGCGGCCTGGGCGATCCTGACGGCGGTGCTGTTCAAGCTCGCGCCGTTCCACGGCCTGCCCGACACCGACTTCCCGGTCGTGCACATGCACTGGACCTGGCCGCAGCAGCTTTCCGCGGCGACCTATCCCCTCGTCGGGCTGGCGCTGCTGCTCGCGTTCGCGCTGCCCCGGCAGCGCGGGCCCCGCTGGGATCCCGCGCTGCCGGTGTCACCGGAACCGGTGGCCGTGGCCCGCTGAGGCGTCAGCGCGGCGCCAGTCCCTCGACCTGGGCGGCCGGGTCCCCGCCGGTGGGCAGCAGGGCGATCACCGGGGTGTCCAGCCCGTTTTCGGTGTAGGCCCGCACCCGCTCCCGGCAGGCGTCGAGGCTGCCGTGCACGATCAGGTCGTCCACGACCTCGTCCGGGATCGCCGCGTTCGCGCCCTTGCGATCGCCGGCGGCCCACAGCTTGTGCATCGGCGCGAGCAGTTCCCCGCGACCCAGCCACTCGTGGAACGCCGCGTACACCGGCACGGTCAGGTAGCTGCTGATCAGCATCCGCCCCAGCGCCCGCGCCGCGTCGGCGTCCTCGGTGGGACACACGAAGATCCGCGCCACCAGTTCGACCTCCGGCCCGACCTCGGCCCGCACCTTCGGCACGTCCGTGGGCGCCAGCCAGTTGGTGATCGCACCGTCGGCCTCCCGGGCGGCCAGCTTGAGCATCCCCGGCCGCAGCGCCGCCAGCATGATCTTCGGGGGTTTCGGGGGCACCCGCTCGAGTTTGAACCTGTCGACCGCGAAGGTCGGATACCGCTCGGTCACCTTCTCCCCCGCCAGCGCCGACCGCAGGAACCGCAGGGTGTCCCTGGTGCGGCCGTAGGGTTCGGTGAACTCGGCGGCGTTCCACTGGTTCACGATGACCGGTGACGAGGTGCCGATCCCGAGCACGAACCGGTCCGGCGCCACCTCGGCCAGGGTGGCCGCGCTCATCGCGAGCAGCCCGGGTCCGCGCGTGTACACGGGCACGATCGCGGTGCCGAGCCGCAACCGGGGCGCCCACTGCGAGGCCAGCAGCAACGGTGAGAACGCGTCGGTGCCCGCGGTTTCGGCCGACCAGGCGTCCGTGTAGCCCAGATCGGGCAGTCGCTCGATCAGCTCGCGGTGCGCCGTCAGCGGCACCCCGGTCAGCGGGATGGTGATCCCCCAGCGCTTCAACGGAGGGCCTCCAGTTCCTTCTTGATCCATTCGATCTGCCCGCGCATCAGGTTTTCGGCGACTTCCTCGGCCTGCGGCGACATGTGCGTCGCGCCGACCAGCGGCAGGAACGCGTGCGGCCGCCCGGCCGCCAGCAGCGCCGCCGACAGGCGCAGCGAGTGCGCGACGAACACGTTGTCGTCGGCGAGGCCGTGCACGATCATCAACGACCGCCGCAGCTCCCCGGCGCCGGCGATCAGCGAGTTCCACTCGTAGCTTTCCGGCTCGTCCTGCGGCTTGCCCAGGTACCGCTCGGTGTAGTGGGTGTCGTACAGCGACCAGTCGGTGACCGGTGCGCCCGCGACGGCGGCGTGGAAGACGTCGGGGCGGCGCAGCACGGCCAGCGCCGACAGGTAACCGCCGTAGGACCAGCCACGGATGGCCACGCGGCCGAGATCCAGTTCCGGGTGTTCGGCGGCGACCGCGTGCAGCGCGTCCACCTGGTCCTGGAGCGTGACCTCGGCGAGCTTGCCCGCGATTTCCCTCTCCCAGGCCGCCCCGCGCCCCGGGGTGCCGCGACCGTCGGCGACCAGCACCGCGAATCCCTGGTCGGCGAGCCACTGGGAGGTCAGGAAGGCGTTGCGGCTGTGCAGCACCCGCTGCGCGTGCGGCCCGCCGTACGGGTCGAGCAGGACGGGCAGTTTCACGCCCGGCCGGTGGCCCGTGGGCAGCAGCAGCGCGGCACGAAGACCCCGTTCGCCCACGGTCAGCCAGAGGGGCCGCGGTTCGATCCCCGGGTCCTCCGGGTAGGAGTCCACTTCGGCCACTCGTTCCCCGTCGCGTACCACGGAAACCCTGGGGCCGCTGTGTTCGAGGCTCCACGACGAGAGCACCGCCAGCTCGGCGTTTCCGGCACCGACGTGCACACCGTCCGAACCGGACAGACGGACGATTTCGCCGCCCTCGGTGCGGTAGACGTGGATCTGCGTCGGGTCGTCCTCGGAGGCGCTGAACAGCACCTCCTCGCCCACGTCGAGCAGCGACCGCACCTGCAGCCCGGACGGGGTGACCGGCTTGCCGTCGAGCACCAGCCGGTAGGTGCCGTCGGCGGCGCTGACGTGGACGAGGCGGCCGTCGCGGGTCCACGCGGGGGCGCCGGGCACGATCTCCACCCAGAGCGGGTCGGTCTCGGTGTGCAGCAGCTTGGTCGTGCCGGTGGCCGGGTCGACCGCGTGGATCTCCAGGCGGCGCTGGTCGCGCGGCTGCACCGCCAACAGGGGCGGCCCGCCCGCCGACCAGTGCACGGCGGTCAGGTACTCCCAGTCGCCCCGCTGTACGTCCACTCGGCTGCCGTCGAGTCCGAAGAACGCCAGCGAGACCTCGACGTTGTTCTCGCCAGCGGCGGGGTAGGCGACGACGTTGGCGGGGGCCTTCGGATCCGACGGGTCGGCGATGGTCCACCGCGGGACACCGGTGCGGTCACTGCGCTCGGCGAGCAGGTTGCGGCCATCGGGCGACCACCAGTAGCCGCGGGCCCGGTTCATCTCCTCGGCCGCGATGAACTCGGCCAGGCCCCAGGCGACGTCCTCGTCGTCCTCCTCCGCCACGGCACGGTCTTCCCCGGTGGCCAGTTCGATCACGCGCAGCCTGCGGTCCCGGACGTAGGCGACGCGCGCTCCGGTGGGGTCGGGACGCGGGTCGACGACCGCTCCACCGACCCGTTCGGTGACCTCGCGGGTGCCCAGATCGACGGTGTAGAGCTTGCCGGACAAGGAAAACGCGGCGATGCGGACGTCGCTGTCGGTGGCGTAGCCGACCACGCCGCCCGCGCTTTCGCGGCTGCGTTCGCGCCGGGCCCGCTCCTCCGCGGGCAGGTGCTCCTCGCCGGGCAGAAGTTCGGCGGCGTCGACCACCTTCGTCTCCGCGCCCGTTTCCAGATCCAGTTCCCACAGGCTGTTGCGCCGGTCCACGCCGGATTCCGAGCGGAGGAACAGCAGCCGCCTGCCGTCGGGCGAGGCACGGAACTCCCGGGGGGTCCCGAGAGTGAAGCGCTGGGTGCGCGCCTGTTTGCGAAGGAAGGAAAGCTCGTCGGTCACGCTCGCACTCTTGCAGACCGCCCGGCCCGTTGGCGAGTCCGGCACCCCGCACAACGTTTCGCCGATTTTCCGGCAAACTACGCAACGAACCCGGCGCATACGCAACGGTTTCCGGGCTGAACTGGGCGTGATCAGCCCCTTAGCCTGGTGCTATGACGACGATCGAGGACCGGAACGCCGCCGAGTTCATCGCCCTGGACGAGCGGTGGAGCACGCACAACTACCACCCGCTTGGCGTGGTCATCACCGAGGGCGAAGGCGCCTGGGTCACCGACGTGCAGGGCCGTCGCTACCTCGATTTCCTGTCCGCCTATTCGGCGCTGAACTTCGGTCACCGGCATCCCGCCCTGGTCGCGGCCGCGGTCGAGCAGCTCGGCCGGGTGACCCTGACGTCGCGGGCCTTCCACCACGACCAGCTCGGCCCGTTCTGCGCCGAACTCGCGGCGCTGACCGGCACCGAGATGGTGCTGCCGATGAACTCCGGCGCCGAGGCCGTCGAGTCCGCGATCAAGGTCGCCCGGAAGTGGGCCTACGAGGTCAAGGGCATCCCGGACGGCCGGGCCGAGATCGTCGTGGCCGGTTCGAACTTCCACGGCCGCACCACCACGATCGTCTCCTTCTCCACCGACGAGACCGCCCGCGCGCATTTCGGCCCGTTCACCCCGGGCTTCTCGGTGGTCAAGTACGGCGACGCCGAAGCGCTGCGGGAGGCGATCACCGAGCGGACCGCCGCGGTGCTCCTCGAACCGATCCAGGGTGAGGCGGGCGTGATCGTGCCGCCCGACGGATACCTGGCGCGGGCGCGGCGGCTGTGTGACGAGGCGGGGGTCCTGCTGATCGCCGACGAAATCCAGTCCGGCCTGGCGCGCACCGGCACCCTGCTGGCCCTGGACCACGAGCGGGTGCGCGCGGACCTGTACACGCTGGGCAAGGCGCTCGGCGGCGGGATCGTGCCGTTGTCGGTGGTGGCGGGGCGCCGGGACGTGCTCGAAGTCCTCAAACCCGGGGAGCACGGCTCCACCTTCGGCGGGAATCCGCTGGCCTGCGCGGTCGGCCGGGCGGTGATCCGCCTCCTGGAGACCGGCGAGTTCCAGCGGCGGTCGACGGAACTGGGGGCGCATC
>NZ_VJWX01000053.1 GCF_007713715.1 Amycolatopsis rhizosphaerae
GCTGGAGGTGGTGTGGGGTGGGTCGTCAGCCTGAGGTGTTCGTTCGGGAACTGGATCCTGTAGAGGCGCAGCGTCTGGTGAAGATCACGCGGACGGCGAAGGACCGGGTCCGGCTGCGGCGTGCCGGGATTGTGCTGGCCTCGGTGCAGGGGCGCAGCGCGGCGGACGCAAGCGCTGGCCGCAGTTCCTCGACTTCTGCAAGCAACTCCGCTGCCGCTTCCCGGCCGGGAAGCTCTACCTGGTCTGCGACAACTACGGCCCGCACGGCAAGGCAGAGGTCCGGGCCTGGTGCGCGGCCAACGGGATCGAGTTGGTCTTCACGCCCACCAACGCCTCGTGGTTGAACTGGATCGAGTGCGAGTTCACCGCTGTCCGCTATTTCACCCTCGACGGCAGCGACTACCCCAGCCACGCCGCACAGGAAGCCGCCATCGCCGGATACCTCCGCTGACGCAACCGCCACTGCCACCCGAAACGCCACTTCGCAGTCAACTCCAAGATCCGCCGCCCCGATTACCTACCCAACGTTGCTTGACGCGGCACTAGCCAGCTGCTGACCTTCGCCGGTCCCGGGCTCCGGCGCGCGGCGCAGGCCGCGCTGGACGGCACGGCCGCCGACGTGCACGCGTTCCTGGCCACGGGCTGGCAGCAGCCATGGATCGACGACGACCGCGTCCAGGTCAGCCGCTACATCACCCTCGGCGGCCCGCACGTGCGGGAGGCCGGGCAGCAGGCGCTGGACGGTACTCCCGATGATGTCCGCCGGTTCCTGGACTCCGGGCGGCAGCAGGCGCAGAACGACGACGACCGGATCAAGGTCACCCAGTTGCTGACCACCGGTGGGCCGGAGGTGCAGAAGGCGGCGCAGCGGGCGCTGGACGGCACGGTCGAGGACGTGCAGGCGTTCCTGGCCACCGGTTACGCGCTTGCCGCCGAACGGGATCAGGAGACCGCCACGGTCGCGCATCTGGCGAATCTGGCCAAGGACGCCGGGGCACGGGCCGCGGAGCAGACCAAGCAGGCGCAGGACGCGGCCAGCCGGGCGATCGCCGCCGCCCAGCGGGCCAAGGACGCCGCGCAGCGGGCGGCGGCGGAAACCCAGGCGGCCAAGGACTCTTCGGTGCAGGCGGCCGGTGCCGCCGCGAGGGCCGCGGACGCCGCACGGGGCGCGGCCGAGGCGTCGAAGACAGCGGTGAGCGCGGCCTCGGAGGCCAACCGGGCCTCCCGCATCGCAGCGAACGCCGCTGCCCAGGCAGCCACCGCCGCGTCGCTGGCGGAGCAGGCCTGCTCCCGGGCCTACCAGGCCGCGTCGGCCGCCGCTGCGGACGGCGCGCACGCGGTCGAGGCCCGGCAGGCAGCGGTCGACGCGCGCAACGTCGCGGCCGGGGCGCGCGCGGCGGCCGACGCAGCCAACGCGGCGGGCCAGGCGGCGGATGCCTCCGGGCAGGCCGCG
Organism: Amycolatopsis rhizosphaerae; assembly: GCF_007713715.1. Classification (GTDB taxonomy): domain Bacteria; phylum Actinomycetota; class Actinomycetes; order Mycobacteriales; family Pseudonocardiaceae; genus Amycolatopsis_E; species Amycolatopsis_E rhizosphaerae. The sequence continues at coordinate 1,454 of NZ_VJWX01000053.1, forward strand.
GGTGCCGCGCGGAGCGCGAGCGCCAACGCCGACGCCGCGGCGTCGGCAGCCAGTGAAGCCGCCGGATACGCACGATCAGCCGGTGCCGACGCTTCGCGGGCCGAGCAGGCGGCTGCGACGGCGAAGGCGGCCGCCGACCGCGCCAACCGTGCCGCGAGCGCGGCCGAGTCACTGGCAGGCCAGGCCGCCGCCGCGGCCCGGCAGGCTCGCGACGCCGCCAACGCGGCGGCCGGGCACGCCGACGCGGCCGCCAATGCCGCCGACCAAGCGGCCCAGGCCGCTGACGAGGCCAAAAAGGACGCCGACGCCGCCGCGGCTTATGCCGCGCAGGCCAAGCAATCCGCCGATGTGGCGACCACCGCGGCGGACCAGGCGGCGCAGGTCGAGACGACCTCGCGCCAGGCCGACGCCCAGCGTCTGCAGGCGGAGCAGGAGCAGGCCGTCGCCGATGCCCAGCAGGCGAAACAGGACGAGGCCGCGCGCACGGCCGCGGCGGACTGGAAGGCGGGCGAGGCAGCACAGAAGGATGCCGAAACCCAGCGCCTGCTCGACGAAGCCGCCAACCCGGCCACCGACCCCGCGCTGGCGATCACCGACATCCGCACGGCGGCCGCTCACCTGATGGCCACTGGCGGCCCCTGGACGAGGACCGCCGCGGCCACCGCGCTGTCCGGCGACGAGGCGGGACTGCGGCAGTTCCTGTCGTCGCGCCTGGCTGTGGCGATCGAACAGGACGACCGCACCAGCGTGATCACCCTGGCCGACACCTCGGACAACGCCCGGTTCAAGGAAGCCGCTCTTGCCGCCTTCGCCGGGACATACGACCAGGTCAAGGAATTCCTCCGGACCCGGGACTACCAGGGCAAGGCCGACGACGACCGGATCGCCGCGCAGCTGCTGCTCAACAACGGCGGCCCGGCGATGAAGGAAGCGGCCAACACGGCGCTCAATGGCACGGCGCGGGACGTCGCCGAGTTCCTCCGCACCGGCCAGTACGAAGCCGCCAGCATCGCCGCCACCGCGCGCGCCAACGCCGCCCTTGGTACCGGCCTGGCTTGTACCAACAGTTTTCTGCCGGATACTCCGCTGTTGCTCGGAGATGGCTCGCGGAAGCGCATAGATCAGGTTCGGATCGGTGACGTTGTACGTGCCGGCGATCCACTGACGGGCCGTCTCGAAGAACGTCCGGTCACCAACATCATCATTGGTGAGGGCCCTAAATCCCTGGTGGCGGTTTCTGTTACGTCCGCCGAGGGGCCCCAACGGAATGGAACAGTGGAATCCACTGGAAACCATCCGTTTTGGGTAGACGGCACCAAGCAATGGACTGAGGTGCGCGACCTGCGGCGAGGTGATGTCCTCGACGACGGAAACGGTGGAAATGCAGTCGTTTCGGAAATTGTTCAATGGCAGGCGACGGCCAGGGTCTACAACCTCACTGTCGACGGCCTGCACAGTTATTTTGTGTTTGCTGGAGAAATCCCGGTCCTTGTACACAATGCGGCATGTATCCGATTCGTCGTCGACACCAAAGGTGTGATTCGGGACCTCGAGGGGCCGCAGGCGCAGATTTTGCTCAACAAAGCTGTGGGAGACGGGTTTCGCAATGATGTCGCCGCATTTCTGCGAGAGCGAGGACGGACGGTCGTCACGGACGCAGAAGACAAGGCGGCGCTCACGTTTCAGACGCCTTATGGTCCACGGACATTCGATATCGGTGTGTGGGATAGTGACGGGAAGTTGCTGGGCTACGTCGAGGCCAAGACTGGAGGTTCCGTGTACAATGCTGCTCAGCAAGCCAAGGACGAGTGGTTGCGTCAACAATATGGCTTCAATATCGATGTGGTCAGATACGTGGGTTAGGGGGCGCGATACATGGCGCACGAGCTCCACCTTTATTGCATGTTCGGTGAACTCGACGCTCGTCAGGCCCTGGATGCGATAATGTCGCGGGCGGATGTCGATGGCGTCCGACTCCAGTTGAGTGATCGCACTTCTGGGACTCGCTGGGAGGGTGGCCAGGTCGACCTGGCCGACAGCGATCCGGGCCGGAGTGGCTGTCATATCCAGGTCAATGCGGGGTCGCCCATAGTGGAGGCGATGATCGCCGAGGTCGCCGGAGAAGATCCGACCGGGAAGATTCGGTCCATGAATGGACTCGTGACGCTCACGCTGGCGGGCGGCGAAGTTGACTGGTCGGTGGTGCGGGCCGTTTGGATCGCTGTCAGATCACTGTGGGGTGCGATCGGATATGACGAGGTTTCCGGGTTTGCCGCGGATTTCGACGAGTTGTAGCAGGATGGCGGCGTATGTGACCGCTACCCGCGACTTGGAGGCTGAGACGAGGGACGACGTCAATGTCGGCAAGGCACTGTGGCGTGTGCTGGCGCCCATCGGCAAGTACTACGACGAGACCTGCAGCCTCAGAGCGGTCCTCGATCGCGGCTGCACCATCATCGCCGAAGCGAAGGTCAACTGCCCCCCAACGGGCACCCTGGTCTCGACAGCCGGGATCCTTCGAGGAATTAAATGAAGAAAGTCGCGTGAAAACACTTCTCATACTTGTCGAGGAGTTTCTGGAATTGTGCGAAAAAGGGGCGATAAACGCGATGGCTATCGAGGAGTATTTTGCCGCGCAAACGCGGAAATGCTCCAGATCTCCTGAGGATGGAGGTCGGGCGGGAGGGTCGTCGCAAAGTGAGTCATAGGTATGATGGACGCGAAAATAGAAGAGCTAAGCCGCGGCGACATCCGGCGTATGCTTCAGTGGTGGGAAGCGGGCGGCCGGCTCGGCGAGAACGCGGGTGAACGTTCCTGGTCGACCCTGGTGCAGCTTGCGCTGACCCTGTTCAGGGCCGATTTGAGGACGTCTCTCTCGGCTGAGCGGAGGAGTCTGGCCGGTGTCGAAATCGGCTGGTACCTGCGCAACCTCGACGACATCCTGACCTACCTCGAGGCTCGGGGGCTCGCTGAGCGCTTCGAGGTGCTCGTGCGCCGGGTCCTGCTTTCGGCGACACTGGACGAGGCTGAGATCGCCGTCGAAGCCGGCTCGCCGTTCAGTGCCGACCGGCTGTTTCGGCAGATTTCGGCGGAGGTCACGGCCGAGCGCGTCGCCGAGGCGCGGCGGCTCGGGCCCGTGTGGCAGACGTTGGACCGCCCGGAGATCGTGCGTCTGCTGCGGCTGAGGCACCTCCTTGCTCTTGCGGACGCGGTTCGGCCACGGTTGTCGGACGAAGCGGATGTGCGGAAGATCGATGAGTGGCGGCCGCTGCTCGAATTGCTGCCTTCCGCGGGCAGGTGGACATAGCTGTCGCCGATCATCACGCGTCACGATCGCCTTGAGGGCGACCGCGCAGTCGACGTGGAAGAAGTCGCAGACCGGCAGGCTTGCGGCTCCGGAAAATCGGAGGTGGATTCCGAGGTGGCTGTCATCGTCGTTGCCGACAGGATCCTCAAGGCCTTCGTAATCAGACGCTCCGGGAGATCTGCGCCCGTGCCAAGGAGACCCTTGGGAGTGAGCATGACCAGTACCTTATGGAGGTAGCCGGTGCCACGCACAGCTTGGACTTCGAGTTGATCGAGCCCGATCGCCGTGCGCGGATCGCCCGCGCGGTGATCGGATAGGCCGAAGCTTACCGGCGCGAACTGTCGACAGTGCCGGATCCGGACGAACTCGTCAGCAGTCGCATCAAGATGCTCGCAAAGAGCCCTGGATACCTCGGGCCGGTGCTGGGGGTCAAGGGGTCGCAGGTTCAAATCCTGTCGTCCCGACGGTCTGAAGAGCCCGCTGGCTCTGGGCGAAAGCCCAGGTCATCGGGCTTTTTTGCGCCCGGTTGTGGATCTTGCTTGTCTGTCCATTGTGGTCTGGCGGGGTGTCAACAAGGGGGTGAAGGAGAAAATCAGGAGACGATCACGGATCGGCGTTGACGCAAGGGCATATGGGGTCGCCTTAATGGCCCCTCCTCCGCTGATTGTGACGAACGCCACTGAACTGACCTGAACGCTCGTTGATCTATACGCAGGTGCGGTCAGTTGACGACGGATAGGGGCGGTTGGGTGTCTACGGCGGCTGTTGCTGGCGATGACGGTCCTGATGGAGGGGTTGTGTGGCGGTGGCGCCGGTTGGGGTTTCAGATCAAGTCTGAACTCCTACGCTAATGCCGGTAGTTGACACCTCCGGAGTTGTGTCGCTGCCGCGCTCCAGAAGATCGGTTTCGGGTTCGGCCGTCGGGGTCGGTGACGTTTGGTGCCACTGCTGGTGGCATCGGAGGTGGAGGCTGGTAGCAAGCGAGACGCCCGATGTTCGCCTGACATTGCTCGCATACATCCACTTGACATCCACCGCCCAGATTTCAGGGCGGTGCTTCCGAACGGATCACGACAATTCATGCCAATGACGGCTACACAACGTGCTCCCAATGGCAGACGATAGTGATCACGGTTGGTGGCGCGGGCCGATCGTGGAACGGTATGGCGACCTTGGACTCGAACCGAGCGAAGTCGCGATTCGGCGTCGCCTACGTTCGTGCGGTATGCAGCCAAGCGGGGGTGGGCTTTCAGGAGACCAGCCCAGACGAGGATGTCCTCGCTGTCGACGGGAGCGTCGAGTTTGAGATCGCGTCCGCCCGAGTGCAGGTGAAATGCACCAGCCAGTTCCGGCTGAAGGGCGGTCCGACGGCAACCTGGCCGATCGATGAATCCTGGCGCCAACGTTGGAAACGCTCCGGGGTTCCGGTGTACTTCACGCCCGGTTCGTAAATTCGCGGTCAGGTGATGCCCCCGCGCCGACACCACCGCACACGTCCATTGGTGCGCGGAAGCGGCCCCATCTGCTGCATGGCGTTGATCATCCTCCGCAAGCCCGTTCGAACCGGAGAAAATCGGCACCCGTGCTGAGTTCTACCCGTTCGGCCGCCGGTCGTGATACTCGGAATCGGCGGCCGTCCCTACGTAAGTTGGGATCGGATCGTTGGCTGTGTGACCAGCGACGGGCGCGGCGGCGCCAACGTTACCTGAACTTCGTCAGTACCTCTCGGAGAGTGGCAGCCGCCTTGGTGCTGTCAGCGGCGTCGTAGTTTCTTGTTGGCAGCTGGAGTTGAAGGTTCTCCTCCGCCATCCCGGTACGCTGCGCTAGTCGCTTGTGGTTGAAGGCGACTCGTGCTCGGCCCGGCCTTTTGAGTAGCGCGATCCAGACCAGGTGCTGTCGGCGGTCCTCCGGAGGAGTGATCATGATTCCGTTGAGGAAGCCTTCCTGAGGAAGGTCGAATTCCTTGGCCACCATGATGAGTGAACCGAAGATCTCCGCCACATCGGCCTTCTCGGCGTCGGCCAGGACCTCCGAGACCGGCCGCTTGTTGTGGCGTTGACTGCCATCCGAAACGGGCGGTTCGAGCCCAGTGGGCTCGTCAGCATGAGCAGGCAGGCTGTCCGGTTCCGCGATGATTGTGGACGGCTGGTAGCCAAACTGCTGGAGGCGGCGTCGAGCCATGTCGAGTTCTGCCTCGGTGAAGAGGCCGGCGAAGCGCGGATCGATGACCAGGGCTTCCACGGTCAGGTCGAGACGACCGCGTTCCCAGAGAGCGGCGAACCCATCTGATACGGCTGGGGCATGCAGCAACTTCCGTGCTGTCGCGAGTGCGCCGTGCTCGGCGAGCAGGCTGAGGAAATAGCCCGCCGTGTAGTTGGCCTCCTTCTTGGCACGGACGTAGATGTCATGCATCGCCTTGTCGAATCCGGCGCCATCTGACTCGGCCGCGTTCAGCTGTTGGTAGTCCGCCTGTGGGGTGGGCTGTTCTCCGGCGGCGTTCTCGTTGCGGCGTGCCACGTAGCCTCGAAGTGCGTCGACGGCGGTGAACACTTCATAGCCCAACTCGGTGAGGCGGGCCAGGGCCGTCGGGTTCTCGTCCAGTTCCAGGACGACGGGCTTGCCTTGGCCCGGTTGGAGACCGTCCGGCCAGTACGCCTCGGCGACGGCGAGTTGCCTGCCGGTGGCGGGGTCGGCGATCTCCGCATCCAGGGCAGGCTGAGCACAGCCTTGCTCGACAAGGTCCGCGACCAGTGACGCGATCTGCGCCCCGATGGCATCATCGGGTTCCTCGACCGTCACGGTGACCGGTTGCAGCGGGGTGTCAGCCAGGGGTGCCTTTCCGGTCCGGAGTTCGTTGAGGAACGACTGCGCGGCCTGGGCGAGCAGTTCCCGGCGGGCGGCCAGGAAGTCGCCGTACCGGTCGACACGCCACAGCTCAGGGTCGGTCGGAATCCATTGCGAGGCGAGTACGCCCGGGTGCTTCTCCTCGACCTCGGCGAAATAGTCCTCAGGCGGGCGCTTTCCAATCGTGAGGTTCGAATCCTGGGTGAGGAAGCAGAAGTTGGCGATGGCGTTGACCTGGGTGCGGTCGTATCCCGCTTTGTACAGCACGGCTTTGGGGAAGATGTGGTGCACTTGGAGAGACGACAGCTTCCCGAGTGTCTCGGCACGGAGTGGGAGTCCGCTGCCCAGATCCCGGGCGCCTTTGACGCGGGTCAGCAGGTACAGCAGGGGGTAGAACCGGGACCCGATGGTGGACGCCTCGAAATCGTGCGCCTGGATGTCCAGGTTCCCGCCACGCCACCGCTCCAGGCTGGCGATCAGGCCGTCGATCCCGGAACGCTCAAGGGTTTCGTAGTCCTGTTGCAGGACGGTTTCCACCGACCCGGCGAAGCGCCCCCACAACCCGGCGTGGATGTGCCAGAACAACACCTTGTCGCGATGCTCGGCGTCGGTGAATTTGCCACCCGGGGTGCGGTGTAGCAGCCGTGCGATGACCGGGATTCCGCTGCGACCCATGAGGACGCGGTCGTGGTCCACGCCGAGCCGGCCCGAGACGGCATTGAGGAAGCTGTCGACGTAGTCTGCACTGCGGGTCAGGGCTTGTTGGAAGTCCGATGCGGAGACATCTCCGAGTTCGGAGAAGACGGACCGGCCCTTGGCCACGGCAGTGATGTTGCGCAGAAGCCAGTCCAGGGTGAAGGTGAATCCGGCCTTCTCCCACCGGCTCAGGTGATCCCGCATCGCATGCCGGGCTTCCGGCCACTGGGCACAGATACGCGCCAAGGCGAGATCACCCTTGGACAGCTGAGTTCCCCCGGAATTGACTCGGTTGAAGATGTCGACGACCACGTCGACCGTCTTGTCCCGGCCGGTGATCTTCTCATCGAAGAAGTCGTGGTCCTTGATCTGGGCCAGGGTGTTGAGCCGCTCGAGGTAAAGGGCGACTTTGTCCATCTCGTCGCCGAACTTGGTGGTGAGAGCCGTGAAGTAGGGGACTGGGCCATCACGGAACAATTCGGTGACGTTGACCCATCGGGGATCACCGGCCATCTTGCTCGGTGCGTAGAACTCGAAGCTCTGGTCCGCGACGTTGAAGTACAGCCCGGTGAACGTTGCAGGGTTTCCCTCGAAGAACGTGGGGGCGTGTCCCCTGATCACGCCATAGAGGGAGGTGATGCGCTGCTGACCATCGAGGAGAAGTAGCCGGGTTCCTCCGGCGCCGGACGCTCCGCGGATTGCCGTGCCGTCGGTCTCGGTCTCCCATAACAGCAGCCCGCCGATCGGGTAGCCCAGGTACAGCGATCGCATGAGCCCGCGTACCTGGTCCCGGTTCCACACGTATCCCCGCTGGAACTCGGGCAGCAACACCGTGCCCGATTCGATCTGGTCCAGGATCGTGGACAGTTTCGTCATCTTCCCCTACTTCACCGAGGTCAGAAATGGGCTGGGACTGCCGTGCCAGGAGACCGCCAACTGCTCCCGTGCCCGGGTGCACGCCACGAACAACAGGCACCGTTCGCGCTGCATGTCCTGGTTGTGGATCGTTTCGTCTTCCGCCGCGGGGGTGACCGCGGCCGAAGCGGGAACCTGGTGCTCCGTCACGCCGATGACGGCGACACAGCGGAACTCCAGGCCCTTCATGCGGTGCATCGTGCCGATTCCGATCGACTCGTCCGCCTGCTCGGTCTTCGCCAGCGGCCGCACTGGGAGTCCGGCCGCGGCGAGCGCCTCACGCGCCGAGTTGGCCAGCCCGTTGGACCGTGCCGCGATGCCGATCTCGCCCGGGGCGACGCCCGCGTCCAGCCAACCCCGCACCGTGCCCACCAGGCTTTCCAGCTCCGCATTCCGCGTGCGATGCCCGCGCAGTGCGGGAAGATCGCCATGGACCTCGGAGCGGTAGCCGGCGATGGTTTCCAGTCCGGCGTCCATGTCGTCGATCCGCTCTCCGTGGAGCATGCCGAGGCTCCACGCGAGGATCTCGGCCGTGGTGCGGTAGTTCACCGTCAGCCTCGACGAGCGTCCGGCCACGAGGATGCCCACTTCGCGCAAGCTGACCCGGTTCGCATAGATGCGCTGGTGCGTGTCGCCCGCGATGAACAGATCGTCGGGTCCTGGCGCGACCAGCGCCCGCAGCAACCGCCACTGCATCGGGTTGAGGTCCTGAGCCTCGTCCACGATCACGTGCCGGTAAGGCCTGTCGGGGCGTTGCCCGAGCAGCCGGGTCGCCTCGATGCACACCGTCTCGTGAGTCCAGACCTGCCGTTGTGCGAGCTCAGCGGTGAATTCGTGGACCGCTTGCCACACCTGTGCTTTCTGCCGGGGACCCAGTCGGCGTCCCCGCCCGGAGCGTTTGGCCTCGAGGTACGCGCCCGCGTCATCCACCTGCTGAGCAAGCACGACCTGACGCCATTCCTCGGCGAGGAACGCCTCCGTGAACGGAAGCTCGAGTCTGCGCGCGATACCGCGCCACAGATCCGTTTCCTCCTCGTGGGAAAGCAAGGTAGGCCGGCCGTGGTGCTCGCTGAACACCTGATGGGACAGCTGGTCCACATGACGGACGTCGATGGGTGCGGCGGTCTCCGGCACCTCCAGCAGTTTCACACCGGCGGCAAGGGAGACGGCCAGCGTCGACGTGAACGTGGTGAGCAGGACCGGCCCCGTGCCGTTCGTCGCGAGGTGCCGTGCCCGGTGCAGCGCGACCACGGTCTTGCCGGTACCCGGTCCGCCGGTGACCCGTGCCGGCCCGGAGAACGAGGCAGCGGCCACGCGGTGCTGCGTGGGATGCAGGTAGACCCGCCACAGGGCGAACGGGTTGCGGAACAGGGCAATGAGTTCGTCCGGACCGTTCGCGAGCACGATTCGCTCCGGGCTGCGCTCGACGGCGGCGGCGACGTCTTCGGTGTCGATCGGTTCGCTGGTCTGTGCCGCGCCCAGTTCGGCCCAGACCTCCTCGACGCTCAGCCCCGCCGCCAAGCCGTAGAGGACGTCCCACTGGTTGCCGGGCAGGAATCCGCGTGCGGCGTCCAGTTGCACCGGGTCGGTGAGGGCACGTGCGAACGCCAGCGTCTGCTCGTCGACGCCGAGGCGGCGGAGATCCGCGTCCTTGACGTGGGCGAACAGGCGTTCCGGCTGCTGTTCGGCCATCATGGTCAACTGGGGCAGCGATCCGTCGATCGCCACGACGTCGCGAATCTCGATCCGGCCCGTCACCGAGTTGACCGACACCTGCCTGCGCATTGCCCAGGTGTAGGCGTCGTCGTGGGGGAGCACCTTGAGCAGGGTGTAGACGTCGCCGGTGTCCGGGGCCAGGACGACGCCCCGCCAGAAGCGGTCGATGCGGATCGTGTGCATGCGTTTGTCGCGCGCGTTGACGACCGGTTCCAGATGCTGCCCCGCGTAGGTGGCCTGCTCGAATTTAGCGAAGACCTCCGTCACCCGTGCGGTGACTGGCTTCTCCAGCTTCGCAAAGTCGCGGAGAAAATCCCGGTCGATGGCGAGCCGCGCCATGTGCTCCTCCCTCCATCGCACCGGGCACTGTCCCGGTGATCGTTTCCACTTGGCGTGCTGTTACGCGGAGCCGTCCAGCCCGTCCAACAGGTCACGCACCCGCCGCGTCTGCGGGTGATCGGGTCCGTGCAGACGGGTCAGATCGGTCAACAGGTCAGTGAGGGTCGCGGCCGCCCGGTCCGGTTCCTGCGTCCCGAGTTGCAGCAGGCCGATCTGGCGCCGGATCTCCAATGGCCGGAAGTCTTCCGGCCCGTAGACCCTCTCTTCGTCTTCGAGCAGGGCATGGAGTTGGCGCAGGGCGAGGCTGGTGTCGCCGAGCAGGGCATGGCAGGTGGCCGCGCGAAAGCGGCAGTGGAAGGCCGAGGACGGATTCCCACTCTCGCGCCTGGCCAGGTCGCTGGCGAGCCCTTCGTAGACGGGGGCGGCACCGCGGACGTCACCGCCTTCGAACAACAGGTTGGCGAGATCCTGCCGGGCGGCCAGCAAGTCCGGGTCGTGGTGATCGAGGCTGCGGCTCGCCGGCTCGACGACGGAGGCGAGGATTTCGGCGGCTTGCGAGTGCCGGGCTTCGCGCGCCAGTTCTCCGGCTTTCCGGCGTGCCTGCCGAAGCTGGTCCTGGCTGACCTGCGTGCGCACCGGCTGTTCGGGGATGACGTCGGTCGTCGTCGGGGTGTCGGAGGAGTGCGCGAACACCTGGCCGAGGACACGCGCGTACATCCGGACCTGGCTGGGGATGGCGGGCGGATTGAGCACACCAGCCAGCGGTGTGAGCCCCGTGACGAAGGGCAGCAGCCGGTCGTAGACGGCGTTGGCTCCTTCCGGCCGGGCTTCGGGGTCCTTCTCCAGCAGTTGGGCGACCAGGCGGGCGAGTTCTCCGGGCACATCGGACCGGACATCCCGGACCGATCGGGGGCGCTTGCTGACCTGCTCGTGCATCACCGCGTACGCGGTGGAACCGGTGAACACCTGCTCCCCGCTGAGCATCTCGTAGAGGGTGCAGCCGAGGGCGTAGAGATCGCTGAGCGGGCTGCTCATGGTCGCGAGCACCTGTTCGGGCGCCATGTAGGCGGGAGTGCCCAGGGTTTGTCCGCTTCGGGTGATCTGTGAGCCCTCGGCCATGTCCAGGGCGACGGCGAGCCCGAAGTCCAGCACCTTCACCGTGCCGTCCGGGGTGAGCATGAGGTTGCCCGGCTTCAGGTCGCGGTGGACCAAGGACGACTGATGCGCCACGGAGAGCACGGCGCAGGTCTGCGCGGCGATCGCCGCCGCCCAGCCGACCGGCAGCGGCCCGTGCTCGGCGACGAGATCGGACACACTGATCCCGCGGACACGCTGCATCACCAGGTAGGGACGGCCGTCGGTGGTGGTACCCACGTCATAGATGGCGGGCACTCCCGGATGCTCGAGGCGTGCGGTGATCCGGGATTCCCGCACGAATCTCTTGATCAGTTCCTCGTCGCGGTTGCCGTCGGGAAACCGGATGAACTTGACGGCGATCTCGCGTTCCAGCCGCACGTCGCGGCCGACCCATACTTCGCCCATGCCGCCCTTACCGATCGGCAGCGGTTCGAGGTCGTAACGCTCGTTGATGAGGGTCCGGCGGCTGTCGGAGCCTTGTCGTGACTTTTCCACAGCTGGCTAACACTCGTTCCTTGGTGTGCCGGGCAGGAGCGTGCCCTCTGCGAGGCCAGCGAAGCCAAGCCGCACCGTTTCCTCGCCCATCATCCGAACTTCTCTCAGCGCGTCCTCGGTGAGCGTTAACTCGCGGAACGCCTTACCGTATCGACGCTGCTCGGCCAGGTCGAGAAGGGGGATCGGTACCCGGCGGGGGTCCAGCCGCCCGGAGGTCGACGTCGCCCGGCCGGTGCGCGTGTCGCGGGCCAGCCGCAAATAGCCCGCCAGGAAATGGGGGTCCATGCGCTCAGCCGTGAACAGCAGCAGTTGCGGGCCGAGCGCGGCCTCCTCGACCGCCACGCGCGCGACCGGTTCACGGGACAACAACGGCACGACGACGTCGCCGGGACGGATCGTGACCAGCCCGGGGACCTGGTTCGTGCGTTCGGAGGGTGACCGGCCCGCAAGCACGTCCGCGACCGTGAGCACCCGCAGGGAGCCCCGGCCGGTCACCATTTTCAGCGGGGACTGCTGCACGGTGACCAGTCCGGCTTTGATCAGCTCGCCGAGGGTGGTCATCGGGGTCTCCACCCGGTCGCCCGAAGTGGCGAGTTCGGGCAGTGCTTCCTTCAGCCTGGTGATGGCTTCGGGAAGGCGGGTCCGCACAGACTGGAACCCGGCCGCATGGTCGACGGGCGTGGCCGAGGTGAGATGCCGGGCCGGGCTGAGATCGATCTCGTCGTCGAGAAGATCGATGATGCCGATCGCCTGGGCCCCGGAAGGTGCCTGGCCGGACCCGTCCACGAACCAGCGCCACGCTCGCTCGGCGAAGCCGAGGTCTTCCACGCACGCGGCGAGCAGCATCCGTGAGGGAGCGGGATCACCGTCCGCGGGTTTGCGCAATACCCACAGGTCCGGGCCCGGCGCGGCCGGCGCCCCCGTGCCCGGCGTGCTGATCACAGCGCGCAGCACCCCCGACCGGAGCAGGTTGCCGCGCAGACGCCGACCGGCTCGGCGGGAGGCCGCCGCGGCGGGCATCAGGATCACGACATGACCGCCAGGCCGGACATGGGCCACACAATGCTGCAGCCAGGCCAGTTCCGGCTCCCCGCGCGGCGGGAGCCCGTACTCCCAGCGCGGATCCGCGGCCAGTTCGTCGTAGCCCCAGGAGCGTTCGCTGAACGGTGGGTTGCACACCACGCTGTCTGCCTGGTTTTCGGCGTACGCGTCGGATCGGAGTGCGTCACCTACGGCAATGTCGGCCGAAGCAGCTGAAAGCAGCAGTGTGACCGCGGTGATCCGGGCGAAGGTTTCGCTGACGTCCTGACCGAGCAGTCGCTCGGCGCCCGCAGCCTGTGCGGCGGAGAGCAGGGTTCCGAGTCCGCAGGCGGGGTCCAGCACGGTGCCCCGTGTCGCTCCGGCGAGCCGCACCATCACCGTGGCGAGTTCCGGCGGCGTGAGCGACAGCCTGCGGGCGTGCGCGTCGAGGTAGCGCTCGCGGAGGAACTCGAAGGCCGCCCGATGGCCTTTCGTGCCAGCGAAGTCCGCGACGGATCGCAGGAGTTCGGCCCACTGCGCGGGAAACGGCTCAGGCGGTGTGGGCAGCTCGGGCACCGTCGAGGTGATGGCGGCCGTCACGGCGACCGCGAGAGCCTCGTCGGACTCGTCTTCCAGCTTCTGCCAGGCTCGCGGATCACGCTGGTGGAACACCAGGAACGCGCCGAGAGACCCGACCAGATCGCCCAGGCGCAGATCCTCCACGGCGGCCCGGACCATGGGCCAGATCCGTTCCCCGGCGGGAACCGCGTATTCCTTGCCGTGCTCGGTCAGCCAGGCCTCGACCTGATCGAGGGAGTAAAGCGGGCTGGCGGACGTGCCGCCGACCGGTGCCGGGAAGTCGCTGTAGCGGCGGCGCCAGTTGCTCACCGCGGCCTTGCGAACCCCGCTGAGCCGGGCGATGTCACTCGCCGACACCGTCGGAACGCCCACCTCGGCCTCGCGCTGGAAGCTGCCGTCCATCGTCACCACTCTCCGTCCGGCAGACGGGCGAAAACTCCGCTCGCCTTGAGTTCCGCGATGTGTTCGGCCGCACGGCGGGGAGCTGTGCCACCCCGCACCAGCACGCCGGCCTCGATGTTCTTGGCGACCCCCGACTGCGTCAGGTTCGCGCTGGACACCAGCAGCACCCGCCGGTCTGCGACGGCGAGTTTGGCGTGCATGCGGGAATGCGGCTCGGTGCGCCGGGTGACCGGCCAGTGCCACAGTTCGATCCCGGGCACGGTCGCGAAGGCCAAAGCCGGTTCGTCGCCCGCGAGCGCACCACCAGCACCTTCCAGTGTTTCCACCACGACGGTGACCGCGACCTTCCGCCGGACGGCGGCCGCCAGCGCATCGAGCAAAGGCTGGTACGGCCGCGCCGAATAGGTCATCAGCAGGAGTTCGGACACGGCTTCGGCGACCACGTCCGTCAGCACACGGGCGGTGGCACGGACGGGGACCTGATGGGTGGCGGGTCCACTCCACACCGACTCCACACTCACCGCGCCGTCGCGTTGCACGAAACCGGCCGCCACGCCACGCAGATACGCCGCCGCTTCCCCGTCGGGCACCGCGTGCCGGTGCTGTGCGGCGAGGATGACCCGCGCCGCGTCGGCGAAACCCGGAACCGGCACGGCGTCGGCCACCGCCGACCGTGGGCGGCCGGAAGCCAACTGGTCGGCGAGTTCCCGCAGGCGAACGGCACCGAGTCCGGCCGCGACCGCGGCGACCGCGTGCTCGAATCCGGTCGCTCGTGTCACGGGATCTCCGGGAACAGCGCCAGCGCCGGATCGTCGATCGGCACGATGAACCGGCGGTCCAGGAACCGGTTGCCGCGTTCGCAGGTCGTCTCCGACACGAACAGGCACACGTGGCAGGCGGCCCCGTGCAGGAAGTCGGCGGGCTTCTGCGGCAGCCGTTCCGCGCAGAGCGGATCGGACGAGCAGTGGCGCGCGTCGGTGAGGGCGCGGCGGGTCAGGCGGATCAGGCTGTCCGGTTCGGCCAGCGACACGAGCCCGCCCAAGGTGCCCTCGGCGTCCGGCACGGCGGTGTAGATGAGGATGCCGCCACGCGGGTCGTCGGCGTTTCCGGCGTAGATCCGCTCCGACAGGCTCGCCGAGCTGTAACCGCATTCCAGTGCGATGGTCCGGATGAGCAGGTGCGACAGGGTGTGCAGGGCCAGGTAGCGGGGGCCGGGCCAGTTCTTCATCCGGTCGAACGGACCCGAGATCCGGTCGGAGAAGCGGTTTTCCCGGAATCGACCGTACGCCTGGTGATGCTCGGCCAGTTGCGGCGAGTCCGCGACACGCTCTTCCCACGCGCTCAACAGATCTTCGGGGACGCGCAGGAAGATCCCCTCGCCACGCACCTCACTGGCGGGCACCCAACTCGGTGTCTTCGCCAGCGGAGCGGAGGTAACCAGATCCGGGTCCTCGGGGTCGGGCGCGTCCAGGCGGGTGAAGCCGACCAGCGCCCGGACCTCACGCAGCCGCTCGGCCTGCACGATGTCGCTGTAGATTTCCTTCAGCGGAACCGGGATACCGGAGGGGTCCCGGCGCAGCGTGAAGTCCTCGTGCGGTTCCGGGGTGGGCACGGTGGAGAAGATCTCCCACTCGGCGGCCCGGAGATCAGGGTAGCCGGTTTCGGCCTGTTGTCCCTCGCCGAGAGTTGCCCGGTGCCGCTCGACCGCGGCAGCGATCTCCTCGTCCGTCCACTTCGCCAGGTGTTTGAATGCGGGTACGTGCTCCCG
Source organism: Amycolatopsis rhizosphaerae (assembly GCF_007713715.1). Lineage (GTDB taxonomy): Bacteria > Actinomycetota > Actinomycetes > Mycobacteriales > Pseudonocardiaceae > Amycolatopsis_E > Amycolatopsis_E rhizosphaerae. Next base: position 16,672 of record NZ_VJWX01000053.1, read on the forward strand.
TCCGTACACGTACATCGCCATCGGAAGCGTCGCGAGCGCCGTCCAGTGCTGTTCCACCAGCGTCTGGAGCTCGCTCGCCTCGGTCCGGGGCACGTGCAGTGCGGACAGGGTTTGCGCGAACCACTGGTTGGACGCGCCGACCACCAGCATCTTCGGCGGTTCCTGGCGGGGACAGCCGAGTGGGTCGAAGCGGTCCAGGTGCGGGTGGCGGCCCCGGCAACGCGGCAGGTTCTCGGCGCCGCGCCGACCGGAAGCCTCCCGGATGTTGCGGCGTTCACCGCAGTTGATGCACTGGATCTCGACGTTGGCGCCCAGGTTGCCGCCCCGGTCGTCCATGCGCAGACGCGGATGGCTGGCCTTGGTGCAGCCCGCGCCCCGGTGTACGAAGTGGACATAGGGGAACTCGTCGAGGTGACCCGCCGTGCAGGCGAGCACGAAACGGGCGGGGACGGCCAGGGGCCTGCGCTTCTTGCGTGCGCAGTTCTTGTGGTAGAAGCGGGCGTCGTGGGGCCGGTGGGCGTTGTCGTTTTCGAATCCGAACGCCGGGCCGTCCAGTGCCGCCAGTTCGTTACAGGCGGTGCAGCGGAACCACGCGGGGAACGGCGTGGTCGGCACACCTACCCGGGAAGCGGCACTGTTCACGTCCTTGTCCAGGCCAGGCAGCCATGGTGCGGGGCGGAGTTGGCTGATTCCCTTGCCCAGCAGTCCTTGCACCGCGGACAGCAGGCGCGGCTCGGCGATCGGCTGATAGTCGGGGATGGCGTGGTAGTTCCAGTCGTCGAGGCCCCGCACGAGAACGGAGAAGTTCGGCAGATCCACCAGGGAACCGACCCCGCTGGTGAACATCAGGTGGCTCGGGCGCACGGCCCCGACCCGCCGCCGGTAGAGGTCGGCCATCACTTCCCCTTCCCGGCTGGGGTGCCCAGTTGCGACTCGCCCAGCTCGTCGCCTTCCGGAATGTCCTCGCTCGACTCCTCCTCGGTCGGGGGAGCGAAGGACCAGTCCGGGGCTTCTCGGATGCTCTCGAAGAACGTGCCGCCGCCGGGGAGCACGAGGTTGATCTCGTTCTCGGTCTCCCGCATGGACATGCCGACCGTCATGTCACCCCATTTCTCGCCACCCGCCGGCTGCAGCAGGCCGATCAATTGCTGCTTGGCGAACATGCCCGTGGTGTAGCCGAGGCGGGTGTTGCCGATCCGGGCGGTTTCCCACACGTCCTTGAGCCGTTTGATGCGTTCCTCCAGATAGCCGCGCCCGCGTTCCCCGGCCACCGCTTCGGCGCGGTCCAGCAGCCGCCGGACGATCCTGTTGACCACGTCGCCGTCCAGCGGCACGTCGTGGGCGTCGATGTTGCGCGAGTAGGTCTCCTCGGCGTTGCGCACGGCGGCGACGAACGTGGCCGCGGTGCCCCGGTCCAGCGCCCGCCGCGTGTAGGGCGTGACCGACAACGCCTCCACCTGCCGGTAGAAGGTGGCGTGGTAGTGCTCGAAATCCTCGTAGTGGGCCAGGTCCCGGGGCCGTGACCAGTTGTAGAGCGTGACGACGAGGCCGGGGCGCGCCGCGTCACGCCCGACGCGGGAAGACGCCTGGATGTATTCGGCCGTGTTCTTCGGCTGCCCGGTCACCACCATCAGGCCGAACCGCGACACATCCACGCCGACCTGGAGCATCGAGGTGGCCAGCGCCACGTCCACGGGCACCTGGCCGGAGTCCCCTCGCTGCCGCTGCCGATCGCTCAGGGGGTGCGCCGGGTGGTGGTCCTTCTTCGAGTCTCTGCGGCTCGCCATCATCGCCCGGACGTCGTCGGCGATAGCGCGACGGCGCGCGGAGGTGTCGAGTTCGGGATCGAAGCCGATCTCCAGGCGTCGGAGGACTTCGCTGATGTCGCCGGAGGAGATGCGGGAGGTGAGTTCCTGCACGGTCAGCAGGCCGGTGGCGGTGACGATCCGGTCGGACAGACCCCGGCGGCGGCCGTGACGGCGCACCCGGTTGCTGATGTCGTCATCGACGTAACGGCGCATCCCGGCGAGTTCGCGGGTGGCGTTGAAGTAGCCGACGAGCGTCATGTAGGGGTCGGCCGGTGCCCCGTAGCGGTCGAACATGGTCTGGCCCGCGATGAGCAGGATCTCGGCGAGCCGGATCTCGGCGGATTTGAGTCGCACCCCGTGTGCGCAGATCCCGAGGTAGCGGCGGCCCGGGGTTTCGGGTGTGACCGGGACCTGCCGGGAGAAGAACGTGTCGGCCACGTCGGTCACCTGGGGCGGGAACACCGACAGGTTGCGGGCGAACACCCCGAGCACCTGCTCTCGTGCCCGTTTCGTGGTGGCCGTGGAGGCGACGATCTTCGGCCCGGTCGGCGTGCCCTCGGGGGAGCGCCAGGTGCACAACTCGTCCACGGCGGTTTCGAACAGCCCCACCACCGTGCCGAGCGCACCCGAAATGAGGTGCAACTCGTCCTGGATGATCAGGTCCGGTGGCCGCAGCCGGGTGACCGCTTCACTGGCCACACCGGGAAGGCCGCCCTTGCTGTTGTGCTTGGCCTTGCAGTCGGTCTTCTGGTCGAGGTCGTCGTGCCGGTACCCGTGCCGAGGGCAGCGCTGGCTGACCCGGCCGAACAGGATCCCGGCGAATCCGCGCCAGGGGAGCTGCGCGAGCTTGTCGACGGTCGCGATCACCAGGCTCGGGGCGTAGCGGTAGATCTCCTCGTCGACGGTGAGGATCGGCAGCCCTTCCCGCGTGTGGGTGCGGGAGAACGGGCAGGCGCTCTTGCCCTCGGCATTGGGACAGAACAGCCGCACTCGTCGGCTGGTTTCGTCCTCGGCCAGGTCGTGGTGCCCGCGCAGCCGGGTGCCGCACCACGGGCACGCCAGGGTTTGCAGCACGTTGGCGCGTTTGTCGTCGCCCGCCTCGCGCGCTTCCCGAATCTGCTTCTCGGCGTCGTCGTACCAGTTGGGAGAGACACCGCCGCCGACCCACAGCCCAATGCGGAACGGCTCGCTGCCCCACGTCGCCTCGTCCTCCCGACGGAGGACTTCGGCGGCACAGACGAGGGCGGCGGCGCGCTGGAACTGCTGCGCGGTCAGCAGGCGCAGCGTGTAGCGCATGAGCACGGCAACCCCGGCTCCGCCGTCACGCGCGTCGGCGCCGCTTCCGAGCACGCCCTGCAGGCGGCGGATGGCGAAGGTGAACGCGGTCAGCCCGAGATACGCCTCGGTCTTGCCGCCACCGGTCGGGAAGAACAACAGGTCGACGAGCGCGGTGTGGTCGGCGGCGCGTTCCGGGTGCGCGGGGTCGGTCAGCGAGGGCAGGTTGAGCAGCACGAACGCCAGCTGGAACGGCCGCCACGACGCGGCTTTCACGCCCTGTGCGGTGATCTCGGCTTCCGCCTCCACGTAGCCGAGGCCCTTAGCCTCCCGCAGCGCCGCGATGGCGGTGTGCCGCCGCTGCGCCGCCATGGCGCGGTTGGCGAACCGGAACGCCGCCAAGGCATCGGCGTGACGGGGCTCTCGCGGGTCGGTGAGCAGGTCGATGCCCGCCTGCATCCGGTCGGCGACGGTGCGGGCGCGGTACACGGCGTCCTCGGCGGCGGGCCGCAATGTCTCCGGCAGGCCGCCGATCTCGGCGGCCCGATCGTCCAACCAGGACCGATAGCCGGTAACGAGCGGGCCGAGCCCGGAGCGCAACGTCTCGGTGTCCGTGGCCGGGTCGGCGAGGGTGTCCATGGACAGTTCGACCTCGGCCAGCGGGGTTCCCGCCCCGGTGGGTGCGATGGTGGCGGGCACGTCATAGGCGGGCAGCCAGGTGGTTTCCAGCTTGTGGGCGCGGCGTTCGTGTTCGACGGTGTGCGCGTGGACCGCGACATTGTGCCCGGTCGCGTAGCGGCGTTGCTTGCGGTACAGCAGCCGGAGGTGCGTTTCCTCGAAGTCGCCGGTGACGTTTCGAACGTCGTCGGCCGGATCGTCGACGGGCAGGAAAACGGGAGCGGCACCGTCGAGCGCGGTCACGGTGAGCCGCGCCTGGAACAGCCACGCCGTGTCGGCGCGGGTCTCCGGTTGGGTCTGGACGTTGATCAGCGCCAGCTGTACGACCCGCTTGCCGTCCGCGGTTCGGACATCGACGGCAAGCAGCACACCGGGCATCTCCGGATGTGCCGCGGTCAGCGGGATGCGCTCGGACGGCTCCGCGTCGAGACGCACCTCGAGGTCGTAGGAGACGGGCTCCCGCGCCCAGACGGTGCGCTTCTTGCCGTCGGCATCCTCGGTTTCCCGCTTGTCGTAACGGCCCCACTCCGCGATGACCCGCACCACGCCAACGTCCTCCGGCACCGCGAAGGACAGCCCCATCGAAGACGCCCACAACCGCCCGAGGGTCTGCGGCGACAGCACCTCGGGCAGTTCCGCCTCGGCGTCGCCGTTGCCCGCGATTTCGGTGTCGACCACCTGGTCGGCCTGCTCCCGCGTCGACACGGCCTGAGGGCGCGGCCCCAGCGCGCCCACGAGATACCGGTCGCGCGGGCCCGCCGCGTTGGGCGGGAACTCCTCGGTGTCACCGTCCCACGGGCCGAGCAGGTCACGGCGCACCAAGTCCTCGAGCTCGCCCCGCACCTGGTATGAGGTGGCCTCGGCGAACTGCTGCGGCAGGTCGAGCGGATTCACCGGTTCGCTTTCCTGCGCGGGCAGCGACAACTGCTCACCGCGCGGGTCGGGGAACATCCCGCCTTGTTCCGCGATCATCGGCCGGTTCCTTCCTCGGTCTGCCGGTCAATGGACGATCGGCCGCGCATCAGAACAGCGCCGCTTCGTCGTCGCTGGCGGCCTTCTTCGCGCGGGCCTTCGGCTTGCGCTTGTCGTGCAGGCCCTTGGCTTTTTCCTCGGCGTAGCGGGCGTGGTTGAGTTCCAGCAGCCGATCCAGGATCTCCCGCTGCGCGGCCGGGCCGATCGTGTAGCGGGTGTAGACACCCGCCGGATGGAAGCCGTGATCAAGGCCGTCGAGCAGATCGTCCCAGCCGTAGGCCCGGACGGTGGCCTCGTCGATCGCCTTGTGGATACGGCGAAGCTCGACGATGTCGGCGTCCTGGCAGGCCGGATCGAAGACCAGATTGTAGGTCTTGGTGAGCCCGAGATCGCGGGTGAGCATCACGTCGCGGCGATAGGTGTCGAGGCGGTCACCGAGATTCCGCATCTCCTGCGTCAACTCGGGCAGTGGGAAGGTCTCGAAGACATCGGACGGGGTGTAGCGGACACGGGTTTCAAGGGTCGAAGCACGGGTGACCGCCCACCAGTAGTGCGGCGCACTCGACAGCAACGCCAGCATCGCCGTGTCATCGCTCGCGAAGACAACAACTTGTTCGCTGATCACCTGGCCGGTTGGAACCATCACCGGCATGACCGTTTTGCTGACACGCGCGATCACGACGACTCTATTCAAGCCCGAGATGGCTTTAGTCATTGCGGACCGCTTCTCCGCGTAATGCCAGTATCGTTCGGGTAGAGGGCGTCTGAGAACGAAGTTGCCGTCCGGTCTGCGCCTCTGCCTTTCAGGTTTGACTTCACGTTCGATTATGTCAAAGACATCACGGTACATACGGGCTCGATGTTCCGGCCAATCTTGAAAGTTGATCACCCAGCGGCTGGCGGAACAGTCTGGTCGGGAATTGATATCTTGTCCGTTGATATAGGGAGACAAGACGTTTTGATTTTTCGGATCGATATCGATCAACTTCCTTGCCTGGGTAGCCTCCATAACGAACCCCATGCCAAGCGGCTTGCAGCCCTCGTGGGTAAGATTGGCATTGTTGGTCAGATGAAAAGGGTTCGAATCAATTTCAGAAGCCGGGGTGAGAGAGCTAGTTATTGCCGAAACGCGCAAACCGTCAGCCTTGCGTGCGGCGTGGGTGCAAAGTGGTGCGCAACTTGTGCATACCATGCAGTACTCGATAGCGGCTGATTTTGAGGGCCATTTGTCGCTTTTGATAGATTGGCGAATGGTCACACCATTGTTAATGAGAGTCTCCAGGCCGACTTCGCGAGTATCGCCCTGTGCCAGACTGTTGGTTGCAATCAAACCGGCTTGCCCGGAATTTGTGAGGAGTGCGTGCGCACGAAGGGCAAAGAAGGCCGCTAAGTCACATCGCCCTCCCGCGCGTATTCCGTTTGCTATGGTTTGAACCAAATGTTCACGATATGCTTTCCCCAATGGTCCCGTGATCTTTGTCCCCCCCAAGAACGGCGGGTTTCCCACGATGCCGTCGAAGCCGCCGCGTTGGAACACCTCCGGGAACACCAGTGGCCAGTGCAGCGGCTTGCGGGGGAACCCGCCCTCCGGCTGGTCGGTCGCCAGCCAGTGCTTGGCCTGCTCGCGGGCGTCCACCTCGCCGGTGCCCTTGGCCGCCGCGTCAGCCAGTTTTGCCGCCTCCACCGAGC
>NZ_VJWX01000540.1 GCF_007713715.1 Amycolatopsis rhizosphaerae
CACCTTGCCCGCCGCCACCGTCCCCCGCGGCGCGTCGACCCGCGATTCGGTCTTGACCGGCGCCTGCTCCGCCCAGCCCCGCTTCAGCCAGTACGCCTGCCGCGCCGACCAGGTGGTCACCTCCAGGTCGGTGACCCACTTGGTCGCCGAGACATAGCCGTAGAGCCCGGGCACCACCAGCCGGGCCGGGAAACCGTGCTTGATCGGCAGGGGCTCGCCGTTCATGCCGATCGCGAGCATCGCCCCGCGACCCGGTTCCAGCACCGTCGCGAGCGGCGTGCCCGCGGTGAAACCGTCGACGCTGGTCGAGAACAGTTGCTCGGCACCGGGCCGGACCCCGGCCTCGGCCAGCAGGTCCGCCAGGTCCACCCCGAGGAACCGGGCCGTGGAGATGTAGGGCCCGCCCACCGGATTGGACACGCAGCACAGAGTGACGATCCGTTCCACCAGCGGCCGGCTCCGGATGTCTTCGTAGCGGTAGGTGATCTCCCGGTCGACCATGCCGTGCACCCGCAGCCGCCAGTCCTCCGCACGCACCTGCGGCACGACGAGCGCGGTGTCGATCCGGTAGAAGGCGGAGTTCGGGGTGAGGAAGGAGGGGCTGCCCAGCTTGGCGAAATCGGCGTCCGCGGGGATCGGCGGGGCAGGCCGCGCGGCCGTCAACGGCCCGACTCCGGCCCGGGAACCGTCGGCGTCCTTCGCCGAACCGACCAGGCTGCCCGCGACTCCGGCCACGCCGGCCGCGGCCACCGTGCCCAGGAAGGCCCGCCTGCTCGCCGAAACACCACGGCTGAGCGCCGCGCGGTGCAGCAGGCCGAACACACCCACCCCGGCGAGCAGGCTCGCCAACGGGGCCACCACCGCGAGCTGGCCGAGATCCGGCCGGGCGAGCACCGCGGCGATGCCGAGGACACCGAAAAAGCCGATGACCAACTGCCCCGGCAGCGGGCGGCGCCGGGACACCAGACCGGCGGCCACCGCCACGGCCACCAGCACCACGGCCATCCCGCCGAGCAGGACCGTCTTGTCCGCGGTACCGAACGAGCGGACCGCGAAGTCCTTGAGCCAGCCGGGGGTGAGGTCGATCGCGGCGTTGCCGACCGCGAAGAACGGCGAAGCGCCGGGACCGACGAACGCGGCCACGAGCTGCCCGGCGGCCAGCGCCGAGACAAGGGCGAGCAGGCCGGTCAGCCCCGCGACGGGCGCGGACAGGCGGGGCTGCGAGGCGGAGTCGGCAGCGGAGTCGGCGGCAGGGTCGGCAGGGTCGGTGCGCACGCCTCCATTCTCGTCGCGCGCACCACCGGTCAGCGCTTTCCGGCGCTTACCAATGCCTTACGGAAACGGTCTTCCTCGACCTTCCAGTACCCGTGTTCGGCCCCGTCGATGAGGATCACCGGCACCCGGTCGCCGTATTCGGCCCGCCATTCGGAATCGGAGTCGACATCCGCCGTCGCCCACTCGACGCCGAGCTCACCGCAGATCCGCGCCACGTCCTGCTCCGCCTTGACACAGGCGGAGCAGCCCTGCCTGGTCATCACCGTCACCTGGGTCATGACCTCAACCGTAATCTCATCACCTTCCCGACCGGCGAATGCGGCAGCGAATCGGCGAACTCGACGGTGCGGGGCACCTTGTAGCCCGCCAGCCGCTCCGCGCAGTAGTCGACCACCTGCTGCTGGGACAGGGCCGCCCCGCTGGTCGGCACCACCACCGCACGGACCGCCTCGCCGCTGCGCTCGTCGATCATGCCGATCACCGCGGCCTCGGCCACCTCGGGCATCTCGGTGATCACGGTCTCGACCTCGTGCGGGAAGACGTTGAAACCGTTGACGATGATCAGGTCGTTCGCCCGGTCGACCAGGTGCAGATCCCCGTCGGTGTCCAGGTAGCCCACGTCCCCGGTGCGGAACCAGCCATCCTCGTCGGGACCGCCGGTACCGTCCGGCCAGTAGCCGGAGAAGAGGTTGCGGCCGCGGATGGCGACGAGACCGGTCGCGGCCATGTCCTCGTCGAAGGTGTCGTCGAGATCGTCGGGGTCGAGCGGTATCGGCACGACGCCGCCGTCGGAGCCGACCAGACGGAGTTCGATGCCGGGCAGCGGACGTCCCACGGACCCGGGCTTGGCGTACCCGGTGACCAGGGTGGTGGTGACCACCGGAGCGGCCTCGGTCAGCCCGTAACCCTCGAACACGCCGAGCCCGGTCTTCTCCCGGATCGTGGCCAGCACCTTGGGGTGCAGCGGGGCCGCCCCGGAGTTGAGCAGCCGGATCGTGGCCAGTGCCGCGGACAGCTCCTCGGCGGGCTGGTCGGCGAGATCGGTGTACATCGCAGGTACCCCGCCGAAGACGGTGATCCGGTGTTTCGCGCAGATTTCGAGCGCTTCGGCCACCTCGAACCGCTCGGCGAGCACCACGGTCGCCCCGGCGTAGGTGGACTGGAGCAGACCCGGCCCGAGCCCGTAGATGTGGCAGAGCGGGATCGAGAGGAACACGCGGTCCTGCTCTCGCAGCGCGTCCGGGACGACGGCCATCTGCTCGACGTTCGCCAGCAGCGCCCGGTGCGACAGCATCACGCCGCGGACGGGACCGGTGGTGCCGGAGGTGAACGAGACCACCGCGATGTCCTCGTCACCGCCCACCGAGGACAGCGGCTCGCCCGGCTCGGTCGCCACCGGTTGTCCCTCCTCGGCGTCCCGGCTGAGCACGAGACGGGCTTCGCTGCGCTCGGCCACGGACGTGAGCTCGGGCCGTGGCGACAGCGGGGAGACCGGCACCGCGATCGCACCGGCGCGGGCCACCGCGAACAGCGCGATCACGAACTCGGCGGAGGTGGGCAGCCTGAGCACGACGCGGTCTCCGGGTTGGACCCCCTGCCCGATGAGCGCCTTGGCCTGCCCGTTGACCGCGGCATCGAGCTCTGGCCAGGTCAAAGACACCCCCGCGGTGATGTCGATCAGCGCGGTGGCGTCCGGCAGGCGTTCGGCTGCGGCGGCGAGCAGGTCGGCGATGTTGCGCATGCCCCCAGTGTCTCCCCTCATCCCCCGTCATGGGGAAGCCCGCGGATCGTCGCACTTCCGCAACAGACATCACTACCTACTTTCGGGTAACTACCCGTATGCTGCTGATCGCGTCGGAGTGGTGGTGGTCACTCGGGTCGGGACAGAGGAGTCGCCGTGACGAACTGGCTTGCTGCACGCCCCCTGGGGCTGCGCGTCGGCACGGTCGCGCGTCCGGTCGAGCTGCCCGGGGAACAGCCCGAAGCCTGGGACCTCGTGCATGCCGCACAGGAAGGCGACACGACGGCTTTCGGCGCGCTGTACGACCGGTACGTCGACGCGGTGTACCGGTACGTGTTCTTCCGGCTCGGCGATCGGGACCTGGCCGAGGACATCACCAGCGAGACCTTCCTGCGGGCCCTGCGCCGGATCACCTCGGTCAGCTACCAGGGCCGGGACGTGGGCGCCTGGTTCATCACGATCGCCCGCAACATCGTGTTCGACCACGTGAAGTCGAGCCGCTACAAGCTGGAGATCGTCACCGACGAGGTGTCCGAATCCGGTGCCGCGCCCTTCGCCGCGCCGGACAGCGGCGCGGTGACCGGCCCCGAACAGCTGGCGATGTCGGCCGCCACCCGGGAAGCGCTGCTCAGGTGCATCGCCGATCTCGGCGACGACCAGCGGGAGTGCATCGTCCTCCGGTTCATCCAGGGACTCTCGCTGACCGAGACCGCGCAGATCATGAAGCGCAACGAGGGTGCGATCAAGGCACTGCAACACCGCGCGGTGCGCAAGCTCGCACAACTGCTCCCACCGGCCTGGCGCTGAACCGCCTTCTCCGTTACGTAACAACGGTTATGCTTCTCGTCCATCGCGGGCGAAAGCCGTAACGGAACCCCCGGAGAAATCGTTTCAACCCTCGTGAACGTGCCCGGATGGTCCGCACGCGAGCTGGAAGTGATTTCCGGCCTGCGTGAGCTCGGTGCCGCGGCGGCTCCCGACGCGGAGGCACGGCGGCGAATCCGGAGCGAGATCCTGGCCGGGCTCGCCGAACCGGAACGGCGCACGCCCGGCAGGCGGCGCCGTGTGCTGGCCGAAGTGCTGGCCGCGGCCGTCGCCCTGGTGATCGTGCTCGGCGGCATCGGCTTGCTGCTGGCACGCGACGCGCTGCCCGGCGACCCGCTGTACACCGTCAAACGCGCCGGGGAGACCGCCGAACTCGGACTGTCCTTCGGGGACGCGGCAAGGGCCCGGAAGCACCTCGATTTCGCGGCGAACCGGCTCGACGAACTCGCCGCGCTCGGCCGGGCCGACCCCGCGCCCTACCGGGCCGCACTGGCCGACTTCCAGCGCGAAGCCACCACCGGGACCGCGCAGTTCACCGCGGTCGCGGTGCAGGGCGACAGGCAGGACCTCGACCGGCTGCACGCCTGGGCCCAGAAGCAGAACGGCAAGCTCGCCGCGGCCGCCGGAACCATCCCCGCCGGAGCCTTCGGCCAGTTCACCTCTTCGGTTGAACTCATCGCCCGGATCGATTCCCGGGCCCAGCTGCTGCTGGCCCGGCTCGACTGCTTCGGGATCACTTCCGGCGAGACCGACGACCTCGGCGCCATCCCCGACCGCGGCCCCTGCCTGCCGCCCGTTCAGGCCATCAAGGCGGCTCCGCCGCCACTCGCACCCCCCACGACACCGGGCACGGAAACGGCGCCCGCCGAACCAATGAACTCCCTGTCC
>NZ_VJWX01000541.1 GCF_007713715.1 Amycolatopsis rhizosphaerae
GCAGGTACTCCGCCATCGAGTCCACAAAGGACCGCTCCTCGCCGTGCGCGAGCAGATCCCGCGGGTGCCGCCCGCCCAGCGCCTCGGTGAGCATGAACTCCGCCCGCAGCAGGCCCACCCCGTCCACCGGCAGCGCCGCCGCGTGCTCGGCCTGTTCCGGCATCGCGAGGTTGACGTAGACCCGGGTCGCCAGCGCTTCGGGCGCGGCCGGGGCGGGCGCGGTCACCGGCTCGGTCCGTGCCGCCGCCTTCCGCACCGCACCGGCACGGACCTCCCCGGCCGCCCCGTCCACGGTGACCTCCTGGCCGTCGGTGAGCACGCTCGTCGCGGTCTCGGTCCCGACCACGCACGGCACGCCCAGTTCCCTGGCCACGATCGCGGCGTGGCAGGTCATCCCGCCGCCGTCGGTGACCAGCGCGGCCGCGCGGCGGATGGTGGGCACCCAGTCCGGATTGGTCATCGGCGCGACCAGGACCTCCCCGCCGCGCAACTGCTTTCCCTGCTCGGGCGAGGTCAGCACGCGGACGGTCCCGCTCGCCGTTCCCGGCGAGGCAGCCAGCCCCCGCACCAGCACCTCCCCCGCGGATTCCGTTGTGGACTCTTCGGCGGTCCCCGCCTTCAGCGTGGTGATCGGCCTGGTCTGGACAAGAAAGATCGTCCCGCCGGAGTCGATGGCCCATTCGAGGTCCTGGGGAACGCCGTAGTGGTCCTCGACGCGGATCGCCAGCCGGGCCAGTTCCAGCACCGTCGCCGAATCGAGCACCCGCCGCCGGGCGGCGGGCTCGGGCAGTTCGACGCGGCTGTCGCTGCCGCCGGCACCGTGCACGATCTTGTACTTCTTGTCCCCCACCCGGACCTGCTCCAGCCTGAGGTCCTCCTTGGCGACCACGTAGGAGTCCGGCTCCACCGCACCCGAAACCAACGTTTCGCCTTGCCCGAACACCGCCTCGACGATCAGGCGGTGCCGGTCGCCGGTGCGCGGATCGGCGGTGAAGATCACCCCGGCCCGCTCGACCTCGACCATCTGCTGCACCACCACCGCGATCGCGGGCTCGCCGGTGAACCCGCGCTCGGCGCGATAGGTCACCACCCGGGGGGAGAAGGCCGAGGCCCAGCAGTCGACGAGGCGCTCCAGCACCGCGGCCTCGCCGCTGACGTTGGTGAAACTGGCGTTCATGCCGGCGAACGAGGCGTCCGCGCTGTCCTCGCCCGTGGCCGAGGACCGCACCGCGACCGTCACGTCCGGCCCCAGCGCCGCATAGGCTTCGAGCACGGCCTCGCGCAGCTCCGGCGACAGCGTCACCTTCCGCACCATGTCCTGCATCCGGCGGCAGTTGTCGGCCAGCCGGTCGGGATCGTCCCCGATGGTGAGGGTGGCCGCGTGCAGGCGGGCGAGTTCCTCCCGCACCCCGCCGTAGTCCATCGCCGCCCAGTAGCCCTCGCGCAGCACGACGAACCCGCCGGGCACCGGGAAGCCCGCCGCGGCGAGTTCCCCGAGGTTGGCCCCCTTGCCCCCGGCCGAAACATCATCCGCGACGCGGATCTCCGACAATCCCTTGACGACGTTCATCGCATTCCTCCCTGCGCTGCCGCCCTATCGGCGCGAGTTCAGTTTTTCCCCGCCGTTGCAGGGGATTCGAGAGCCTGAAGTCCCCTCCGGGAAGGCTTTGTGCCCTGGTGACCCGTCGATGCGGCCGCGCAGACTCCCCGGAGTCGGACGGGATGCCGAATGGGGCGCCGGACAGGGAGGAAACCATGACAAGCCAGCGCACGATCGTGGCCGGGGTCGACGGATCGGTCCAGAGCGAGGCGGCCCTGCGATGGGCACTGCAGGAGGCCACCGGGCACGACCGGGTGCGCGCGGTACTCGTGCGGGCCAGGGAGGACCTGCTGCCCGGCACGTCCTACGCGATCCAGCCGCACGGCCGCCGCCCGGTCGAGCGGGACGAGGACTACGCGACCCTGCTGCACAGCACGGTCTCGAAGGCCACGGGGCAGGCCGGGCAGGCGCCGCCGCCGACCGAGGTGGTGGCCATCGGGGACCCGGCCACCGAGCTGATCAAGGAGTCCGCCACCGCCGACCTGCTCGTGGTCGGCTCACACGGGGCGCGCCCGCTGGGGGAGCTGCTCGTGGGCAGCGTGGCGACGCAGTGCGTGCGGCACGCGCACTGCCCGGTCGTGGTCATCACCACCGAGTCGACGCACCGGCTGCGCTGAACGCGCTCAGAAGGCCGCCGGGCCGGGCGGCAGCACGCCGGGGGTGATCCCCTCCGGTGGCCGCCCGTGCCGCGCCTGGTACTCCCGGACGTATCCGGCCACCGCCGAGGGCAGCGTCGGGAACAGCCTGCCCTCGCCGATCTCCGCCGCCGCTCCCCCGGCTTCGAGCTGGTTCAGGAGTTCCCGTTTCACCCTGGCCATGGCGAAGGTGATCCCCCGCCGCCGCAACTCGGTGCGCAACTGGCCGAGCGCGTCCAGCGCGGTCACGTCGATTTCGATGTTCGCCTCGGCGTTGAGCAGGAACCATTCCGTGTCCGGTGCCACCGCTTCCAGCGCGCGGCGCCGGAAGTCCTCCGCGTTGGCGAAGCACAGCGGCGCGTCGTACCGGTAGACCACCAGTCCCGGCACCTTCACCGAACCCGGGTAGTCCCCCACGTCGTGCATGCCCGGCACGCCGGGTGCGTATCCGAGCACCGCGGCGTGCGGCCGCGCCATCCGCCGCAGCAGGTCCAAAACGGACAGTGTGATCGCGGCGAGCACGCCGTAGAGCACCCCCAGCCCGAGCACGCTCACCGTGGTCGCCAGCGCCAGCACCAGTTCACTGCGCCGGAACGCCGCGATCCGGCGGAACTCGCCCAGGTCGATCAGCCGCAGTGCCGCGTACACCACCACGGCCCCCAGCGCCGCCAGCGGGAACGCGGCCAGCACCGGTCCCGCCGCGAACAGCGCCACCACCACGGTGGCCAGTGCCACCAGCGAATACAGCTGGGTGCGGCTGCCCAGCGCCTCCCCGATCACCGTCCGGCTGCCGCTGCAGCTGACCGGGAACCCGCGGAACAGCCCGGTGAGCAGGTTGTTCGCGCCCAGTGCCCGGAGTTCACGGTCGGCGTCGACGGTCTCGCCCCGGCGCGCCGCGAAGGCGCGGGCGGTGAGCACCACGTCGGAGAACCCGACGATCGCGATCCCCACCGCCGGGAGCAGCAGTGACGTCAGGTCGTGCGCGCCCACCCGCGGCAGCGCCGGAGCCGGCAGGCCGGCGGGCACGGCGCCGACGACCGCGATCCCGGTGCCCGTCAGATCGAACACCGCGACCGCCCCGGCCGCCAGCAGCATGCCGATCAGCGGGACGGGCAGCTTCGGCGCGAGCCGGGAGCCGATCAGCAGGAAGGCCAGCACCGCGGCCCCCAGCGCCAGCGTGGGCCCGTGGAAGCCGGACAGGCCGGACAGCCACGACCGCAGTTGCGCGAAAAGGTTCTCCCCGGTCACCGGCACCCCGGTCAGCTTGCCCAGCTGGCTCACGATCATGATCACCGCGATGCCCGCGAGGTAGCCGACGAGCACCGGTTTCGACAGCAGGTCGGCGAGCACCCCGAACCGCACGAGACCGCCCAGCAGGCACAGCCCGCCGACCATCAGCGCGAGCATCGCCGCGAGCGCGGCGTAGCGCCCGGGGTCGCCGGCGGCAAGGGGCGCGACGGCGGTGGCGGTCAGCAGCGCCGTCGTGGATTCCGGGCCCACCGACAACTGGCGGCTCGACCCGATCAGCGGGTAGATCGCCAGGGGGCCGAGCGCGGTCCACAGGCCCACCACGGGGGGCAGCCCGGCGATCTCGGCGTAGGCCATGACCTGCGGGATCAGATAGGCCGCGACGGTGACCCCGGCGAGCAGGTCGGGTCGCAGCCAGCTTCGCCGGTATCCCCGGAACTGCGCCAGTCCGGGCAGCAGGCGCTCACCCGCTGCGCTCATGCCCGCGCCGCCCGGCCGAGCACCAGCACGGCCTGGGCGCACCCGTCCTCGGCACCGGTGGGCAGGAACCGGACCGGCACGCCACGGGACGCGGCGCTCAGCAGCACCCGGGCCAGCGCCATCCCGGCCGCCAGCTGGTCGGCCGGGCCGTTCCCGCGCGTGCTCAGCACGGCACGGTCACGCCCGGTGAAGCGCAGTCGTGCCCCTTCCACGGCGGCGGCCCGCTCCAGTTCCGCGCGGGTCACGCCGGTCAGCCGCGCGGCGGGCGCGGGCGCTTCGAGCGCCGCGGCCAGGCGCCGGTCCCGGGGCATCGGCGGGCGCGGGCGGGTGAAGAAGATCGTCGCGGGGCGCGACGGCGAGCCGCCGAGCCGGACGTGGGCCGAACAGCCCTGCACCCGCAACGCGAGCGCGAGCACGAAGATCGCGGCTCCCGTGTAGATCCGGGCGGCGCGGTCGTCGTGCCCGGGCACGACGTGCACGCAGCCGGGCCCGACCTCCAGCCGCCCGCCCTCGGGGGGCAGCGGCAGCCGTGCCACGGCGCGCAGCGCGATGTCCAGTTCTCCCGGCGAGGCCATCATGCCGACAACCTTGATCGGCGCGAGTCGTCGCGGAGAAGGGCCGAACGTCACCGGCGCCAGGGTCCATCGCGGAGCGCAACGTCCTCACCCCTGGGGACCTTCGACCGGCGCCCCGCGGCGGTTCCGGCAGCGATCATGGACATCGACTTCAGGGAGGAAAACCGATGAACATCTCTTCGAC
>NZ_VJWX01000542.1 GCF_007713715.1 Amycolatopsis rhizosphaerae
CACTACCGGTGGACTGGCCGCCCACGACCTGACAGGCGTTCCGGCTCCGCCCGGTGGCACTGATAGGTTCTGGCCATGCCGCTCCCGCACTGGACCACGGAGGGCTTACTCCCGCCTGGGCGGCTTCCCGCCGATCTTGCCGACATCTACGAACGGCTCGTCTTCGACGCCCCCTACCAGAACGAGCGCGAAATCCTGTTCAGCGCATTGAACAGCTACCTCGGCGCCGTCGCCAGGATCATCCCCGGCGGTCGCGCCTGGATCGGCGGCTCGTTCATCGTGCGCGGCGATCGCGTGCCCAGCGGGCTGGACGTGGTGCTCATCCCGGACGACTGGGGCAGCCTCAAGCGCATGACCGGCCCGGCTCGTGACTCGCTCTACGGCCTGCTCACCCTTCGCGGCGTGATCATCGGCCAGCCCGCGATGTACCTCGACCAGGTGCAGCCCGTCGGCGGTCTGCTCGACGGCTTCCTGTGCTTCCCCGGCGACGAGGCGACCTGGGCGTACACCTGGTCCGGCCACGGCACACGCGGATTCCCCGAGGTGGTGTGGTGATGATGGAGTTCCGGCGGATCGCGGACGACATTCCCGGCGGGACCTGGCTCGACGATCTGGCCAGGGCGTCGGCGATGGCGGCCCACGCGAAGTTCGAGCGCACCAGCCGTTCGCCCCTGCTGCGGGTGTCGATGCTCGGCTCCACCAATCTGGACGCGTACACGTTCTCCGACATCAGCCGGGCGCTGCAGGACGCGACCGCCAAGATCGGGCACATCATCCGCAACCCGCAGGGCGAAGTCACCTACGTCCAGCCCGCCGACCGGGACAAGGCCCCGCTGATCCAGCGCGGCCAGGCGGGCAACACGATCTTCTTCGGGTTCCCGGAGCCGCCGCACGACGACGCGCTGATCCACGACGGGATCGAGACGCTGTCCGAGCGCGCGGTGAAGGAACTGTGCGACTTCCTGCCCGCCAACGGCTCGGACGACGGCGCGCTCGACGCGGTTCTGTTGCAGCGGGACACCGTGCGCAACGCCGTCAGCGACATCGTGAACGCCGTGATCAAGAACGTCGGGGTCGGCCTGCAGCTGACCCCCACCTCCGGCGACGAGGTGGCCCGCAGCATGACGCTGGAGCAGGCGAAGGTCCTGCACAGCAGCCTGCGCGAGTCCCGGGAGGCGGTCGGGTACGAGACGGTGACCGGCCGGCTCGACGGGGTCCGCACCCGGCGGCGGATCTTCTACCTGGAACGCGAGTCGGGCGGGTTCATCCAGGGCGCGGTCGCGCCGGACCTGCTGGAGGAGATCAAGGAGAACCTGGACCGGCCGGTGACCGCACGCCTGCGCGTGGTGCGCACCACCACGATCGACGGCAGGCGCGGCCGCCCGGTCCACGAACTCCTCGAGATCACTCCCGAAGTCAGCCTCTTCGACCACTGAGCGGGTTCCCTGAAGACCGCCGCGGGCGGTGCGTGTCAGTGGCCGTGTCAGTGGCCGTGTCAGTGCGGTGGCTGTCCGGTGTCAGTGCGGCCCTCGATCGTGGACTCCATCAAGTTCACCGGGGTCCACCTCAGCGGGCCCCCAACGAAGGAGGGCACGCCATGCCGACGTTCAACACCCCCCAGCCGATCTCCGCCGTCGTGGACATCCCCGCGGGGCACGTCCGGTTCCTCGCCGCCGACCGGGCCGACACCACGATCGAAATCCGGCCCGCGGACGCCGCCAAGGGCCGCGACGTGAAGGTGGCGGAGCAGACCAAGGTCAAATACGCCGACGGAGTCCTGCGCATCGAAGCCTCGGCGAAGAACCAGTACTTCGGCCCCTCCGGATACCTGCAGGTGACGGTCGGGCTGCCCGCCGGTTCCCGCCTCGAAGTGAAGGCGGCCAGCGTCGAACTCCAGGCCACCGGACGCTTCGGCGACGTCACCGTCGACAGCGAGCACGGCTCGATCCACCTCGACGAGGCCACCAGCGCCCGCCTCACCACCGTCGCGGGCGACATCTCTGTCGACCACCTCGACGGACCCGCGGAGATCCGCACCAGCAAGGGCGACATCCGCATCACCGAGGCCGTGCGCGGCACCGTCGTGCTACGCACCGAGGCCGGCGACGTGGAGATCGGCGCCGCCACCGGAGTCTCCGCCTCCCTCGACGCCGGCACCTCCCACGGCCGCATCCACAACTCGCTCAAGAACACCGAAGGCGCCGCCGCCCAGCTCACGGTTCACGCGACCACCACCGTCGGCGACATCGTCGCCCGCGGTCTTTGAGAAGAACGATCCGCGCGAGCGTGGGACTCAAGCACGAGAAGTGGATGGCCGTCTGGCGCTCCCCCATTGCGTCAGACGGCCGAGGGTGACCTTAACGCAGAAGAGGGAGCGGGGGCTAAGAATTCGCTAACTGTGTTCAAGGCCGAGAGCTGCGAGTTCGTCGGCCATGGTGCGGGTGATCCGGGGGCTGACCCGCCGGTACAGCGCGACCGACAGGCCGAGCTGGGCCCGGGCGCCTTCCCGGTCGCCGCGAACGCGCAGGATCCGCGCCAGGGTCAGCCTGCTCAGTGCCTCCTGCAGCAGGAAGCCCCGGTTCGCAGTCAGCTCGACGGCCTCGCGCGCGTAGCGGAGCGCCTCGTCGAAATCGCCGAGGTGCAGGTGGAGCTCACCGACGTTGTTGAGCGATGCGACGACATAACTGTCGTCGCCGAGCCGCCGGTCGATCTCCAGCGCCGCGAGCTGGTGCCGGATCGCGGCGGCATGGTCGCCCGCGCGCTTCTCCGCGTCCGCGCGGCGGTTCAGCGCCTGAACACGCTGTCCGAGATCGCCGGCGCGCGCGGCCTCCTCGGCCGTTTCCCGCAGGCAGTCGATGGCCTCCCGGTACCGCCCCTGCAGCGTAAGCGCACAGCCCCGATGGATCTTGGCCGCGATCGCCAGCCGCACATCAGGAAGCTCGCGGGAAAGCCCGAGCGCGGCTTCGGCGTCGGCGAGGCCGCGCTCCCCGAGTTCGTAGGTCAGCGCGAGGGCACACCGGGCGAGCAGCATCCACGCCCGCGCCTCCGCGCTGCCGGACGCCTCCGCAGAGGCCGTGCCGAGCTCCACCAGCCGCGACCATTCGTCCCACACCGGCCGCACGATCCGGTAGGTGTTCGCCACCCTGGTCAGGCGCCACACCTCGTCGTGCCGTCCGGCGTCCTGCGCCGCCGCCGCGGTCGCGATCAGGTTCGGCCACTCCGCGGCGAACCAGGCGAGCGCTTCGTCCACCGAGTCCAGTGCCGGCGCCACCACCGGCAGGCCGGTGAAATCGAGCGGGTCGATGACGCGCAGGAGTTTCCGGCGGGCCCGGTCGGCGACCGCCTGGTAGTAGCGCAACGACCGGTCCAGCACGTGTTCGCCGCGGGTGGCCAGTTCCCGCTGGTACAGGCGGACGAGATCGTGCTGGGTGAACACGTCCGGCCCGTTCTCGGTCAGCAGGTGGTGTGCGGCCAGCTCCCGGAGACGGGCACGGGCCGCGGGCACGGAAACCTCCTCGATGGCCGCGACCAAATGGGGTCCGGCGCTGCGCCCGGCCAGCACCCCGAGCGCGCGGAAGGTGCCCGCGGCCTCCGGGGACAGTCCCCGGTAGGACACGTCGAGCGCGGCGCGGACACTCACGTCGCCGATGTCGAGCGCGGTGAGCCGGGTCCGCTCACCGGCCAGCTCGGCCAGGTAATCCTCGACCCGCCATTCCTGCGCGCCGGCCAGCCGAGCCCCGGCGATCCGCAGGGCCAGGGGCAGATCGCCGCACAGCGCGGCGAGCCGCTCGTGCTGCTCGGCGGTTCCCGTCCCGGCCAGCTCGGCCAGCAGGCGCATCGAATCCCGTCGGGCCAGCGGATCGAGGCGGCGCACCGTCGCCGCGTGCGACACCACCAGCCCGTCGAGACGGCTCCGGCTGGTCACCACCGCCATGGTGCCCGGGGGCAGCAGCGGGCGGACCTGGTCGGCGGAGGCGGCGTCGTCGAGCACCACCAGCATGCGGCGGCCCTCGATCAGCGACCGGTACAGCGCGACCCGTTCTTCGAACCGCTCCGGCAGATCGGCCAGCGGCACACCGAGTCCCTGCAGGAACTGGGAAAGCACGTCGGCCGGTTCGACCGGCGGATGCTGCGGGTCGAAGCCGCGCAGGGCGGTGTACAGCGCTCCGTCCGGGAAGCGCCGCGACGCCTGCCGAGCCCAGGACACGACCAGCGCGCTCTTGCCGACCCCGGCGGCGCCGGTGAGCACCACGACGCCGTCCTCCGGAAGTCCGTCGAGCCACGCGAACTCCGCGCCGCGCCCGGCCAGCGGCCCTGGTGCGGGCGGGAGCTGCCGGGGCACGATCCGCGTCACGTCCACCATGGCGGGGGGCAGGGCAGGCGCCACGGGCGGCAGGTCGTCGTTCAGGATGCGTTCGTGCAGCGCCCGCAGCGATGGGCCGGGGTCGATGCCGAAGGAGTCGGAAACGTGCCGGGCCACCTGCCGGTACACGTCCAGTGCGTCGACGCGGCGGCCCGAGTAGTAGAGCGCGCGCATCAACTGCCCGGCGGTCCGCTCCGCACGCGGGTTCTCCCGCACCAGCGCGGACAGTTCGGCGATCAACTCGGCGTGCCTGCCCAGCGCCAGGTCGGCATCGATCCGTGCCCCGTGCACGGCCGCGCGCAGCTCGGCGAGTTCCGGCGCTCGGACCGGCACGTCCGACAGTTCCGGCC
>NZ_VJWX01000543.1 GCF_007713715.1 Amycolatopsis rhizosphaerae
AGGTGGTGGCGAGCCAGACGGGGGTTTGCACGCCTTCGTCGGGAGTGATGGCGAAGGGGCGAAAGAGCGGGGCCGTCAGCCGCATCAGCCCCCCGGCGTTGCTGTTGATGGCGGTGCCCTTCACCATGCCGGGATTGGCGTTGTAGCTGCTCATGCCATCGGGCAGGCGCCGCGCAAGCTCGCGGGTGGCCAGGAGGCTGACGAGTTTGCTGGTCGCGTAGACGTTGATCTGGTTGTAGAAGCGGCTGCGCCACGACGTCCCCGCAACATCGGGGTCCGTGGCGTCGAGCCTGCCGCGCTTCTCCACGAAGGTGGAGAGGTTGACGATCCGCGCCACCGGGGCGAGAGCTCCCTCCGCGAGCAGGGCGTGGGTGAGCAGGAAGGGTGCATGGTGGTTGAGCGCGTAGGTGCGCTCGACCCCGTCCACGGTCTGTTCGTACCGGGGGAAGGCCGCGCCCGCGTTGTTGATGAGCACGTCCACCGAGACGGCGTCGGCCGCCAGCTTCGCCGCGAGGTCGCGCACCTGCGACCACTGCCCCAGATCGGCGGCGTAGGTCCGCGGCGCGGGCGCGTTGTCCCCGGTGGGAGCCAGGGTGCGCACGTGGTCGGCGGCAGCCCGGGTGCGGGCCGCGTCCCGGCCGACGAGGATGACGTTCTGCCCGGCTTTGACCAGGTGACGCGCCGTCACCAGCCCCAGGCCGGACGCACCGCCGGTGATGACCGTGGTCGTGCTGTTCATTGCTGTTGTGCCTTGTCGTGGTCGTTCCTGCCGGGGGTGGGGGCGCCCTCGCTCACCTCGCGGAGCAGCGCATGCAGGCGGAGTCTGCTTTCGCGGTCGAGACGGGCGAAGGGAGAGTGCCGGGTGGTGTGCTCGATGACTCGGTCGCGCAGTGCGCATCCCTCGGGGGTGAGCTGGATGATTTTCGCGCGGCGGTCGGTGGGGTGGGGCACGCGGCGGACCAGCCCGCGCTTCTCGAGCCGGTCGATCATCGACGTGGCGGTCGAGGCATCGCACTGCAGGAGATCGGACAGCCGGCGCGCGGTCATCTCCTCCGCGCGGCTCAGCCTCCACAGCACGTCGGTCTGGGTGTCGGTGAGCCCCGCTTCGCGGGCCAGCTCCTTCAGTTCGCCGTGGACCCGGGTGCGGATCGCGAACAGAGAGTCGATCAGCTCTTCGTTCAACTGCGTGTCATCCACACACTCCACGATACATGGAACTTCCAAATATTGGAAACTCCACATAAGTGTCGGGGCCACCTTCCCTCGAACCGTGGAACGACGGGTGGCACTATTTCGACCGGACGGTTCACGGCTGGGAGGGGGCGACGTGACGGACCAGGGCCACTTGGCGGGCCCCTTGTCGATGTCGGTGGCCAACCTGTGCCGGCGGTTGCAGCCGCAGGTTTCGGCCCGCACCGCCGCCGGGTTCGCCGAGGTGACGCGGCGGCTGGCCGCACCGCTGCAGGTGGCGGTGGCCGGCCGCATCAAGTCCGGCAAGTCCACTCTCGTCAACGCGTTGATCGGACGCCGGGTGGCACCCACGGACGTCGGCGAGTGCACCCGGCTGGTGACACGCTTCCAGTACGGCACGGTGGACCGCATCGAGGTGGTCTTCACCAACGGCACCAAGCAGGTCCTGCCCTTCGCCGCGGACGGCATGATCCCCGGCGAACTGGGTGTGGACATCTCCCAGGTTTCGCACATCGAGGCGTACCTGACCAACGCCGTGCTGCAGCACATGACGGTGATCGACACCCCGGGGCTCGGTTCGCTGGACGCCGCCTCGGTCTCGCGGACCGAGGAACTGCTCGGGGCGGCGAAACAGGACGAGGGCTCCGACGAGCTCGACGACACCTCGCGCAACGCGGTCGCCGGGGCGGAAGCGGTGCTGTACGTGGTGACGCAGGGCGTGCGCGCCGACGACCAGCAGGCGCTCGCGGCGTTCACCGCGGCCACAGCGAGCCGCGAGGCGGGCCCGGTCAACGCGATCGCGGTGCTCAACAAGGCCGACACGATCACCCCGGAGTCGGTGCAGGGCGCCGAAGACGACGTGTGGAAGGCCGCGACCATCCTGGCCGGGAAGCAGGCCGCCCTGCTCAAGCCCAGGGTGGCCGACGTGCTGCCGGTGATCGGCCTGATCGCCGAGTCCGCCGAGTCCGGTGGGTTCACCTCGGCCGACGCGGAGGCGCTGCGCCAGTTGTCGGCGCTGGACGAGGCGACGCTGGAAACCATGCTGATGGCCGCGGACATCTTCACCAGCTGGGACTGCGAGGTTCCTGCCGGAACCCGGTTGCGGCTGCTGGAAAAGCTCGACCTGTTCGGCATCCGCTGCGCGATCGAGGCGATCCGGGCCGACCCCGAGATCACCGCTGGTGCGCTGCGCCGGATGCTGCTGGAGGCCTCCGGTCTGGAGGCGGTGCGGGCCCGGCTCAACGTCGTGTTCGCCGCGCGCGCGGACGGGATCAAGGCGGCGGCCGCGCTCGCCTCGGTGACCGCGCTCGCCCACGCCTCCGGCGACCCGGCCGAACGCCAGCGCGTGCACGACGCGATCGAGGTGCTGCTGGCCAAGCCGGAGGCGCACCAGTTGCGGCTGCTCGAAGCGCTCACGCTCGTGGTCGCCGGAGCGGTGGACATGCCCGAGGACCTGGCCGAGGAGGTGCTGAGGGTCGGCAGCAACGCCGAGATCGGCGCGCAGCTGGGCATGCCCGGAGGCACACGGGCCGAGCTGGCGGCCTACGCTCTCGAACGGGCCGGATGGTGGCGCTCGTTCGCCTCGTTCGGCGCCACTCCGGCGCAGAGCCGGGTGGCACACGTCGTCCATCGTGCGTATTTCCTTATCTGGCAACAATTGCGCGAGAACCGGGGGTGAGTCGGGTGCCGTCGTGGTTTCGGAGGGAACCCGAGGCGGGCGCGGATGACCCGACCGGCGAGATTCCGGGCGCCAGCCTGGCCAAGCTCATCGAAGAAGCGGACGGAACCGCCGCGGCCGCGGATGCGTCGAAGTCCGATGTGAGCAGCGGCGTTGTCACGAGCGAGCTGGAACGGGCACTGTCCGACCGGCAGGCGCTCATCCAACTGTGCCTGTACGCCCTCGACCGCGCCCGCAGTGGCGGCGTGGTGGAGCGGCTCGAACAGGGTCTGGCCGGAATCGGGGTGACCGCCGTGCGGCCGGACGGCCAGCGGTTCGACCCCGCCGTGCACGAGGCGGGCGGGGCGGTGGCCACCGACGATCCGGCGCTGGACGGCCTGGTCGCCGAGACCGAGGTGGTCGGCTTCAACGACCACGACCGGTTGTTGCGGCCCCCGATTGTGACGGTGTATACGAAACGATGACCGCTCCCACGGCGCCCTCGCTTCCGGCGCAGGTGAAACAGGCGCGCGAAACGCTGCTGACGGTGTTGCGCGAAAACGACGTCCAGGCCGCGAAGTGGGTCGAAGACATCCGCCGCGCCCGGCCGAAGAAACCGTCGGTGGTGGTGGTCGGCGAAACCAACCGCGGCAAGAGCTCGCTGGTCAACGCCCTGCTGGTGCGTCCAGGACTGTCCCCGGTCGACGCCGAGGTCGCCACCGCGACCTACCTCGTGTTCGACCACGGCGCGGAGTGGGCGGCACAGGCCTGCTATCCCGGGCAGTTGGCCCCGGTCGGCATCCCGATCGACGAGCTGACGCGGTGGGCTTCGGCGGCGCACGAGTTCCCGGAAGGGCAGTTGCCACCGCGCTATCTGGAGATCACCGGCCCGGTGCCCCTGCTCGAACGTCTGTCTCTTGTGGACACGCCGGGCGTCGGCGGGCTGGATTCCATGCACGGTGAGCTGGCCATGGAGGCCGCCGCGAACGCGACCGCGTTGCTGTTCGTGGTGGACGCGTCGGCGCCGTTCACCGCCGGGGAACTGGACTTCCTGCGCAGGACGGGCGACCGGGTCGAAACGGTGATCTTCGCGCTGTCCAAGACGGACCAGTTCCGGGGCTGGCGCGAGGTGCTCGAAGCCGATCGCCAGTTGCTGGCCGAGCACGCGCCCAGGTTCGCGGACGCGGTCTTCCACCCGGTGTCGGCCCGCATGTTCGAGATGGCGGGCAAGGCGCCGAACGAACAGGCCGCCGCGATGCTGCGGGAGCGGTCCGGGGTGATCGCACTGCAGGCGGCGATGCAGGAGTTGCTGGTCGGCCGCTCGGCGATGCTTGGTGAGGCCAACACGCTTCGGGCGCTGTCCAGCGCGCTCGGCGAGCGGCACGCGTTGCTGAAGGCAGAACAGAGAGCGCTTTCTTCCGGCGAGGCCGAGGCGGAAGCACTGCGGGCCCGGCGCGACCAACTGGTCAGCGACCGGCGGTCCTCGACGCGGGGATGGCAGCTGAAGCTGCGCGGCGAGATCCAGCGGGCACGGGTCGATCTCGGGCACGAGTCGAGCCGGCAGATGCGGGACGCGCAGTCGTACTTCCGGCAGCAGATCGAGGCCGCGAACCGTGATCGGCTGCACGAGCTTCCGCAGCAGGTGGACGCGTCACTGCAGATGATTTCGCAGCGGGTGTCCGCGGTGATGGCGCAGCGGCTGAACCGGGTCACCGACGTGGCGCTGTCCGAGCTGTTCTCCGCCGAGGAACTGGACGTGATCCGCGCCCAGTTCCTGCGCTCCGGTGGTCCGCAGGTGGTGCTGCGGCCGCCGGACAAGCGACCGCCCACCCCGGAGGACAAGCTGCTGGTCTTCATG
>NZ_VJWX01000544.1 GCF_007713715.1 Amycolatopsis rhizosphaerae
GGTCGCGGCGGTCATGTCCCGCAGGCGCGCCGCCTCCCCGGGATGCGCTTCGACCCAGGCGGGGGTGAACCAGCGGCCCAGGCTGCCGTCGGCGATCTCGGCCATGCCGTCCGCCCGCACCTTCGCGGCCCGGTCGAGCCACATCTGCCGGTTGCCCGGCCGGGCCGAGGTGCAGCACAGGACGAGTCCGCGCACCCGCCCGGGCGCGTGCGCCGCCAGCCACAGGCCGGTCATGCCGCCCAGCGACAGGCCGGCGAAATGGGCCGAGGCCACGCCCAGCCGGTCGAGCAGCGTCAGCACGTCGCCGCCCAGGTCGTCGATCCGGTACGGTCCCGGCGGCACCGGCGAGGCGCCGTGCCCGCGCGTGTCGTACCGGATCACCCGGAAACCGTGTTCCACCAACGGTTTCACCTGCGGCTCCCACATCCGCAGATCGCTGCCGAGTGAATTGCTCAGCACCACGACCGGCGCGTCCTCGGGACCCTCGGCGACGTGGTTGAGTTCGATGCTCAAAGACCTGCCCTTCGCTCGTCGTGTGCGGCGAGCGCGCGTTCCACGAACTCACGCGCGCTGCCGAGGTAGTCCGCCGGGTCCAGCAGCCTCTCGATCTCCTCGCGGCTCAGCCGCCCGCCCACCAGCGGATCCCCGGCGAGCAACTCGGTGAGTTCCCCTTCCCCGGCGAGCGCCCTCGCGGTGCACGCGGTGACCGCGTCGTGCGCGGCCAGCCTTCCGGTGTCCTCGGCCAGTTCCGTGGTGACGCGCTCCGAGAGCACGGCCCCGCCGGTCGCGTCGAGGTTGGCGCGCATGCGCGCCTCGTCCACTTCGAGCCGCTCCAGGCTGGTCCGCAACCAGTACGCCGCCGAGCCCGCACACCGGAACAGTCCGGTGAACGGCCGCCATTCGGCGTGCCAGGCCCCCGCGGCACGCTGGTACTCCTGAGGCATCGCCGCGAGCAGGGTGGCGACGAGCCCCGGAGCCTGCGCGGCGGCGGCCTGCGCGGCGACGGCGGCCACCGGGTTCCGCTTGTGCGGCATGGTGGACGAACCGCCGGCCCCCTCCGGCCCGCGCTCGCTCAGCTCGGCGACCTCCGTCTGCGCGAGCAGCGTGATCGTCCGGGCCGTTCCGCCGATCACCCCGCAGACCCGGCCCAGGACACCGGCGATTTCGGCGATGCGGCCGCGCTCGGTATGCCACGGCAGCACGGGCTCGGCCAGGCCGAGCCGCGCGCTGAACGCGGCGAGCAAGGCCGGGCCCGCCTCGCCGAGCGAGGCGAGCGTGCCGGTGGCCCCGCCCAGCTGCGCCGCGAAAACAAGCTTCCGCAGGGCGGTCGTGGCACCGTCCACACCGGACAGCCAGCTCGCCGCGGTGAGACCGAACGTGACCGGAAGCGCCTGCTGGAGCAGGGTTCGGCCGGGTTGAACGGTGCCGATGTGCTCGCGGGCGAGACCGGCGAGCCGGTCGGCAGCCGCGCCGAGGTCTTCGAGCAGCGGCTCCCGCGCCCGCGCCGCCAGCAGCATCGCGGCGCTGTCCATGACGTCCTGACTCGTCGCTCCGAAGTGGACGAAACGCGCCGCCTCGCCACCCACCTTCGCGGTCACTTCGCGGACCAGTGGTGCCGCCGGGTTGCCCACACCCACGGACTTCATGCCCAGTTCCGCGGTGTCGAAGTAGCCCTCACGGCAGACCTCGGCGATGCGGTCGGCGTGTTCGCGCGGAACGACCCCGGCGTCCGCCCCGGCCGCGGCGAGCGCCGCCTCGACGTCGAGCAGGGCCCGCAGCCAGGCCGCGTCGCTCACCTCGTCGCGCACGGCACCGGCGGCCAGCACCGGGTCGAAGAGCTCAGACATCGAAAAACACCGTCTCGCCTTCGCCCTGGACGCGCACGTCGAACCGGTAGCCGTCCTCGCTCCGGGCGGCGATGAGGGTGCCCCGGCGTGCCTCGGGCACCAGGTTCAGCACCTCGTCCACCGCGTTCGCGTCCTCGTTCTCCGGGAAGTAGATCCGGGTGACCACGCGGTGCAGCATGCCGCGGCCGAAAACCGAGACGTCGATGTGCGGCGCCTGCATCCGCCCTTCCCGGCCCGGCACCGCGCCGGGAAGCCGGGTCAGGATGCGGTAGGAGCCGTCCGGTCCGGTGGGGCACCGGCCGAACCCGCGGAAGCCCGGCACCCGGCCGCGGGGGTCGTCGGGGTGGTCGAAGCGGCCGTCGGGATCGGCCTGCCAGGTCTCGACCAGCGCGTCGGGGATCGGCTCGCCCGCCCCGTCGGTGACCGCCCCGCGGATCCAGACCGCGCCCGGCGTGCCCTCCGGCACCACGAACGGACCGTCCTCCCACGGCAGGCCGATCGCCAGGTAGGGCCCGACGGTCTGCGAAGGCGTCGAACCAGCGTGGCTCATTCGTCCTCCTGTGTCTTGCGGGACACCCGCGCCCGGTCGGACGAACAAGCCGGAAAAACAGCGTGGCTCACTCGTCCTCCTGTGTCTTGCGGGACACCCGCACCCGGTCGGACGAACAAGCCGGAAAAACAGCGTGGCTCACTCGTCCTCCTGTGTCTTGCGGGACACCCGCACCCGGTCGGACGAACAAGCCGGAAAAACAGCGTGGCTCACTCGTCCTCCTGTGTCTTGCGGGACACCCGCACCCGGTCGGACGAACAAGCCGGAAAAACAGCGTGGCTCACTCGTCCTCCTGTGTCTTGCGGGACACCCGCACCCGGTCGGACGAACAAGCCGGAAAAACAGCGTGGCTCACTCGTCCTCCTCGTCGTTCTCGAACACCGTCTGTTCCCGCCCCCGCACGACGATGTCGAACTCGAAGGCCAGCGCCCAGTGGTCCACGGTGCGGCCGAGGTCGAACTTCGAGATCATCCGCTGCCGCGCCTTCTCGTCCGGCACCGAGTTGAAGATCGGGTCCTGGAAGAACAGCGGGTCGCCCGGGAAGTACATCTGGGTGACCAACCGCTGGGTGAAGGCCATGCCGAACACGGAGAAGTGGATGTGCGCGGGGCGCCATGCGTTGTCGTGGTTCTTCCACGGGTACGCGCCCGGCTGGATCGTGGTGAACTCGTACCGGCCCTGCGCGTCGGTCAGCGTGCGGCCCGCCCCGGTGAAGTTCGGGTCGAGCGGGCCCGGCCAGTTGTCGCCGGTGTGCCGGTAGCGCCCGGCGGCGTTCGCCTGCCAGATCTCGATGAGCGAGTCCGGGATCGGGCGGCCGTCGCCGTCGAGCAGCCTGCCGTGCACGATGATCCGCTGCCCGATCGGTTCCCCGTCGTGCTGCCGGGTGAGGTCGTTGTCGTGCTCGCCGAGGCGGCCCGGGCCGTGCAGCGGCCCGGTCACCTCGGTCAGCAGGTGCGGCAGCACCGTCAACGGCTCTTTCGGGTGCCGCAACGCGGTCGAGCGGTACCCGGGCGAATCCAGTGGTGGATGGGTGCCCTCGGGATCCCGCCGGTACCGCGGCAGGATCAGCTTGTCACTGGCCGGTGCTGCCATAGCGCACTCCTTCCCTTTTCAGCCTTCCAGCACGACGGCCAGCCCCTGGCCGACGCCGATGCAGATGGCGGCCAGCCCCCACCCGCCACCGCGCTGCCGCAACTGGTGCGCGAGCGCGCCGAGGATGCGGCCGCCGGAGGCGCCGAGGGGATGGCCGAGCGCGATCGCGCCGCCGTTGACGTTGACGATCGCCGGGTCCAGCTTGGGCCAGTCGGCCAGGCAGGCCAGCGACTGCGCGGCGAAGGCCTCGTTGAGTTCCACCGCCGTCAGGTCTCCCCAGCCGATACCCGCCCGCTCCAGCGCGATTTCCGCGGCACGCACCGGCCCGATGCCGAAGACGTCGGGATCCACGCCCGCCGCGCCCCGCCCGGCGATCCGCGCGAGGGGTGCGCGGCCGAGGCGGTCGGCGGCCTTGGCGTCACCGAGCAGCACGGCCGAGGCGCCGTCGTTGAGCGGTGAGGAGTTGCCGGCGGTGACCGTGCCCTCCTCGCGGAAAGCGGGCTTGAGCCGGGCGAGTTTGTCCATTGTGGAGTCCGCGCGGATGCCTTCGTCCCGGGTCAGTCCGGTCCCGGGCACCGTCACCACGTGCGTGTCGTAGAAGCCTTCGTCCCAGGCCCTGGCCGCGTTGAGGTGGCTGCGCAGCGCGAACTCGTCCTGCTGCTCGCGCGTGAGGCCGTACCGCTGCGCCAGCCGCTCGGTGGCCTCGCCCAGCGAGACCGTCCACTGTCCGGGCATCTCCGGATTCACAATGCGCCAGCCCAGGGTGCTGGAGTGCAGCGTCTGGTTCCCCGCGGCGAACGCCTTCTCGGGCTTGAGCAGGATCAACGGCGCGCGGCTCATCGACTCCACGCCACCGGCGACCACGAGCGAAGCGTCCCCCGCCTCGATCGACCGGCTCGCCTGCATCGCCGCGTCCAGGCCCGAACCGCAGAGCCGGTTCACCGTGCTGCCCGGCACGCTGGTCGGCCATCCGGCCAGCAGCGCCGCCATGCGGGCGACGTTGCGGTTGTCCTCGCCGGCCTGGTTCGCATCGCCGAGCACCACTTCGTCCACAGTGGAGGGATCGAGACCGGTGCGGGCCGCCAGCTCGCGCAGCACGTGCGCGGCCAGATCGTCGGGGCGCACGCCCGCCAGTGCGCCGCCGTAGCGGCCGAACGGGGTGCGGATGGCGTCGAGAACGTATGCGTCGGTCATTTCGCGGCCTTCAGTTCGCGCA
>NZ_VJWX01000545.1 GCF_007713715.1 Amycolatopsis rhizosphaerae
GTCGTGAGGGGCGCTCACGACAAGTCCATCAGCGCGAGCCTGGCCGGGTCGGTCACGAGCGCGATGGTGGTGATCCGCCCGTCGGTGACGGTGAACGAGATGACCGACAGCGGGGTGCCGTCCTCACGCCAGGACACGATCCCGGGACGGCCGCCGACGAGCACCATGCGGCCCTGGCCGGCTGCGCCGCCGGACAGCCGTGCACCGGAGGCGACCTTGGTGGCGCCGAGGACGACGACCACCCCGCCGGGGGTGTGGGCGGTCAGCTTCACCTCGGGATCGAGCACGCGCAACAACCCCTCGAAGTCGCCGTCGCGAGCCGCCGCCAGGAAGGCCTGGACCACCTCCCGCTGCTCCCGCCCGGCGGCCGACGGCCGCCGGGTCGCCCGCACCTTCCTTCGGGCGCGGCTGGCGAGCATCTTGGTGGCGGCGGTGGACCTGCCGAGGATCTGGCCGATCTCGTCGAACGGCACCGCGAACAGGTCGTGCAGCACGAACGCCAGCCGTTCGTCCGGCCGGAGCGATTCGAGGACGACGAGGAGGGCGAGCCCGACCGAGTCGGCGAGCACCGCGTCGTCCTCCGGCGCCGGGCCGTCGCCGAGCGCCGTGACCTCGGGCAGAGGGTCGTCGTAGGACGCCTCGGGATGGGCCTGGCGCGATCGCAGGACGTCGAGGCTGATCCGGCCGACCACTGTGGTCAGCCAGCCGGAGAGGTTGTGGATCGTGGCGGTGTCCTGGCCGGACAGCCGCAACCACGCCTCCTGGACCACGTCCTCGGCGTCGGCGTGCGATCCGAGCATCCGGTAGGCGACCGCGCGCAGCCGGTCGCGCTGGGCCTCGAAGGCCCCGGCCACCGCATCCGCCGGGATGGTGTCGGACATGTCGTTACCTTCCTCGGAGCTGCTTCGTCATGGGTGATGACGGGCCCGGACGGGCACAGGTAACCGACGAAGGAGCAGGACCGATGGAAGCGCGCATGACCGGATCGCCGAACCCCGACCTGACCAAGGCGATCCAGCACCTCTACCAGGCGATTCACACCGGGGGCGTCGACAACCGGCTGCTGTCGCTGGTCCACCTCCGCGCCAGCCAGATCAACGGCTGCAGCCCGTGCGTGTTCGCCGGGGTCGAGTCGGCGAAGAAGGCCGGTGAAACCGACGAGCGGCTGCACAACGTGGTCGCGTGGCGCGAGACCCCCTTCTTCACCGAGGAGGAGCGGGCGGCGCTCGCGCTGACCGAGGCCGCCACCCGGATCCAGGACGGCGCGCCGGGCGTGACCGACGAGATCTGGGACGCGGCGGCCGACCACTTCGACGAGAAGCAGCTGTCCTCGATCATCCTGGAGATCGCGATGACCAACTTCTTCAACAGGATCAACCGCACGATTCGCGAGCAGGCGGGCAAGACCTGGTGAGGGTGGGACTCGGGCGGTGGGTCCGACGATCGGGTCAGGCGAGTCCGGCGGCGACCTCGCGGAGCCGGGTGCCCGCACCGGAGGTGATCGGCTCACCGTGGCCGAAACAGGCGGTTTCCACGTCGAGTTCGGCAAGCCGCCGGAAGGATTCGGCGGCACGGGACCGGTCGAGGTTGAAGATGCCGAGCATGACCTGGCCCTCCATGTGGGCGGCGGTGTCGCCGGTGAACAGGACGCCGTGCCCCGGCAGGTGGAGGGCGATGCTCCCGTCGGTGTGCCCCGGGATCGACAGGACCCGCGCGCCGCCGCCGAACTCCAGCACCTCGCCCCCGGTGAGTTCGCGGTCCACCCGTGCCGGCGGTGCGACCTCCGGCGTCCCGGCCGACACCTGCTCGAAGATCGGCCGCTCCCAGTCCGCGAGGACGGGCGGAGGGGGCGGTACCTCTCCCCGGATGATCGAGGCGTCCCGCGCGTGGGCGAAGACCGGGGCGTCACTCCACTGCTCGATCTCGGCCAGTGCGCCCGCGTGGTCGACGTGGAAGTGGGTGAGCACGATCCCGGTGAGGGCGGTGGGGTCGAAACCGAGGCTTTCGATCGCCTTGCGGACCCCGTCACCGCCACCCGGCGTCCCGGTGTCGATCAGGACCAGCGAATCCTGGTCGTGCCACAGGTACAGCTGCCAGTTGCCGACCCGCAGCCGGTGCAGGTTCGGGATCACTTCCACGGTTTCCATCCCGCGACGGTAGGACAAGGAGCTCGTCCGGGCAGCCCGGATCAGCTCATCGCGTAATCGCTCTCAGCGAACGGGTCAGGGCCTCGATCGCCGGTGTGAACGCGTGTTCGGGCGGGGTGGCGTAGCCGACGACTATCCCTTGTGGACGTCCCCCGGCCCGGATCCAGAACCGTCCCAGCTGTTCCAGTGCGATCGACTCGCGGGCCACGGCCGCGAATGCGTCTTCTTCCGGCACGCCGCTGGGGAGCAGGAGCACGACGTGCAGCCCGGCCGAGATACCGAGCGGGGTGACGCTCTCGGGGAGCGCGGCGAGCAGCCGGTCGCGCCGCTTGCGGTAGGCGAGCCGCCGCTGCCGCACGTGCCGGTCGTAGGAGCCCGAGGTGAGCATTTCGGCGAGGATCAGGTGGTCCATCGAGGGGGCGCGCCAGCCGGTGGCCGCGAGGGCCGCCCGGACGGGTTCGACCAGCGAACGGGGCGGCACGATCCAGCCGATGCGCAGGGACGGGGCGAGGGTTTTGCTCACCGAACCCACGTAGATCGTGCGTTCCGGGGCGAGTGCCTGCACCGCACCCACCGGACGCCGGTCGAAGCGGAACTCGCCGTCGTAGTCGTCCTCGATGACGAGCCCCCCGTTCCTGCCCGCCCAGCGGGTCAGCGCGGTGCGGCGCGCGGGGGCGAGCGTGTAGCCCAGCGGGAACTGGTGGGCGGGCGTCACCACCACCGCCGGACTGTCGAGTTCGGACACCACGAGTCCGTGCTCGTCGACCCGGACCCCGGTCACCGAGAGGCCGTTGCCCGTCGCCGTGGCGCGAAACTCCGGCAGGGACGGGTCTTCGAAGGCCAGTTCACCGTCTTCGCGCAATACCTGGGCCAGCACGGCCATTGCGTGGTTGAACCCGCCGCACACCACCACCCGCTCGGGATCGGTCACGACGCCGCGGCTGCGGGCGAGGTAGCGGGCCAGCGCTTCGCGCAGGACCGCGGGCCCGCGTGGATCGCCGTAGTCGAACACGCCGGGCGGAGCCTCCAGCAGCACCCGGCGGGCGGCGGAAAGCCAAGCCGCCCGCGGGAAGGAGGACAGGTCGGGGCGGCCGGGAGACAGGTTCCAGCGCGCGTCGCGCGACCGGGTCGTGGTGCGCGGGTGCTCACGGGCCGGGACCGCCGGGGCCGTTCCGCCGGCCGCGACCCGGGTCGGCGCGCCCTGGCTGGTCAGGAGATAACCCTCGGCGGCGAGGTCGGCGTAGACGCGGGTGACGGTGCCGCGGGCGATGCCGAGGTCCTTCGCCAGCGCCCTGGTCGACGGCAGTGCCGTTCCCGGCCCGAGCCGCCGCTCGCGGATGGCGCGGCGCAGCGCGTCGGCCAGCCCCGGGCGTCCGGTGTCCGGATGCCAGTCGAGGTGGACGTCCCATCCCAAACTGGACCACGATTCCCACACGAAACTGGACCATACTCGTGGGCCAGTTCTCGGTAGCGTGCGTGGGGTGAGCCAGCGAATCTCTCTGAACCGGCGGGCACCCGGCCTGCTGAAACAACTCATCGAACTGAACAACTCGATCAAGAAGGTGGCCGCCGAGGCGGGCCTGGACCAGCGCCTGCTGGAACTGCTCAAGATCAGGACTTCGCAGCTGAACGGGTGCGCGTTCTGCCTGGACATGCACGTGCGCGAGGCGATGGAGAGCGGTGAGACGCACAAGCGGATCTACCTGCTCAGCGCGTGGCGGGATGCCAACGTGTACACCGACCAGGAACGGTCCGCCCTGGCCCTCGCGGATGCGATGACCAGGCTGTCGGAGACCCAGGACGTGGCGGACGAGGTGTACGAGGAGGCACTGGCCCACCTGACCGAGGACCAGTACACCGCCGTGGGCTGGGCGGTGACCGTGATGAACGCGTTCAACCGCCTCAACGTCACCAGCCACACCCCGGTGCCCGAATGACCGCCGCCGCGCTGCGGGCGCTGCACGTGCCGGGGCGCCCGGTCCTGCTGCCGAACGTCTGGGACGCCGACACGGCCCGGCTGGTCGAAGAGGCCGGTTACCCGGTGGTGGCCACCAGTTCGGTCGCGGTGGCCGCCGCGCTCGGCTACCCCGACGGGGAACAGGCACCCGCCGGGGAGATGTTCGCCGCGGCGGCGCGCATCGCGCGTGCGGTGTCGGTCCCGGTGACCGTGGACGCGGAGTCGGGATACGGGTTGCCCGCCCCGGAGTTCGTGGCGCGACTGCTCGACACCGGCGCGGTCGGCTGCAATCTGGAGGACACCGACCACGCGCTGGGGCGGGTGCGCCCGATCGCCGAGCAGGCGGACCGGCTCGCCGCCGTGCGGGCCGCCGCCGGGGACGCACTGGTGATCAACGCCCGGATCGACCTCTTCCTGCGGGCGGAGGACCAGCGGGCCGTGCTGCCGGAGGCGGTCGAGCGGGCCCGCGCCTACCTCGACGCGGGCGCGGACTGCGTGTACCCGATCCTGGTGCGCTCGGCCGACGTGCTCGCCGAGTTCGTCAAGGCGGTCAGCCCCGGCGCGGTGAACGGCAACCGGCTGCCGGACGGGACGGACC
>NZ_VJWX01000546.1 GCF_007713715.1 Amycolatopsis rhizosphaerae
ACTCAACGGTGAGGAAACGTGCCGCACATCGCCGGATTACCGGATTTCAGGGCGGGGAAAAACCCGTCCGGCCCCTGTCTCGCGGATGATCGCGAAAAACTCGACAACGCCGCTTTTCTGCGGCGTGTCCGCGGCGCCGCGGCCGTTCTCCGTGCGCACGGAATCGGCCCCGGTGACGTGGTCGCCGTCGTCCTGCCGAACCGGCTGGACCTGGTCGTCGCGATGTTCGCCGCCTGGCGCCTCGGCGCGGCCGTCACCCCGGTGAACCCGCAGTTGACCGATGTCGAGGCCCGGCACCAGATCGAGGACTCGGGGGCGCGGGTGGTGATCACCGAGGAACCCGGCCGCCCGATCGGCACGCTCGACGTCACCGCGCTCTCGACCGGTGAACACACCGAAGAAGACTCCGAACCGGTCGCCCCGCGCGAGGACGCGCTGGCCCTGCTCATCTACACGAGCGGCACCACGGGCCGCCCGAAGGGCGTGATGCTCGACCACGCCAACGTCGCCGCCATGTGCGGCATGATCACCGACGGGCTGGCACTGGACGAGAACGAGCACAGCCTGCTGATCCTGCCGCTGTTCCACGTCAACGGGATCGTGGTCAGCGTGCTGTCTCCGCTGCTCGCGGGCGGACGGGCCACGATCGCCGGCCGGTTCAGCCCGGCCACCTTCTTCGACGCCGTCGAGCGCGCCCGGCCGACCTACTTCTCCGCGGTACCGGCGATCTACGCGATGCTGGTGTCGCTTCCGCCCGAGGTGCGGCCGGACACCTCGTCGCTGCGCCGCGTGATCTGCGGGGCCGCGCCGATGCCCGCCGAGCTCATCGCCCGGTTCGAAAACCGGTTCGGGGTCCCGATCGTCGAAGGTTACGGCCTTTCCGAAGGCACCTGCGCGTCCACCCTCAACCCGCCGTCGGGGCCGCGCAAGCCCGGCACGGTCGGACTGCCGCTGCCCGGCCAGACCGTCGCCGTGATGGATGCCGACGGCAACCTGATCGACGACGGTTCGGCCGGCGAGGTGGTGGTACGGGGCCCCAACGTGATGCGCGGCTACCTCGGCCTCCCGGACGAGACAGCGCGCACGATCGTCGACGGCTGGCTGCACACCGGTGACGTCGGGCGCTTCGACGAAGACGGCTACCTCGTCCTGGTCGACCGGATCAAGGACATGATCATCCGCGGTGGGGAGAACATCTACCCCAAGGAGATCGAGAACGTCCTGCACGCGCATCCGGCCGTGCTGGAGGCCGCGGTGGTCGGTGCGCCCGATCTCGTGCTCGGCGAGGTTCCGGTCGCCCACGTCGCGCTCCTGCCCGGCGCGGCCGTCACCACCGGGGAACTGATCGACCACTGCCGCGCCTCGCTGGCCCGGATCAAGGTGCCTGTCGACGTGCTCGTCACCACGACGCTGCCGAAGAACCCGGTGGGCAAGATCGACAAACCCCGCCTGCGCGCCGCCATGCGCCCGTAACCGCATCCGCCCTTTTTCCGCCCGGAAGGAATTCCGGGCGCACCCCGGCACGCCCGAAAAACGCCGCACGAAAGGTGAGAACAATGGGGTTCAAAACGGGTAACTTCCCGCCGGTCGACCCGGCGACCTTCCTCCGGAAACCACTTCGGGAACGGCTGAAGGCACTCTCACTGCACTGGGTGGAGTACGGCTTCGGATCACCGAAGATGATCCCCACGATCTACGTGGTCAAGGTGTTGTTCCTGCACGTGCTGGCCGGGACCGCACTGGCCACCTCGACCTCGGGGACCGCCCCGTTCTGGGATGTGGCCGGCTGGTGGAACCAGCCGATCGTCTACCAGAAGCTGGTGCTGTGGACGGTCTTCCTCGAGACGGCGGGCCTTGCCGGGTCCTGGGGGCCGATCGCGGGCAAGTTCAAGCCGATGACCGGCGGGATCCTGTTCTGGGCCCGCCCCGGCACCATCCGGCTGCGGCCGTGGACCTGGGTGCCGTTCACCAGGGGTGACCGCCGCACCGGCTTCGACGTGCTGCTCTACCTGGCGTTCCTGGGAAGCCTGCTCGCCGCGATCGTGCTGCCCGGGGTGAAAAGCGCTTCGCTGAGCGAGGCGTTGCCCGCCAACACCTCCGGCCTGATCCGCCCGGCGCTGCTGATCGCGCCGATCGCGCTGTACGTGCTCAACGGGCTGCGCGACAAGATCGTCTTCCTGGCCGCCCGCGGCGAGCAGTACCTGCCCGCGCTGGTGTTCTTCGCCGCGCTGCCGTTCGTCGACATGATCATCGCGGCGAAACTGCTGCTCTGCGTGGTGTGGATCGGCGCAGGGGTGTCGAAGTTCGGCCTGCACTTCACCAACGTCGTCCCGCCGATGGTCTCCAACAGCCCGTGCATCCCAGCGAAGTGGATCAAGCGGCTGCACTACCGCGACTTCCCGCGCGACATCCGCCCGTCGAAGGTCGCCACCTTCATGGCCCACGTCGGCGGCACCACCGTGGAGATCGTCACGCCGCTGGTGCTGCTGTTCTCCACCAACCACTGGCTCACCCTGGCCGGCGTGGTGCTCATGGTGGTGTTCCACCTGTTCATCTTCTCGACCTTCCCGCTGGCCGTGCCGCTGGAGTGGAACGTCCTGTTCGGCTACCTGTCGGTCTTCCTGTTCCTCGGCTTCCCGGCCGGGCAGGGCTACGGCGTCGGCGACATGTCCTCGCCGTGGCTGACCGCCGGCATCGTCGCGGCGCTGGTGTTCTTCCCGGTCCTCGGCAACCTGCGTCCGGACCTGGTGTCGTTCCTGCCCTCGATGCGGCAGTACGCGGGCAACTGGGCCTCCGCGCTGTGGGTGTTCGCGCCGGGGGCGGAGGAAAAGCTCAACACGCTGAAGCACCGGCCGACGAAGAACCAGGTCGACCAGCTCCAGGCGATGGGCTACCCGCCGGAGATCGCGGAGATCACCATGCAGCAGACCATCGCGTGGCGCTCGATGCACAGCCAGGGCCGCGGCCTGTTCTCCGTGCTGCTGAAGAACATTCCCGACCTCGACCGCCGGACCGTGCGCGAGGCCGAGTTCGGTTGCAACTCGCTGATCGGCTTCAACTTCGGCGACGGGCACCTGCACGACATCAGCCTGGTCAACGCGGTGCAGTCGCGGATCGGCTTCGCGCCGGGAGAATGGATCGTGGTGTGGGTCGAGTCGCAGCCCATCCACCGCAAGGTCCAGCACTACCAGGTGATCGACGCCGCGCTCGGCGTCATCGAGCGCGGCACCTGGAACGTGGCCGACGCGGTGAACGAGCAGCCGTGGCTGCCGAACGGCCCGATCCCGTTGACCGTGACCTGGGCCAGGGACCAGGCCGCGCCGAAGCACGAACGGATGGTGGGGTAGGCGCGATGAGCAAGGCGATCGTGGTGGGCGGCGGTCCGAACGGCCTCGCGGGGGCCGTCGCCCTGGCCAGGGCGGGCGTGGCGGTCACCGTGCTGGAGGCCGCCGCCGAGGTCGGCGGCGGCACCCGGTCGGGCGAGGCGATCCTGCCCGGGCTGCTGCACGATCACTGCTCGGCCATCCATCCCATGGCGGTCGGCTCGGCGTTCCTGGCCGGTCTGGACCTCGCCCGCTACGGACTGCGCTGGCGGCTCCCGGAGATCGACTGCGTGCATCCGCTCGACAACGGCACGGCCGGGGTGCTGCACCGTTCGGTCGCCGAGACCGCCGCCGGTCTCGGCGCCGACGGCGGGTGGTGGCGGCGGCTGTTCGAGGGCCCGTCGGCGGCCTACGACGAGTTCAGCGAGGACATCCTCCGCCCGCTCCTGCGCCTCCCCCGGCACCCGGTCCGGCTGGCCCGGTTCGGGATTCCCGCGCTGGCCCCGGCCTCGCTGCTGGCGAAGCTCTTCTCGACGGAGGAGGCACGAGCCCTGTTCGGCGGGGTCGCGGCACACGCGTTCCACCCATTGAACCGCCCGCTGAGCGCCAGCATCGGGCTCGGCATCCTGACCGCGGGGCACCGGCACGGCTGGGCGGTCGCCGAAGGCGGCTCCCGGCGCATCACCGAGGCCATGGCCGCACTGCTGCTCGACCTCGGGGGCAGGATCGAGACCGGGGTGGCGGTCCGGTCCTTTTCGGACCTTCCGCCCGCGGACGTGACCTTGTGGGACACCAGCCCCACGGCCGTCGCCGATATCCTCGGTGACCGGCTTCCCCCGCGGATCGCCAAGGCGTACCGAAACTTCCGGTACGGGCCGGGCGCGTTCAAGGTGGACTTCGCCGTCGAGGGCGGGGTGCCGTGGACGGCGGAGGCCGCCCGGCGGGCCGGGACGGTGCACCTGGGCGGCACGTTCGCCGAAATCGCCGTCACCGAAAGGGAGATCCACGAAGGCCGGATGCCCCAGCGGCCCTTCGTGCTGGTCGGGCAGCAGTACCTGGCCGATCCCGGGCGTTCGGTGGGGAACGTCCATCCGGTGTGGACCTACGCTCACGTGCCCAACGGCTACCGGGGGGACGCGACCGCGGCGATCACCGCGCAGATCGAGCGGTTCGCCCCCGGCTTCCGGGACCGGATCGTCGGCACCGCCACCCGGACCACCCCGGGATTCGCCGAGTACAACCCGAACTACGTCGGCGGCAACATCATGACCGGCGCCAAGGACATCCCGCAGCTGCTGTTCGGCCCGCGGACCACCCTGCGGCCCTACGA
>NZ_VJWX01000547.1 GCF_007713715.1 Amycolatopsis rhizosphaerae
GCGTGGTTCCTCGTTGGGTAGGGGAAGCGGTGTCATAGGCCTGGACCGAGCCCGGCATGCGGCGGCAGTACCACCAGCTCACCCGGTAGGGCTCGAAGTCCACCAGACCATCATGGCCCAACCCCGGCCTCGTCATCGACGCACATCGGGCCAGTGTTTCCGATGTGGACCTTTCCCCGAAGGCCGGGTGCTGGGCACGATCGCAGCCGTGACATCGTTACGGCAACCGGGAAACGGCCCACAGTTCGTGGCGCGGCGGATGACCGCCCGTGAACAGCTTCGCGCCGGGAAGAAACTCCGGCGGCTCCCGCAACTGGTCGCGGGGCTGCTGGGATACGGCGTCGCGGTCACCCTGCTGGTCGACTCCTCCCTGGGGGCATCGAGCTGGAACGTCCTTTCCGAAGGGATCTCCCTCCACACCGGACTGTCCTTCGGCTGGGCGACCAACCTGACGGCGGTGGCCGTCCTGTTCTTCTGGATTCCACTCCGCGAACTTCCCGGCCTGGGAACCTTTCTGAACGTCCTCCTCGTCGGCGCCTCCGCCGACCTGTCGGCGCACTTGGTGTCCACACCGGACTCCTTGCCCGGCCGGATTGCCTGCTACGGGGCGGGCTTGCTCATGCTGACCTTCTTCGACGCCGTGTACCTCGGCGCGCGGTTCGGCTCCGGTCCCCGGGACGGGCTGATGACCGGCGCCGTCCGCGTGTCCGGTAAGCCGATATGGATGGTGCGCACCGCGATCGAGCTGGTCGTGGTGACCGCAGGCTGGCTTCTGGGCGGAATCGCCGGATTCGGCACGGTGCTGATCGCTCTCGTGATGGGCCCGTTGGTCCAGTTCTTCCTGCGGTTCACGACCGTGCGCCTCGAAGACGACCAGCTCCTACCCGGCGGCGGGGCCGTGCCAGTGCAGTAGTGCCTGACTCAGCCCGTCGAGGTGGTCGTGATCTCCGGTGCGCAGCCAGGCGATGTGTCCGTCCGGCCGCACGAGGACTGCCCGGAGTTCCGGCCGGGCGGGGCAACTCGCCTTCATGAGAGTGACGCGGTCGGACCACCCCGCGGCCGCCTCGCCCACGTCGCTTCCGCCGGTCAGGTCGAGCAGGACCGCGTGGCCGGGGGTCAGCAGCGTGGCCAGGTCGGTCTCGCCGGTACCGGTGGCCAGTGAAAGGTTGGGTGCCAGGCGGCCGATCCACGGGTGTTCGGTGTCGGGGTGCATGGCGTAGCGGGTGTCCAGGCCGGTGATGGTTTCGGCGAAGGCCCGGTTGCCCGCGGGGTGGCGTGCGACGCGGGTGAGCAGATCGACGAGTGGTGCGAGCCGTTCGTCGGCGTTACCGAGGAGCACCTGCGCCCGGGTGTTGGCCAGCACATGCGCCCCCGCCGCGTGGCGTTCGGCATGGTAGCTGCCGAGCAGGTGCGCGGGCGCGGTCCCGCGGACGGTGGCGGCGAGTTTCCAGCCGAGGTTGAAGGCATCGTCCAGGGCGACGTTGACGCCGATCGCCCCGGCGGGCGGGTGGATGTGTGCGGCGTCCCCGGCCAGGAGGATCCGGCCCCGGACGTACTCGGCCGCCTGCCGGGTCGCGTCGCCGAACCGGGTCAGCCAGCGCGCGGCGCGCAGTTCGACGTGCCGCCCGAGCGCGTCGTCCACGGCGGTTTGCAGGAGGTCCAGGGTGACCGGGGTGTCCTTGTCCGCGGGGGGCTGCCCGTCTTCGGTGATGATCCGGACGTAGCCGGGGCGGGGAATGACGAACACCTTCCCACCGGGCCCCGCGGTGAAACCGAAGGGCAACGAGTCCGGCTCGGCGAGTTCGACGTCCCCCAGTAAGGAGAAGCGGGTCGCTTCGGTGCCGGGAAAGTCGATGCCGGCCTGTTTGCGGACTGTGCTGCGACCTCCGTCGCAACCGACCAGATACGCGGCCCGGACGCGGTATTCGCGATCGCCCGTGGTGACGGTGGCGAGGACGGACTCGGAATCCTGTTCCAGGGTGCGCAGTTCGTGTCCGCGCCGGATCTCGGCGCCGAGATCGAGGGCGTGCGCTTCGAGGACTTCTTCGACCCGTGTTTGGGGAATTCCCAGCGAATACGGGTGGTCGGTGTGTGTTTCGGCGAGGCCGAGCGTCACCGGCAGACCGGTGAACGCCGCATGCGGCACCGGCCATCCTTCGGCGACGAACCGGTCGGCGAGCCCGCGCCGCGCGAGCAGGTCCAGGGCGCGGGCGTTGAGGTTGAAGCCCCGGCAGAAGCCCGGCCGCCGGGGATGTCGTTCGAGTACGACCGTCTCGACCCCGGCGCGCCGGAGTTCGCCGGTGAGGAGAAGCCCTGCGGGACCGGCGCCGACGATCAGCACCTCGGCCGTGTCGATCATTGATTTCCCTTCGTGTCCGGGGGAGCGGACCAGCTCCACCCCTGGTCGGTTCGTTCGAGCCGCGGCCAGTGCAGGCTGCCGTCCCGGATCTCGGCGATGGTCCGCCGTGTCCAGTCCAGTTCGGCCTCCCAGGCGTGCAGCGCGCACTCGACTTCGATCATGAACAGGCGGGGGACCCGGCCGGA
The DNA here is from genome assembly GCF_007713715.1 of Amycolatopsis rhizosphaerae. Classification (GTDB taxonomy): domain Bacteria; phylum Actinomycetota; class Actinomycetes; order Mycobacteriales; family Pseudonocardiaceae; genus Amycolatopsis_E; species Amycolatopsis_E rhizosphaerae. Next base: position 2,545 of record NZ_VJWX01000547.1, read on the forward strand.
GCCGACGGTGTCGGCCAGTACCGCCCTGGTCTCCTCGATCCGCCCGCCGAGTTGTTCCGCTCGTTCGGCCAGCGCGTCCGCCGCACCGTCCGGCCCGAGTGCGCCGAGATAGGAGACCGCGGCCATGAACTTGGGGTATTCGGTGACGGGGGTGCGGATCAGTTCGTCGATCCAGCCGACGAATTCGGCCCGGCCGAGTTCGGTGGGCGCGTACACGGTCCGCTCCGGCCGCCTGCCCTCACGCGCCGTCTCGACCGGTTCGATCCAGCCGTGCCGGACCAGCGCTTCGACGGTGTCGTACAGCGAGCCGGAGTTGACCTTGAAGCTGCTGTCCTTGTGCCGTTCTCGCAGGACGGAGGCCATCTCGTAGGGGTGCATCGGCTGTTCCTGCAGCAGGCCCAGCACGGCCAGCGCCAACGTGTTGGAGATCTTCCGCTTCGCCATCTCACTCCAGTAGGTTCCTAATAGTCGGAACCTACTATATGGCGTAGTGCCGGGAAACGACCCCTCCCGGAAGCCTGAAAGGCAGGGCCGCGATCAGGCCGCCGAGCGCGACGACGAGACACAGCCAGGCGAACCAGTCGCCGAAGCGGCTGTAGACCGTCCCGCCCGGACCCCGCACTTCGGCGGCGATCGTGGTGAACGGTCCCGGCCCGCCGGTGTGTGCCTGAGTGAGCACCCGGCCCCAGCCGTCGGAGATCACGAGCGTGCCGTTCTGGCCCGACCAGACCACGGGTATCCCGTTCTCCACGCCCCGCAGCGTCGCCATACGGCTGTGCTGCCAGCCGTTTTCGTTGTTGTCCGAAGCGGGGACCGCGAGCAGGGTGGCGCCCTCCGCGCCGTAGTCGCGGCTGGGCCGCGCGAAGTTCAGGTCGGCACAGATCTCGACTCCTGTTCCGGTCCCCGGCGAGAACACCAGATCATGTCCGGGCGGGCTGACAAGGTCATGCTGTTTGAGGTACCGCAAGGGATTCCCGCCGTCCGCGGGGAAGACCAGTGCGAAGTTGCCGTGGTCGGCGCCCTTGGTCTGGACGAAGCCGAGCACGATGTCGACGCCGCGAACCTGAGCGGCCCGGCGCATCGGCAGGACGAGGGCGGCGGGGTCGGCCTGGTCGGAGCCGAAGGCACCCTCCGGCAGCACCACGGTCCGGACGCCTTCCGGCAGGTGCTCGATCTCGTGGACATAGCCGGCCACACGATCGTCGCTGACCGGAGGTGCCCACGCGAACTGGTTGGGCGCGATGGCCGCGACCCGGTGCGGCGCACCACCGGTGCCGCCCAGGCGCAGGGCGCCGAAACCCAGCGCTGAAGCGAACACCACCACGGCCACCGCCGCGGTACATCGCCGGGCGCCTGCCGTCACGGCGGGCGAGAGCAGCGCCGCGATCGCGCACGGCGTGAACATCACCAAGAACTCGACCATCCACATCCCGCCCACAGCGGCGCTCTGCAGCACCAACGGCGCGTCGCCTTGATCGTTGGCGAACGTGCCCATCAATCCCATCGGATTGGTGGCCGAAACGATGAACCACACGGCCGTCCATGCCGCCGCCGGGCAGAAGGCGGCCGGAAGCGCGCGACCCCGGGCCACGAGCGCGCGGAAGAGCCAGACGGTGAGCACGAACGTCAGCGACATGCCGAGGATGATCATCAGGCCGGCCGGGACCATCGGCTCGTCGTGGGAATGCAGATGGAATGCCCAACTGTTGGCCGTGCCGAGCAGATACGCGCAGAACGCGACGACGAGCGCGGTTCCCCACCGCATGCGTGGTGCGAGCAGCAGCACCGGCAGCGGCGCGAGCCAGGTCAGCGCGGCAACGGGAGCGAGTCCGGTGCCGAAGTAGAACAGGATCGCGGAACTCGCTCCGCCTGCCGCAACGGCGAAGAAGGATTTGTTCATCTCGGCCCTTTCGGTTCCCGCCAACCTCCCAGGCGGGCGTCCGCGAGGCACTGGGCCAGGCCGGAGAAAACGGGGTAGGGCGAGCCCGACCACTGGGTGGTGCTCGCCAGGCCTGGGCGCTTCCCGTGAAGGGACCCTTCACGGCCAACACCCGCCGGGCGAGTCCCACGCTCGTGCGCTTGTGTCCCACCCTCGTGCAGGTG
>NZ_VJWX01000548.1 GCF_007713715.1 Amycolatopsis rhizosphaerae
CGTATGCCGGAGTGTTCTGCCCGAGCCTGCCTGCGCCCGGCAGGGGGCAGGTTATCGTGCCCCGCCCGCCGGGCACCGGGGTAATGCGAAAACCGCCTCATCCCTCGACCGGCCGGGTCAGAAAACCACGCCCGCGTCCTGGGCGAGCAGTTCGTCCGTCGCGCGCTCGGCCACGGCCGCGATGGTCATCGAGGGGTTGCACGCAGCGGTGTTGCCCGGCATCAGCGCCCCGTCCAGCACGTAGAGACCGCGGTGGCCTTTCACGCGCCCGGCGAGGTCGCAGACGATGCCCATCGAGGCGCCGCCCAGGGGATGCCAGGTGGACGGGTACACCGCGGTGGTGTCGAGGAGCGTGGAGAAGGGCCCGGCGATGGTCGAGACCCGTTCCTGGATTCTCCGGTACAGCCTGGTGTCGCCGTCGGCGGGCCAGTGCAGCACCGCATCGTCCTTTGTGGAGTCGTAGACGAACCGGCCCCGTCCCTGGCTCACCCCGTAGCCGACCAGCATGGTGGACCGGATGTCGGGCAGCGGCGGGATGGAGGCCTGGATGACGGTGTTGGCCAGCGCGGGATCGTCCCACTCCTTGCTGCAGTAGACCACCGGACCGCCCTGGGGCATCCCGAAGTCCTCGGCGAAGTCCGTCCAGAAGTAGATGCGATCCCCGTTCGAACCCCAGTTGGTCCCCAGGCCGTCGGGCAGGTCCGGAATCAGTTCCTTCGCCGCCGCGCGCATCAACAGCCTGGTGGTCCCGGCCGTGCCCGCCGCCATGACGAGTGCCCGGGTCGTGATGATCTTCTGTTCCAGCACGGTCCCGTCGGTGGCGATGCGGTCGGCGAAGACCCGCCAGCGGCCGTCCTTGCCCAGTGCCACGTCGGTGACGTTGTGCAGGGTCGCGACGGTGGCCAGGCCGGTGGCCTCCGCGGCGGCGAGGTAGGTGACGTCCACCGAGTGCTTGCCACCGTTGTTGACACCGAAAGCGCAGTCCCCGTTGGTGTAGGAGGGTTTCATCTCGCCGTTCAACTCGCGGAGCGCGTAGCTCCAGTCGATCGGCATCGGGACCTTCTCCAGGGCGTAGCCCGCCCGCTGGACGTTGCGGGCGAACACGCGCGACGGGAGATAGGTCTTGCTGTCGACCAGTTCGTCGGGAGCGGTCTCGAGCCGCAGCATCCGGGCCACGCGAGGGTAGTAGACGCGGTCCATCCGCGCGTAGTCGAGTTGTTCGGGCAGGTTGGCGTTGAACACCTCTTCGCTGGGCTGGAGCGTCATGCCCTGGTACAGCAGGGATCCGCCGCCCACTCCCGCCGCGCACAGGATGTTCATGCCGTTGCCGCCGACGCGTTCCAGCAGCCCGGTGTAGGGCTCGAACCCCAGCGGCACGATGCCGAACAGCGAGGGAGCGGAGCCGAGCCAGAAGAGGCGCTTGTCGGGCGAGGTGGGATGCGGGAATGTCTCGGCGTTCGGTCCGGTGGGCCAGCGGAGGCCGCGTTCGAGGACCAGGGACGGCACACCGGCCTGTGCGAACCGGAGCGCGGTCACGCCTCCGCCGAAGCCCGAGCCGATGATCACCACCCGGTGCTCCTCGCGGGTCAGCGGGACCGGGTTGCGGGGCGCGGCAAGGACTCTCGGTGCGCCGAGGGTGGACAGTGCCGCGGTGGCCGCGGCGCCGGCGAGCAGGGAACGGCGAGTCAGGGCGGGCATGGCGCTCCTCGCGGTCGGTGAGGGGAGACGCGAGGAAAACTAGACAGGTGAAAGGACAGGTGTCAAGATCGAATTGGACAGTCTGGCCTCGGAGTGTCAAGGAGCCGCGGGTTGGCGACCGGCGTGACCGTCAGAGGGTGAGCGCCGGGAGCAGCGACCGGCGCAGGAAGGCACGGAGATCGTCGTCGGTGCGGACGGCGTCGCTGTCGAACAGGAGGATGGACAACCCGAACCGCAGGGTGATCTCGACGACGTCGTCGAAGCGCGCGGCCAGGCGGGGTTCACGCGCCGCGATCGGCGCCAGGAACCGCTCGGCCACGGGTGTCGCACGCGCGAAGAGCTGGTCGTCGAACAGCGGGCTGCCGCGGTCCGGGAACGCCAGCGCGCCGAGCACCGGGTGTTGCCTGAACTCCGACCGCACCGCGACGACGAACTCCACCACGTGCTCGGCGGCGTCGGATGCCGTGGTGAGCCGGGCGTTGACCCGGTCGAACACCTGCCCGGAGATACGGATGATCGCCTCGGAGATCAGGTCCTCGCGGCTGCCGAAGTGCGCGTAGACGGTCTGCCGGGAGACCTCGGCCTCGCGGGCCACCGCCAGCATGTTCACGGCCTCGAATCCCGACCGTTCCATCAGTGCCGTGGCCGCGTCCAGGATCCGTTCTCTCGCCCGCACGGGGGAGAGTATCCCCGACCGCCCCAGGCCCGACGGTCGCGGCGTCACACCTGATTCACGGGAGAAGCGTCGCCGGTCTGCGCGGCCAGCGACGCCAGCACACGCAGTTTCTCGGCGCTCTCGCTTCCTTCGTCGGGGTAGTACAGCACGAGGATGAGGTCGCCGACCGGAAGCTTGTCGCGGTTGAGGTGCAGTTCCCCGACGACGGGGTGGTTGACGGTGGCCGTGCCGCCCTCGAGCCGGCGGACGTCGTGGCGTGCCCACAGGGTGCGGAAGCGTTCGCTGGCCAGGGACAGTTCCCCGACGAGTTCGACGATGTGCGCATCGTCGGTCCGGTCGCCGATGGAGTTGCGGAAGGAGCCGATGAACTGCGCGGTGGTCGCGTCCCAGTCGAGGTGGAACTCCCGTTCCTCGGGATCGAGCAGCAGGGAGCGCAGCCGGTTCTCCCCGGGCCGCAGCCGGGGTGAGAGCGCGACGGCGAGCGCGTTCGACGCCAGGACGTCGTACGCCCGGCCCTCGACGAACGCCGGCATCCCGACGGCGGCGAGCAGGTGGTGCAGCCGGGCGGGGACCTGCTCGGCCCGGCGACGGGGGCGTGCGCGCCGGCGGGGCTGCGCGAGGTCGAGCAGGTACTGGTGTTCGACGCCGTCCAGCCGGAGGACGCGCGCGAGCGCCTCCAGCACCTGTGCGGAGGGGTTCCTGTCGCGCCCGCGTTCGAGCCGCAGGTAGTAGTCGCCGCTGATGCCGGCCAGCATCGCGACCTCTTCCCGCCGCAGTCCCGGGACACGGCGGTGGGCCCCCGCCGGGATGCCGGCCTGTTCCGGCGTGACCAGTTCACGGCGGGCGCGGAGATAGGCGCCGAGCCGGTTCGTGTCGTCGTCGCGGTCCATCACCCACACGCTAGCCCCGCCCTCGCTCCGGAAAGGGGGTCCTGCCACTACCCGGATCGGCAGGGACCTTCCGGCACCCGGTGACCCCCGGGAAGGTTGCGGTGAACGAACGCCACGCACAGGGAGAGCATCGTGGAGATCACCAACCGCACAGTCCTGATCGTCGGGGGTACCTCGGGCATCGGGCTGGGACTGGCCCGCCGGTTCGCCGCCGCGGGCAGCACGGTCGTCGTCGGCGGCCGCGACATCGCGAAGGCCGGCGACCTTCCCGCCGTCGAGATCGACGTCACCGACCCGGACTCGGTCCTCCGAGCGCGCGACAGCGTGCTTGCCGGTCACCCCGGTCTCGACGTCGTGGTGACGATGTCGGGGGTCATGCTCACCGAAGACCTCCGGGACCCGGCGCACATCACCGCCGCCGAGACGACCATCGCCACGAACCTCCTCGGCACCATCAGGGTGATCGACGCCTTCACGCCCCACCTCATCGCCCGTGGCGCCGGGACGGTCATCACGGTCAGCTCGGGCATCGCCTTCCTCCCGTTCCCGCTCATGCCCACCTACGGCGCGTCGAAGGCCGCTGTCCACGCCTACAGCGAGTCGCTGCGGGCACAACTGGACGGCACCGGCGTCGAGGTCGCCGAACTCGTACCACCGGCCGTCGCCACGGTGCCGGAGGCCAAGCGGATGAACCCGAACGCGCTGGACCTCGACGCGTTCCTGGACGAAGTCATGGCGCTACTGGCGGAGAACCCCACACCCGGCGAGATCCTCGTCCAGGGCGTCCTCCAGCACCGGTGGGCCGAGCGCGAGGGGACCTACGGCGACCTCGTGGCCCGCCGCTCGCAGGCGCTCGCGAACCTGCCGGGGCGCTGATTCCCGCAGGTCGGAGCGGTGAAGGCCGGAAACTGTCGGTGGCCGCGGGCATGATGGCCAGGTCCGGTGAGACGGCACGAGGAAGCGAGACGAGACGATGGCTGGAGACACGGTTGTCACCGTGATCGGGAACCTGACCGCCGATCCGGAGCTGCGGTTCACGCCGTCCGGCGCGGCCGTCGCGAACTTCACCGTGGCGTCCACGCCGCGGACCTTCGACCGCGCGAGCGGGGAGTGGAAGGACGGCGAGGCGCTGTTCCTGCACTGCAACGCCTGGCGGCAGCGGGCCGAGAACATCGCCGAGTCCCTGACCAGGGGCACCCGGGTGCTGGTGGAGGGCCGGTTGAAACAGCGGTCGTACGAGACCAAGGAGGGCGAGAAGCGCACCGTGGTGGAGCTTGAGGTCGACGAGGTCGGGCCCTCCCTGCGGTACGCGACCGCCAAGGTGAACAAGGCGGGCCGAAGCGGTGGCGGGGCGAGCGGTCCGGGCG
>NZ_VJWX01000549.1 GCF_007713715.1 Amycolatopsis rhizosphaerae
CCTTGGCGGTCAGCGTGGTGTTGCCGCTCGGGCCGAAGTTGGCGAATTTGGCCGGGCCGGGGCCGGTCTTGCACTCCCACGGACGCGAACCCTGCTTGGCGTAGATGCGGTCCGCGACGATCTGCTGCTGCCACGGGGCGGCCCTGTCGGCGGTCGGGGCGAACTGCCCGCCACCGTTGGCGAGCCAGGTGCCGGTCACGATCTGGAACAGGCCGGCGGGGCGACCGGCGCGCTGACCAGCGGCGGTGTTGTTGACGGCGGCCGGGTTGCCGCCGCTTTCGCAGGCGATGAGACCGGCCTGCCCGGGGAAGGCGTTGGCGGTTCCGGCTCCGGCGATGCCGATCCCCCCGACGGCGGCGCCTGCGAGAGCAGCACTGACGCCGGTCCGCTTGAGGATGGTCTTCGTCTTGCTGGGCTTGCTGTGACGTCCCACTTGCGCGGGGTTCCTTTCCTTCACACCGCCCACGTCACGGCGCGCGGCATCGCGACGGCAAAATAAGCCGCAGCGAATCGGGAAAACCGCGCCAGTGGCGTTTCGGGTGGCTTCGTGGCCGCTGATCCTCGGGGTCGATCGCAGGTCACCGCCAAAGCAATTTCAGGTTACGAATGAGAAACGGCGAGTGTCACTAGGTAAGTGACCAGGGGCACAGTTTAAATGTTTGAGTAATGGGTTGTGCGCGTATTGTTTTGATCGTTGATCATGCGTTCGAAAATAAATCATGGCTTAGTGGCAGGGATTTCGAGGGCGATGAGGGGTCGTCGGACAGGCTTGGGGGAGCGCTCGTGAATTTCCTGCCGGAAGAAGGAGTACAACTGTTAATCACGAGCAAGTGTTACATCGTGCTTACGATCTTGATCCGACTCTCGGCCGTCCGTGGCCGGCGAAATGCGAACAGTGTCCACGCGGCGTCCTGGCGGGAGCGGATATGGGGGCGGCGGCGGGAGTGACCGTGCCCGAAGCGTGCGGCTCCCGTTACCGTGGGGTCCCGCGCGGGCTGCCGGAGAGTGGCCAGGCGCACGCCGCCGCCTTGGCAAATCACTAGAACAGGTTCTAGTCTCTGGGGCATGACTACGGAGACTCCGGCGGCCCTCGCGGTTGCGGATGTGACCGGCTGGTCCGACGAGGTGGACGTGCTGGTCGTCGGTGCCGGCATGGCCGGCGTCAGCGTCGCCATCGAGGCCGCGACCTCCGGCGCGCGCGTGCTGGTCATCGACCGGGGCGGCAGGCTCACCTGCACCAGCGCCATGGCGGGCGGGCACTTCTACCTCGGCGGTGGCACCCCGGTCCAGCGGGCGGCCGGTTTCGACGACACGCCCGGGGAGATGGCGAAGTTCCTCCGCGCCATGTCGCCGGAGTGCGATCCGGAGAAGATCCGGCGCTACTGCGAGGGAAGCGTCGAGCATTTCGCGTGGCTGGAGTCGCTCGGTTTCGAGTTCGAGCGCTCGTTCTATCCCGGCAAGACCGTGGTGCAGCCCGGCACCGAGGGCGTGATGTTCACCGGCAACGAGAAGGTCTGGCCGTTCCGGGAGCTGGCCGTGCCGGCACCGCGCGGGCACAAGCCGCCGGTGGAAGGCGACCTCGGCGGTGCCTCCCTGGTCGTGGGGCTGGCACTGGACCGGCTGGAGCGGCTCGGGGTCGAGGTGCGGTACGAGACCGGCGCCACCGCCCTGATCGTGGACCAGGATGGGATCGCCGGTGTCACCTGGAAGCGGTTCGGTGAGACCGGTGCGGTCCGCGCCGGTGCGGTCGTCCTGGCCGCGGGTGGTTTCGTCATGAACGCCGACATGGTCTCGGCCTACGCGCCCCGGCTCAACGCGCTGGTCGCGCGGGGGATGGCGCTGGGCAACACCCACGACGACGGGCTCGGCATCCGCCTCGGCGAGTCGGTCGGGGGAGTGGCCGACCACATGGAGGGCGCCTTCTTCACCTCGCCGTTCTATCCGCCCGAGGACACCCTGAAGGGAATCGTCGTCAACCAGGAAGGCCGCCGGTTCGTCAGCGAGGACTCGTACCACGCCCGGACCGCCTCCGCCGTCTTCGAACAGCCCGGCCAGGCGGCCTACCTGATCCTCGATTCGGAGACCATGGTCAAGCCCGCCTACGGGTTCCAGCCGCTCATCGACGGATGGGAGACGGTGGAGGAGATGGAGGAGGGCCTCGGCGTCCCCGCCGGCTCCCTCGCCAAGACCCTCACCGCGTACAACACCGCCGCCGCCGCGGGCGAGGACCCCGAGTTCCACAAGGCGCCCGAGTATGTCGTGCCCCTCGACAAGCCGCCGTACGGGGCCTACGACCTCACGCCCGGCAAGTGCTTCTACGCCGGATTCAGCTGCGGCGGCCTGCGCGTCGATCCGGACGGCAGGCTGCTGTCCAAGGACGGCGAGGTCATCCCCGGGGTGTACGCGGCGGGCGCCTGCGCGTCCAACATCGCCGTCGACGGCAGCGGCTACGCCTCGGGAACCCAGCTCGGCGAGGCTTCCTTCTTCGGGAGACTGGCCGGGCGCCACGCCGCGGCCCACGCTCGGCGGGGCTGATCAGCAGGTCTAGCCGAGCGCGGTGAGATAGCGGCGGATGATCACGTCCTGCGCCCAGTGGCCCAGCGGCCCGGCGAGCCGGGCCGGCAGCCCGGCAGGGCGGGAGAACGCGCGGATCGTGAACCTCACGCGGCCGTCGGCGCCGCGTTCCAGGAGGAAGGCCTCCTCGCCGCATTCGGGATGGCCGGGGAGCGTGCCGTAGACGAAACCGCGGCGATCCGGTTCGTCGATGACGGAGATCACCCGGCAGGGCGCCTTGACCCCGAGCAGGCCGAGGACGACCACCGCTCCCGGACGTGCCTCGGGATCGGAGGCGGCGACGCGCAGGCCCGCCCGTCGCTGTACCTGCCAATGAGCGAGATCGTGGGCCGCGGCGGCGAAATCGGCGTTCCGGGGAAGTGTCCGGGTGCGGTGGAGCACCCGGTAGCCGCGCGGAGGATCGTGTTCGGAGGCGCCCACCTCCGCATAGGTCAGTTGTTGCGCACGCAGCCGCGCGACCTGGCCTGGCGGGAGCAACCGGACACCCATACCGCTATGGTGCCAGCCCGAAGCCCGCCGCACCGGGGCCGGCGAGTTCGTGCGAAAGGAACCAAGACATGCGCTTCAGGAGGACGTTCACCATCGGCACCCTCTGCCTGCCGCTGCTGGCGACCCTTGCGTGCGGAGGTTCCACCGGCGGCGCCGCCGCGCCGCAATCGTCCACTGTGGCCGGAACGAGCAAGGCGGCACCCGTCGTCCCCGCCGGCGTCGCCGCTCCCGGGACGAAGCTGAAACTGGGCGAGCGCGCGGTGATCCCGTGGCAGGACGGCTCCGTGGCGATCACGGTGACCTCGGTCGAGCCCGGCGACGTCGCCGGTTTCCGCCAGAAGTTCGGTGAGAACGCCGAGGGCCTGCAGCCCTACTACGTCCGCTTCACGCTGGAGAACGTGGGCGGAACCGACCTGTCCATCAAGAACCCGCCCCTGGTGCGCGCCGCACTGGCCGACGGCTCGGGCACCGGAACGTTCATCACGGGCTCCGTGGAGGCCTGCGAGCCGAAGCTGACTCCGAGCACGTTCACCACCGTGGGAGCGAAGTTCGACACTTGCATCCTCGACGCCGCCGACAACGAAGACAAGGTCGCGGGAGCCCGCTACAGCAGCGGCCAGTACGACGACAAGCCGCTGCTCTGGACCCGCTGAAGCCGACGTCCGTGACGCGCGACGAGGAACAGGGGACTTTCGGCTCTTCGCCCCGGGTGCGCCGGGTTGTTGGGTTGAAGGACCGAACGACCTCGAACAAGGGAGGTGGCCGGATGCCTCCGCACTGTGACTCGATGAGCGGGCCCGTCGTCACCGCCGCCCGGGCCGCCCTGGCGACCGAGGACGTCGAACTGGTGCTCCCGTTCGTTCCCGCCGGCGCCGAGGAGGAGGTGCGCCACGCCTTCAACCGGGTGCTTCCGATGCGTGCCCTGGGCCAGGTCGCCGGTGAGCTGGCCGAGCAATGGTTCGACGAAACCGTGGTTCGCCTCCACCGTGCCGGGGAGGGCGCCCCGTTCACCGGTCTCAAACCGGCCGGCACGGACGAGGGGCCGGTCCTTCCCCTGGCCGAAAAGGCCGTGGAATCGGGCTCGACGGACCGGGTGCACGCCCTGCTGAGCGAGGAACTGCGGCAGGCGCTGCGGAGCCGTCTGGACCGGGTCCTCAGTACCGCCGCCGAGCGGGATGGGAGCGTGGCGAAGGCCAGGGAACACGTCGAAGCGACGCTCGGGTTCGAAGTGTTCTGCCATCACCTGCACCAGGCGATCACCTCCGGCTGACCTCACGACCGGGTGAACTTCGGTGTCACCGGATCATTCGTTCCCCGCACGGACCCCGCGTTGGCCCGGCGGCATCGCCCGGCCGCCCTTACAGTCCGTGACGTGGAGACGACAGGTGTGGTGGGTGCCGCGGTCACCGCCCGCGGGCTGGGCGTGCGCGGCCCCCGGGGCCCGGTCTTCGAGAACGTGGACCTCGAGGTGCCCGCGGGCGGATTCCTGGTCGTGCACGGCCCCGGCGGCTCGGGGCGCACCTCGCTGCTGCTTGCGCTGAGCGGCCGCCTGCGGTTGACGGC
>NZ_VJWX01000054.1 GCF_007713715.1 Amycolatopsis rhizosphaerae
GGGCGGGTCCGGGTGCTGCTGGACGATCACCACGATTCCGGCAAGATCAACGACGGCATCGCCGCCGGGCTCGGTTACGTCGGGACCTTCGGCGCCGAGGCGGAAAGCGGTCTCGGCGAACTGCGCCGCACCTTCCAGCGCAAGGCGCACCTCGCCGCGATGGAACGGTGCTGCCGGTCCGTCCTCGCGAGTGGTGCCTGGACGCTCGAGGAGCTGGCGCTCCTCGAACTGTTGGATCTGCCGGAAGGCCCGCTCAAGTCCGCCCTGCTGCGGCGGCGCGAGGCCATCGGGCTGCCCAGCCATCCGCACGCCCGCGTGCTGGTCGACCACGAGGGCAACCCGATCCCGCGGTCGGACGTGGCGCTCCGGCTGCGGCTGGCCGCGGCCACCCGCGTCTCCCTCGAAGGCAACGCCCATTTCTGCCGGGGCCTGCTCGCCACCCGCTACGGCTGTGCCGATCCTGCCGATCCTGCCGAGCCTGCCGATCCCGAAGCCGGCGCCACCGGCTTCGCCCCGGTCGTCACCAACACCAGGAGCCAGTCATGAAAGCCGCACAGGTCACCGGGTACCACCGGAACCTCGAACTGCGCGACGTCGAGGAGCCCAAGATCTCCGGTCCGCTGGACGTGGTGGTCAGGGTCGGTGCCGCCGGTGTGTGCCGGACCGACCTCCACATCCTCGAAGGACAGTGGGCGGAAAAGTCCGGCGTCACCCTGCCTTACACGATCGGCCACGAAAACGCGGGCTGGGTGCACGCGGTCGGCGATGCGGTGACGAACGTCGCCGTGGGGGACAAGGTGATCCTCCACCCGCTGATGACCTGCGGCCTGTGCCGGGCCTGCCGCCTCGGCGACGACGTGCACTGCGAGAACTCGCGCTTCCCCGGAATCGACACCCACGGCGGTTACGCCGAATACGTGCTCACCTCGGCCCGTTCCTGCGTCAAGCTCGACGACAACCTGGAGCCCGCGGACGTCGCCGCGCTCGCCGATGCCGGGCTGACCGCCCAGCACGCCGCCGCGAAGGCGGCACGGGTGCTGCGGCCCGGCGAAGTCTGCGTGATCGTCGGCGCGGGCGGCCTCGGCCATATCGGCATCCAGTGCATGAAGGCGATGAGCGCGGCGACGCTCGTCGTGGTGGACCGCAACCCCGCGGCGCTCGCACTGGCCCGGCAGGTCGGTGCCGACGTCACCGTCGTCGCCGACGGATCCCACGTCGACGCGGTCCTCGACCTGACCGGTGGCCACGGTGCCGAGGCGGTCCTCGACTTCGTCGGCGAAGGCGGGTCGACCTCCGAAGGCGTCCGGATGCTGCGGCGCGCGGGCAACTACTACGTCGTCGGATACGGCGAGAACATCAACGTCCCGACCATCGACATCATCTCGGCCGAAATCAACTTCATCGGCAACCTGGTCGGCTCGTACACGGATCTGCAGGACCTGATGGCGCTCGCCGCGCAGGGCCGGGTGAAGCTGCATACCGCCCGGTACCGCCTCGACGAGTTCCAGCGGGCGATCGACGATCTGGCCGCGGGCAAGGTCCGCGGCCGCGCGATTCTCATCCCCTGATTCCGGTTCGCCCCACCTCGACACCAGTCGCACGGAAAGGAAGCAGGTCATCATGGCGAAACAGCTGCGGTTCAGCGACGATGCGCGGCGCCGGCTCGAATTCGGCGTCAACACCCTGGCCGACGCGGTGAAGGTCACCCTCGGGCCCAAGGGCCGCAACGCGGTGCTGGAGAAGCTGACCGGACCGCCGACCATCACCAACGACGGCGTGACCATCGCGCGGGAGATCCAGCTGGGGGAGCCGTTCGCCAACATGGGCGCCCAGCTGGTCAAGGAAGTCGCGATGAAGACCAACGGCGCGGTCGGCGACGGCACCACCACCGCGACCGTGCTCGCGCAAGCCATGGTGCGGGAGGGGCTGGCCGCGCTCGGCGAGGGCGCCAATCCGATGCGGGTGCGCCGCGGTATCGAGGAAACCGTCGAACTGGTGGTCGAATCCCTGCGTAAATCGGCTTCCCAGGTCACCGGTGAGGCCGAACTGGAGCGGATCGCGACGCTGGCGGCGAACGACGACGAACGGATCGGCCGGGCGATCGCCCAGGCGCTGGCCGCGGTCGGCCGGGAAGGCGTCGTCGAAGTGGAGGAGTCCGGCGAATCCGGACTGAAGGTCGAACTGGTGGACGGAATCGAGTTCGACCACGGCTACGTCTCGCCCTACATGGTTACCGACAAGGAGCGGATGGAGGCGAGTTTCGAGGCGCCGGTCATCCTGCTGACCAACAAGAAGATCAGCCAGGTACAGGAGCTGATGCCCACGGTGGAGGCGGCCCGCCGCCTCGACCGGCCGCTGGTGATCCTCGCGGAGAACGTGGAAGGCCCGGCGCTGCAGATGATCGTCAGCGGTAACGTGCACGGCACCTTCCGCTCGGTCGTGGTGCGCGCGCCCGGCTTCGGGCACCGGCGGGTGGCGGAGCTGGAGGACCTCGCCGCCGCGCTCGGCGGACGAGTGGTCAGCGAGGATTCCGGGGTCACGCTGACCGAGGTCACCGAGCGGGACCTGGGGCGCTGTGAGCACATCACGGTGACCGAGGAGTCGACGACCATCCTCGGCGGCGCCGGCGACGAGACGCTCGTGCGGTCGCGGATCGAGCAGCTGGAACAGCAGCTCAAGCGCGCCCGGATCGAGCACGACCAGGACAGCCTCCGGCTGCGCATCGCCAGGCTCTCCGGCCGCATCGCCGTCGTCCGTGTCGGCGCCGCGACCAGCGTCGAACTCAAGGAGCGGATGCTGCGCGTCGAGGACTCGCTGGCGGCGGCACGGGCAGCGTTGGAGGAAGGCGTTGTCGCCGGGGGCGGCGCCGCGCTGGCACAGGCCGCGCGCCGCCTCGACTCCGCCGATCACGACGCCGACATCGCGCAGGGGCGCGAGATCGTGCGCCTGGCACTCGGTGAACCGTTGCGCTGGATCGCGGCCAACGCGGGCTACGACGGCGACGAGGTGCTGACCCGGGTGGCCGAGATGGAGAACGGGCGCGGGTTCGACGCGCTCACCGGTGAGTACGGCGACCTCTTCGCCGCGGGCGTCATCGATCCGCTCAAGGTGACCCGCTCGGCCCTGGAGAGCGCGGCGTCCATCGCGGCCCTGGTGATCACCACGGAGACCGCCATCGTCGAGGAGGTGCTGGTGAACCCCGGAGCGATCATCGCTCCCGGCGTCGGCGACCTCGCCGAAGGCATGGTCCGCCCGTCGAACATCTACTGACGGCCGGGCCTGTCCCACCCTCCGGCGCTTGAGTTCCACGGGCGCGCCTGCCGCAGGCAGCCGTGAAGGGTCCCTTCACAGTCGATACGACTGTGAAGGGACCCTTCACGGCAACGGACGATCCCGTGAACGGAGAGCGGTGCTGCGGATGGACACCCGAGTCGCGCAGGCTCATCGGGCCTGCCTGGAGCGTGCCTGCCGTGAACTGACGCGGTCCGGCTGGCGGATCGACGTCCTGGACGGGACGGACCGGGCCGATCAGCCGGTGACAGCCAGTTCGCCCAGTTCCGACCAGTCGTCCTGCGCCAGCGTCGAGTTCACGATGCGCGGGGTCTCGGTGAGGAACCTCGGCAGTGTGCGCTGAGCGGCCTTGAAATGAGCGGACCGGACGTGTTCCGCGCCCGCCTCGTCGTCGCGGAATGCCTCGACCAGACCGTATTCGGCCGGATTCTCGGTGCCGCGGTACCAGTCGAACCACTGGCAACCCGGTTCGGCGCGGGTCGCCTCGGTGAACGCCCGTGAAATCTCGGGCCATTCCTCGGCGTGCTCCGGCTTGACGCGGAGCTTGGCGGTAATGAAGATCATGGTGACCCCTCCGGCGAAACGAGCCCTTTTTTCGGCATTTCGTTCGTGTTTATAGCAGCCGAAGCCGCGAGGAGCCGTCTCGATTTGAGACGAGAGGCCGGGCAAGAAAAAAGGGCCCGGCCGTGCGGCCGGGCCCCGTCTGCTGTCCGTCAGCGCTTCAGGTGCTTGAGCGCCTTGGTCAACGGGTCGGCCCACGGGGAGGCCAGATCCAGCCGCCGCAGTTCGTCGGCGTGCTGGACGGCGGCCAGTTCCGCCATCAGGCGGGCCCGCATGCGCTCGTCGTGCGCCGCGTTCGCGGCCCGCAGGGCGCGGGCCAGGCGGGTCTTGCGGAACGGGGTGACCCACGAAGCGCGGGCCAGGTGGGCGGCGCGGCGGGCGGCACGGTCCCGGGTGCGGGCCAGTGCGTCCCGCTCGTCGTCGCCCAGACCCAGCCGGGACAGGAACCGTTCCTTCAGCTCACGGCTGACCCTGGCCCAGGTGGTGACCCGCTGGCGCGTGTGCCGGAGTTCGATGCCGAGCGCCAGGTGCAGCATGACCACGCCGAGCACCGGTCCCAGCGCGACCCGCGCCAGGCCGGAGACGGGGCCTGCCAGGTCGAAGGCCATGTAGCCGGACGCGGCACACAGCGCCCACAGGATCAGGCGGGCCGGACCGGGCTTGCCGGTGCTGCGGATCCCGGCGCGCATGGCGAACCCGCACGCGATCAGCGCGACCTCCACCACGGCGAACATGGCGGCCCGCTCTTCGACGCTCGTGATCCCCAGCTTGATGCCGAAGAACCGCCACGAGGTGTCCACGGACACCAGCAGCGACATGAACGCCACGACGTAGAAGCCGAGCGAACCCTCCGGCGCCTTCCGCTTGGCCTTGGCGGGAGCCGCGGCGGTCGCGGTGCCCTGTCCGTCGGCGGCCCCCGCCGGCTCGGCCTGGGGTTCCGCGGCCGCCTCCACCGTTTCGACGGTGCGGCCCTTGTCCAGTTCCGCCAGCATTTCCGCGGACATGCGCGGCAGGTCGCCGGTGTCGCCCAAGCCGCGCTCGGCACGCCACTTGTTGACCTGGGTGGACACGTAGGACCGCTCGCGCTTGGGGTTGGCCACCACGCCGTAGGTCATCAGGAACGCCAGCACATCCGACGTCGACGGGTGGACCAGGGCCTCACAGGCGTAGCGGATCCGCTCGTCCATGGTGTTCAACATGGCCAGACGCGCGGCGTGGGCCGCGCTGCTGAGCACGTCCGCGGACGCAGCCTGCTGTTCGCTCTCGGTTTCCATGTAGCTATCCCTGCTATTCGAGTGCTCGGGCGAACTCTTCGGGGTGACCGCCGGCGACCCGCAGCGCTGCGATGATCACCACCGACTGCGGGTTTCGTCGGCCGGGGCCGGCCGACGCGCGCAGTGGGGCTGCGGTCAGGGCCTTCCCGGCTCCGACTGTGGTAAGAGTCGGAACACGGGTCGGCTTGGACTCGGGCAACGGGAATCCTCTCGTTCTCGTCGTCGCGGTTCGTGATCATAGCGGGTGCGCGGCATCATCCGAATGGGTCGTCCTCGAGATCTTCATCAGAACGCGATGTCACGAGAACGAGGGCCCCCGCCCGGCACCGGACGGGGGCCCTCCTGCCGCGATCGGCTACCGATCGGCTGCGTCAGCCGTCCGACTCCGACGACGGGAGGTAGGCACCGGGCACCTGGTCCGGCGCGAAGATCCGGTCCTCACCGGGGTAGGGCTGCGTCCACCCGTGCGCCTCGTACCACGTGAAGTGGTTCATCTGCGCCGGGTTGGCGTAGTCGGGGACCGCATCCGGCCCGGACAGGCGCTGGTGCGTCTTCCACTCGTCCCACTGCGCCGCCACCTGCCGCTTGTCCGCGGGCACGGTGTCCGAAGAGACTGCCGCGGCCGTCGCGCCGGTCGCGGTGCCCTGCGGTGCCGGGGTGTCCAGACCGCAGGCGGGCGGGGTCTTCAGACCCGCGGTCAGCGAGGTCTGGTTGGGCACGGCGGTGAACGGCGTTAAGTCCGGCGCCTGGGTGAACGCCGACCGCATCGGGGTGGCCGCGCTGTCCTTCTGGTTCATCGGCTTGATCCCGAGGATCTGCTCGATGGTCCGGATCATGGTGATCTGCGAGTAGTAGCGGCTGTCGACGACGCCGTGCCGGGCCCAGGGGCTGATGATCTGGATCGGGGCACGGTGGCCGTCGACGTGGTCGAGACCGGCCTGCGAGTCGTCCTCGACCACGAAGATCGCCGAGTCCTGCCAGTACCGGCTGTGCGAGATCGTGTCGACGATCTTGCCGACCGCGAGGTCGTTGTCCGCGACCTGGGCCGCCCCGCTCGCCGGGCCACCGGTGTGGTCGCTGGAGAGCCAGAACATGTTCAGGTTGGCGGGCCCGTTCTTCTCGAAGTCACGCTTCCAGATCTCGGCCCGGTAGATGTCCGGGACACTGGTGTCGAACTTCGGGAAGCCCTTCACCGACACGTCGTTGAGCGACGGGATCGGCGAGGTCGAGACCAGGGGGTAGGCGGTGTCCTGCCCGGTCGCCTCCATGTTCTTCGTGTCGCAGTACAGGTTCTGCCAGCTCGCACCGGCGGGCTTGGTGAGGAACTGCTGGAACTCGCCGAAGTTCCGCACGCTCCTGCCCGCCGCCTGCGCACCCGTCCAGAGGAAGCCGGTCCGCTGGTGGCCGAGGGCGTCGTCCTCGGTGTCGTAGCTGCGGACGTACTCACCGGCCGAGGACTCGGTGTATTCCGGGTTGTCGGCCTGCATCAGCCAGTTGTGGCCCTCGGCGGAGTTCGTGCCGATGTCGTAGGTGTTGTCGTAGAGCCCGAACTGCCGGGTCATCGCGTGCTGGTTCGGCGTCACGGCCTGGCCGAACTGCGCCAGCGACGGATCGCCGTTGCCTGCCGGGATGTCCCCGAGCACCTGGTCGTAGGTGCGGTTTTCCTTGACGATCAGGAAGACGTGCTTGATCGTCGAGGGCTCGCCGAGCCGCAGCGGGACCGGCACCGGCCTCGCGTGTTCCTTGCCTTCGGACAGCGTGACCGCACCGCCGTGCCAGCCGTTCTGGCTGAAGACCTTGCCCGTCTCGGACCTGATGACCCCGTCGTCCGGCAGTGTGAACCGCTGCACGCTCGACGTCGTGTCGTGGGTGCCGTGCCCGGCGGCGCTGGTGGGACGGCGGGCGTCGATACCGCGGGTGTTGGAGACGACCACCTCGTTGCCGACGGTGGTGATCTCCGAGGGGAAGTAGTCGGTCGGCAGCAGACCGACGTAGCCGACCGGCTCCAGCGGGCTCCGGTACCGGTAGACGGCGACCGCGTTGGCGCGGCCGAGCGTCACCAGCAGATGCCCGTCGTCGGTGAGTGTCACCGCGTCGGGCTCGTAGCCCACCGACGCCTCCGGCCACGGCTGGGTGGCGATGGTCTGCACGACCTTGTCGCGGCGGGTGTCGATGACCGACACGTCGTTGGTGGCGGTGTTGGTGACGAACAGCGCCCCGTTCTTGGCGTACAGGGCGGTCGGGTGCAGGCCGACGTCGATGCTTCCCGGCGCGGTGGCCGGGTTCGCCAGGTCGATGACGCTGACCGTGCCGGTCGTGGTCGCCGCGGTGGACTGGTCGGCCGGGACCTGCGTGCCGTAGGAGTTGATCGTGGGCTCGCCCGGTTTCGCCGGACGGCCGCCCTCGTTGCTGACGTAGAGCTTGGCGCCGACCAGCGCGAGGCCACGCGGGGCGTTGCCCACGGCCCAGCTCTGCTGGATCACCCCGGTCGCGGCGTTGAGGGCGACCACGCGGTTCTGGCCGTTGACCGCGGAGTACACGGTGGAGCCGTCGGGTGAGAACACCGCCTGGCCCACCAGGGCACGCTTGCCGCCGTCCGCGGGGATCGCGACGAAGACCGGGTTGGCGAGCGTGCCGTCCGGGTTCACGGTGAACTTGCGGTAGCCGTCGGCCTGCCCCAGCCACAGCTGCGCACCGTCGGGCGAGTACGTGGGGCCTTCCTGGCCCACGTCGTTGCCACTGATGCGCAGGTTCGCCGACGCGTTGTTGCCGACGAGCTGCTGCACACTCCAGTTCTTCACGTCCACGATGGCCAGCGCCATCCCGCCGTCGGCGAGCGAGGCCGCCAGGTGCTTCCCGTCGGGACTCACCGAGGACGACATGATCTTGCCGTTGTTGATGACGAGGCGGTCCCCGTAGGGGGCGATGAACTGGTCGCTGGAGATGACCTGGCCCTGATCGGTCAGCTGGCCGACCTGGTACGTGCCGAACTGGTGCGTCTGCGCGAGACCGATGCCGGTTCCGGCGGCGACGACGGCGAGCGTGGTCGTGCCCGCCGTCGCGAGGCGTACCTTGCGGCCGCCGCGTCTGCGGGGAAGGTCCGGACGGTCCTTCTCGGCACGCCGTCTGCGGCGTGTTACCTGCATGGGGTTATCCCTTCCGGTGGGTGGGGAGCAGTTCGACGTTGGCGTCGAACTGCCAGAGCGGGTTCGGTTCGTCCCCGGCCGGGGTCCGCACCTGGAAGTAGCCGTTCACTTCCTTCGGTCCGTCGCCGTCGGCCACGAACCGCCCGTCTGCGGTGACGTCGAGCTGGTAGATGGCCGTCCCCACGGCCTCGACGCCGGGGAGGTGCCAGGAAACGACGCAACGCCAGTCGTTGCCCGGTCCCTCGGGGGTGCGCAGGCCGCCGCCCCTGGTGCACGCCGCCGTGGCCCCCAGTTGCGCCTCGGTGACGTCGGGACGGTTGAGCTGGGCGGCCTGCAGGCGGTAGAGGTGGGCGAACGCGGTGGCGACCGAGTCCTGCACCTTGTCCTGCCCGATCCCGGAACCGGTGACCCCGGCCGCCGGGCCGATGATCCCGATCGTCAGGGCGAGCAGCCCAGCCAGTGGCAACAGCCCCACGGTGACCGCGCGGCGCCCGGAGCCGTCCTGCGTCGGGTTGGTGAAGTCGCGCTTCAGGAAAAGCAGCCAGGCCAGCGCGGTCGCGGTCAGTGCCCACACCAGGCTCACCGCGAGGGAGATCAGCAGCGGGCCGAGCTGGACCGGACTGGTGAACAAGCCGTTCCACGCGATGAACGCGTAGCTGGGCAGCGCGAGGCGGACGCCGACCGGCAGCGGCAGCATCTGGGCCGCTTCCATCGCGAGCGCGACGACGACGGGCAGCAGCAGTCCCATCGGGGACCGTCCTAACGCGACGGAACCGAGCAGCCCGATCGCGGCCAGCGCGAGCGTCGGGGCGAGCACGCAGACCCAGGCGAGCAGGACCTTCCCGGCGGCGTCCCCTGGCGCCAGCAGATGCCCGTCGAGGCCGGCGAGTGGCCGGCTGCCGACCGCCACGACCCCGCCCGCCGCGCTGGAGAGGGCAAGCCCGGCCACGAGCAGCAGGATGACGGTGAGGCTGGCCAGCGCCTTCGCCGCGAACAACCGCCGGGGCGAGCGGATCGCCACCAGCAGGTGGCGCCAGGTGCCGAGCCGGTCCTCGGCGGCGAACACGTCACCGGCGACCACCGAGGTCAGCAGCGGAAGCGCCCAGGTGCCCGCGAAACCGAGCATCACCAGCGAGCCGGCCCAGCCCGTGGCGTTCATCCAGCGGCCGAAAAGGGTGTCGACGGGAAGCGAACTCTGCTTGCTCACCACGGCGACGAAAAGCGCCGGTGCGATCCAGCAGGCGAGGACCAGCAGGCGCACGCGCCATTGCGCGAGCAGCTTGACCAGCTCGAAGCGGTAGGCGCGCGCCACCGTGACGGGGCGGGCGGCGACCGGCGGGGTGCCGGTGGTGGTCGCGGTCATCGGTCGGACTCCTGCTGCTCGGTGAGGGCGAGGAACGCGGCTTCGAGCGGGGACACCACGGGGGCGAGCTCGCGCACCGCGATGCCTTCGCGCACGAGCCGCACCACGAGTTCGTCGAGGGCGGGGACGAGCAGGCGCACCACGAGCACCTCGTCACCCCGCCGCGCCGTGACGTCCTCGACGACACGGACCCCTGGCGTGTCCTCGGCGAGCCTGCGGGTGGCTTCCGGATCCGAGGTCACCAGGCGATAGTCGAGTTCACCGTTCTCGGCGGACAGCTTGTTCAGGGGACCGGAGAAGACGACCCGTCCGGTCGCGAGGATCGTGACCTCGGAGCACAGTGCCTCCAGGTCGTCCATCCGGTGGCTGGAGAGCACCACGGTGGTCCCGTCCGCCGCGAGCCGGGTGAGTACACCGTGGACGTGCCTTTTGCCCGCGGGGTCGAGGCCGTTGGAAGGCTCGTCGAGTACCAGCAGCCGTGGCCTGGTGAGCAGGGCGGCGGCGAGCCCGAGCCGCTGGCGCATGCCGAGGGAGAAACCCCGGACGCGGTCGTCCGCGACGTCGGTGAGCCCGACCTGGTCGAGCACGTCGCCGACCCCCGCCGTCCGCGCGTCACGGCCGCGGAGGGCGGTCAGGGCGGCGAGGTTCTGCCTGGCCGTGAGCGAGGGGTACAGACCGGGCCCGTCCACGAAACCGGCCACCCCGTCGGGGGCGGCCAGCGCCCGTCCGACCGGCGTGCCCAGGATCTCGAGACGGCCCTCGTCGGCGACGGACAGGCCCAGCAGCAGGCCGAGGAGCGTCGTCTTCCCGGCGCCGTTCGGGCCGACCAGCCCGTGGATCTGCCCCTGCGCCACATCCAGATCGACGCCGTCGAGCGCGATGACCTCGCCGAACCACCGGGTGATCCCGCGCGCCCGGACCGCGAGCGTGGTGTCCATGGCTCCCTCTCTTCGTAACCTTCCGGGAACTTAGGGAGAGCAAATGACGCAGGCAGGGGTGTTTGTTGAACGTGCGGGGAACGGAGGACGACCGGTGTCGGACGCGTCGATGCCCTGTCGTTGACGGGCGCGCTCACGCCGGTGTCGGGTGTCCTCAAGGTGGCCTTGAGGACACGCACTTGACACGAACAGCGCCGATTCCCCGTTGACGGGCGTATGAGAAAGCGCTTCATCAGCGGCCAGCTGTCCACAGTGGCCGGGGCGCGGGCGGGAGAACCGGTGATTCCCGCGTGGCCCGCGCGGCGAGGCGGGGCTACCCCTGGTTCCTGCTACCTCCCGAACCGATCGTGCGGTCCAGGAAGGCCTGGATCCGCCCGTCGGTCGCCGCGGCGGTCCACAGTGCCCCGAGTTCGGATTCGGTCAGCCCGTCGAGTCGTTCGTGCACCTCACGACGGACCTGTGCCTTGGTATAGCGGAAGGTGTCGGCGGGGAAGGCGGTGGCCAGCTCCTCGGCCACGGCCACCGCCCGGTCCAGCAGGGCGTCCGGTGCGCACAGTTCGTCCACCAGGCCCAGCGCGAGTGCGGCTTCGGGATCGTGGTTGGTGCCGTCGAAGATCGTCTGACGCGCGCGGACCGGCCCCAGGGTGAACCGCATGATTTCCAGTGCCGTTTCGGGGAACGGCACTCCGACCCGCAGTTCGGGGACGCCGACGACGCCGGTTCCGGTGGCCATGATCCGGTGGTCGCAGGCCGCGGCGAGCACGCAGCCCCCGGCGATCGCGTGCCCGTTGACCGCGGCCACCACCGGTTTGCCGAGATCGAACACGGCTCGGAAGGCGCCGCTGAGCGCGGGCAGGAATTCCGCCACGTACGCGGCGCCGCCGTCCACGACGCGCCTGAGGTCGACGCCCGCGGAGAACGCGCGCCCGGCACCGGTCACCACCACGGACCGGACCCCCTCCCGGCCGTCCAGTTCGCGCATCGTCCGCTCGATCGCCCGGCACAGCTCGGTGTCCAGCGCGTTGACCTTGCCGTGGGCCAGCCGCACCACCGCGACGCCGCCCACCACCTCGACTTCGGTCATCACCATTGCGGGGGCTGTCCGAATCCGGGCGGCTGCTGGCCGTAGGCGGGCGGCTGCTGGACCGACGGGGGCTGGTTACCCCAGGCGAGCCAGCGGCCGGTGATCGGCAGTGCCGCCAGGATCACGGTCGCGATCGCCGGGATCAGCACGACGAAGAGGCCGCCCGCGGTGGCGCCCATCATCTCGGCGTTGGAGAGGCGGGACGAGTAGATGCCGCTGGACCACACCGCGGCCAGGGCGATGATCCCCTGCGCGATCTGCACCGCGCTGCCGGTGAGGACGAGCCATCGTCCCGGGGTCTTGCGCATGAACAGCAGCACCGCGCCCGGCCCGAGCGTGATCACCTCGATCACGTACGCGATCGCCTGCATCCAGCCGACCCAGGCCAGTTTCGTGTGCGCCAGCATGTCGAGCGTGCTGAAGTTGCGGATCGCGAAGAGGATGCCGAAGAGCGCGCCCGCCGCGGCGAGCACGCCGGCCGCGATCGCGGTACCTCCGCTGGGCTTCCGCTGGAGGTCCACACCACCCGGGTACTGCGGCATGCCGGGATACTGGCCCGGCGGTGGCGGAAAGCCTTCGGGAGGCGGGTACTGCCCCGGCGGAGGTGGAAAGGTCATCGGCATCCCTCGAACAGATTGGCGCCGCCGGAACCGGCCCAGCGCTGGCCTCCCGGATGGTACCCGTTCCAGTGTGCCCTGTTGTTGCGATTTCGCCTCGGTGGCTCACCGAGTGATCACCACGACACCGCCCACCATCTCGACTTCGATCACGACAGGCCCGGGGGCTGCTGGCCGTAGCCGGGAGGCTGGGGCGGAAAGCCGGGTTGCTGCTGCCCGTAGGCCGGGGGCTGTTGTGCGTAGAGAAGAGGCAGCGGGACCGCGGGCAGCTGGTTGCGCGAGGCGAGCCAGCGCCCGGTGATCGGCAGTGCCGCCAGGATCGCGGTCGCGATCGCTATGGCCAGCACGAGGAAGATCCCGCCCGCGTTCCCGCTCATCATCGCGGCGCTGGACAGGCCGCTCGACCACAGGATGATCAGGGCGATGATGCCCTGCGCGATCTGCACCAGGCTGCCGGTGAGCACGAGCCAGCGTCCGAGTGGCTTGCGCAGGAACAGCACCACCGCGCCGGGGCCGAGCGTGAGGACTTCGATCAGGTAGGCGAACGCCTGCGTCCAGCCGAGCCAGGTGAACCTCGTGCCGCCCAGACCGACCGCCAGGCCGAAGGTGTCGATCACGAAGGTGAGGGCGAGGGCGGAGCCCATCGCGGCGAGCGCCCCGGCGGCGATCGCGGTGCCCGCGCTGGGGCGCGGCTGGATCGTCTGGTTCACTCCACCCGCGTACTGCGGCATGCCGGGGTAATGCCCCGGCGGAGGCGGATAGGTCATCGACATCCTTCGCAAGGAGTGGCGTTGCCGGAACAGGCCAGGCGCTGGCCATCGGATGCTACCCGCCTTAAAGTGCCGCGATGGCGGGATTGTGCCTCGATGGCCCACCGAAGTGGTCATGGCGGCGCCGGCACGGACGGGGAGTGCACGATGGAACCCTTGGGGGCCGGGGATCCGGTTCGGATCAGCGGTTACCGGCTGGAAGGCCGGCTCGGGGCGGGCGGTATGGGGCAGGTGTACCTGGGCACCGCCACCGACGGCAGGCAGGTCGCCCTGAAGGTCATCCGCCGGGAACTGGTCGACGACCCGGAGTTCCTCGTGCGGTTCCGCCGGGAGGTGGCGGCCAGGATGGCGGTCTCCGGCAGGCACAGCGTTCCGGTCATCGGAGCCGACCCCGACGGTGACCCGCCATGGCTGGCCAGTGTGTACGTTCCGGCGCCGTCGCTGGCCGAAGCCGTCGCGGACCGCGGGCCGCTGCCCGAGGCCGAGGTGCTGCGGCTGGCCGCCGGGCTCGCCGAGGCGCTGAAGACGATCCACGAAGCGGGGCTCACGCACCGCGATCTGAAGCCCGGCAACATCCTGCTGGCCGAAGACGGACCGCGCGTGATCGACTTCGGGCTCGCGGTCAGCGCGGACAACACGGCGCTGACCAGGACCAACATGGTGATCGGCACGCCGGGGTACCTGGCGCCGGAGCGGATCAAGGGGGAGGAGGTGGGCCCGGCGTCGGACGTCTACGCCCTCGGCGCCGTGCTCACGTTCGCGGCCACCGGCCGGGCACCGCACGGTGAAGGCTCGTTCGCCACACTGGTGTACCGGATCCTTTCCCAGGAGCCCGATCTGGCCGGGATCCACGGGCTTCTGCGCCGGGTGGTCAGCGCCTGCCTCGCCACGGAGCCGGTGCTCCGGCCCGGCCCCGAGGGGATCCTGCGGATGCTCGCGGGCGACACCGGCCCCGAGACCGTTCCCCCGCCAGACAACAAGCCGCCCGTGAAGAATCCGCCCACGAAGAAGCTGACCGGGCCGGGAGAGCGGCGCCCGAGCGGCTGGGTGGTCGCGCGACGCAGGCTGGTCAAAGGGTTCTGGATGGTGGTGGGCACCGCGGTCATCGCCACCATCGCCGTCTTCGTCTGGCACAGCGTGAGAATCGAGTACCACCTTTTCGGCAAGGACGATGCCGCCCGGTATCTCGGCGTCTTGCCGGGGACGGTGTTCGAGACGGAGAATTCCATCACCCCGGACGGAAACCATTTCGCCCACAGCTATCAGTGGAACCCGATCGGCGACGGCGAGCGGTCGGTCCTCTACCGGATCCGTGAGTACGAGGACGCCGACGCCGCGGGGAGCAAGGTCCAGTTGCCTGCCGGGGCTTCGCTCGTTCCGCTGCCGAACGGCTCCAACGCGGTCATCCAACCCGGCAGCACCGGCTGCGTACTCCAACTCCAGAACGACGATCTGCTGATCGAGGTCTACTTCACCCTGGACACCGCCAAGGGCGACAGGTGCGCCCCCGCCCGCGACGCGGCGAGCCTCCTCGACGAGCGTCTGGGCGAGTTCCCGTGATGTCGGCTCCGGTCAGCGGGGAGCCGAATCGGGCGGCAGCCGCAGTTGCAGCGACGCGAACAGGCGCAGCAACGGGTCGTCCAGGTCGAGACCGGCCACCTCCGCGGCCCGCCGGACCCGGTGGCGCAGGGTGTTCGGGTGCACCCGCAACCGCGCGGCGGCCGCACGGACGTCGCCGAGCGCGTCGAAGTAGGCCAGCAGGGAAGGGGCCAGCGCGGTGTCGTGCCGGGCGTCGTGGTCCCGCAGCGCCGTCAGCCGTGGATCCCGCAGGTAGGGCTGTTCCGCGAGGACGGCGAGCGTTTCGCTGACGAGGACCTGTGACCGTACGTCGGCGAGCGTCGCGACGTCGAGGTCCACATCGCGGCCCATCGCGTCGAGCACCCGGTCCGCCTCGCGGCGGGACGCGCCCACTTCGTCCATTGTGGACACCGTGGCGCCGATGGCCGCCCGCACCCGCATCCCCGGATGCCGTGCGGCGGCGCCCACGATCTCCTGGGTCAGGCCGAGCAGGGCGCGGCCCGCCTGCGGGGCCAGATCCGGCAGGAGCGCGTAGCTGCGGTCGCCGAGCTGGCTGACCAGGGCACTGCGGCGGTAAGCCGCGGCGTGCACGGAGATCACCGCCGCCAGTGCCGAGCGCCGCAGCTCCCATTCCGTCCGGTCGACCGGATCGCCGTCGCGCACGGCGAAGGCCACGACCGCGACCGGTTTCCCGGGATCCGCGCCGATCTGCCGGGCCACCGAGGCCGCATCGCTGCGGCCGTCGAGCAGCGCCGCCAGCAGGTTCTCCCGCAACCGGGCGCTGGTCCCGGCCGGGCTGCGCCGCTGCACCAGGTGCAGCGCGACCACCCGCGCGGCGCCCGCCAGCGCCCGTTCGGCGCGCTCCGCCAGCGGGGCCGCCCCCTCCTGCACCCAGATCGCGCCCAGTGGCCGCCCGCCGGCGTGCACCCCGACCGCCAGGCGGCGCCGGATGCCCAGGTCCGCCCGCTCCTCGACGCGCACCACCTCCCCGGTGGTGCGCAGCCTTTCGTAGACCCCCCACTCGTGCAGCATGGCCAGGTACTGTTCCGGTCCCTTCCTGCCGAGGATCGACAGCCTGCGCAACTCGTCCACTTCGTCGGCGGAACGCGAGTACGCCAGCACGCGGCTCGCGGTGTCCTCGATGCTGACGCTGCCCCCGGTCAGCGCCGCGATCGTCTGGGCCAGGGCGAACAGATCGCCGACGGGCTCGGCGGCGTCGTCGTCCGTCCCGCCGCGCAGGGTGTCCAGCACCTCCCGCACGAGTGCCGCCAACTGCTCCCAGCGCGCTTCGGCCGCCACGGCGAGCAGCGCGACACCGGCGTCGGTCGCCGCGGCGCGCAGCAGGGGCAGCGCGGAGGGGGATTCGACCTTCACCGCGACACCGGCCGCGCGGTGCCGTCCCGCGGCCTTGATCAGGGGCAGCGCGGCGCGGCCCCGCGCGCCGATCACCAGCGCGAGGTCTCCGGGGCGCACTCCGGGGGTGTCCTCGGGCTCGACCACCACGACGTCCCGGATGCCGGTGTCCAGCCCGTCCGGGGCGACCTCCAGCTCGACCAGCGAATCGCCCAGGGCGATCAGGACCTGTCGCAGGCTCATTTCTTGTCCTTTCGGCCAAAGGGCTGACGGCAACCTTGGCGGAACGGACAAAGTCCGGCCGGGTCCGCGATTTTAGCGTTGCTCCCACAGGAAGCGAAGGGAGCAGTCGTGGATGCCGTGACCACCGTGCCGACCCCGGCCAACGAACCGGTGCTGCAGTACGCGCTGGGCAGTCCCGAGCGGGCCGGGCTCGAAGCCGCGCTCGCCGAACTCGGCGGGGAACGGTTCGAGTTCACCGCCACCATCGGCGGGCGGCAGCGCATGGGCGGCGGCCGCCGGGTCGACGTGGTGCAGCCGCACAACCACCGCGCCGTGCTGGGCACCCTCGCCTACGCGACGCGGCAGGACACCGAAGCCGCGCTGGCCGCCGCCCGCGCCGCGGCGCCCGCCTGGCGGGCACTGTCCTTCGACGACCGGGCGGCGATCCTGCTGCGGGCGGCCGATCTGCTGTCCGGTCCCTGGCGGGCGAAACTCAACGCGGCGACCATGCTGGGCCAGTCCAAGACCGCCTACCAGGCCGAGATCGACGCGGCCTGCGAACTGGCGGACTTCTGGCGGTTCAACGTGTCCTTCGCCCGCCGCCTGCTGGCCGAGCAGCCCGCCAGTGCGCCGGGCGTGTGGAACCGGACCGACCACCGTCCGCTCGAAGGCTTCGTCTACGCGATCACCCCGTTCAACTTCACCGCGATCGCGGGCAACCTGCCGACGGCACCGGCGCTGATGGGCAACGTGGTGCTGTGGAAGCCTTCCCCCACCCAGAGCCTGTCCGCGCACCTGACGCTGCGCCTGCTGGAGGCCGCGGGGCTGCCGCCCGGCGTGATCAACCTGCTGCCCGGCGACGGGGTCGCCGTCTCCGAGGTGGCACTGAACGCACCGGATCTCGCCGGGATCCACTTCACCGGTTCCACCCGGACCTTCCAGCACCTGTGGTCCCGGGTCGGTGCCAACATCGCGAGCTACCGCGCCTATCCGCGGCTGGTGGGGGAGACCGGCGGGAAGGACTTCGTACTGGCGCACCCGTCGGCGGACCTCGACGTGCTGCGCACCGCGTTGATCCGCGGCGCGTTCGAGTACCAGGGGCAGAAGTGCTCGGCGGCGTCGCGCGCCTACCTGCCCGAATCGCTGTGGAAGCGACTGAAGGACCCCTTCCTGGCCGAGGTCGAGGCCCTGACCGTCGGCGACGTGACCGACTTCGGCCACTTCATGGGTGCGGTGATCGACCGCCGCGCGTTCGACCGGCTCTCCGGCGTCCTGTCCCGGGCGCGGACGGACAGCGCGCTCGAAATCATCGCCGGGGGCACCGCGGACGACACCGACGGCTTCTTCGTCCGGCCGACCGTGATCGCCTCCGACGACCCCGCGCACGAGGTGTTCACCACCGAGTACTTCGGGCCCGTCCTCGCGGTGCACGTCTACCCCGACACGGATTACGAGCGGGTGATGGCGCAACTGGAGGGCGCGGCACCCTACGGTCTCACCGGCTCGGTCATCGCCACCGACCGCGCGGCGATCGCCCGGGCCAGCGGCGCGCTGCGGTTCGCCGCGGGGAACTTCTACATCAACGACAAGCCGACGGGAGCGGTGGTCGGCCAGCAGCCGTTCGGCGGCGGCCGCGCCTCCGGCACCAACGACAAGGCGGGCTCGATGCACAACCTCCTGCGCTGGGTCAGCCCCCGGTCCATCAAGGAGACCTTCGTGCCGCCCACCACCGTCGCGTACCCGCACCAGGGCTGAGGCCGAGGAGGAGGATCCCCATGCTGCGCAGTGTCCTGCTGGCCGCGGCCGGTTCGGCCGGATGCCGGTCGCTCGTCGAACGCACCCCGCTGACCCGGCCGCTGGTCGAACGGTTCGTCGCGGGGGATGCCGTGGACCAGGCCCTTCGGGTCACCGCCGCGCTGGCGGCGGACGGCCGTTTCGTGACGCTGGACCACCTCGGCGAAGACGTCACGGACGTCGCGACGGCCGAACTCACCGTGCGGGCCTACGTCGAACTCCTGCGGCGCCTGGCCGACCACGGGCTGGCCGGCCACGCCGAGGCGTCGGTGAAGCTGTCCGCCGTCGGGCAGCGGCTGCCCGGCGGCGACCGGATCGCGCTGGACAACGCCCGGCGCATCTGCGCCGCGGCCGCTTCGGCGGGAACCACCGTCACGCTGGACATGGAGGACCACACGACGACCGACGCCACCCTGGGTGCGCTGCGGGCGCTGCGGGAGGACTTCCCGTGGACCGGCGCGGTGCTGCAGGCCTACCTCAGGCGCACCGAACAGGACTGCCGCGAGCTGGCGGGCCCCGGTTCGCGTGTCCGGCTGTGCAAGGGCGCCTATGCCGAACCCGCTTCGGTGGCCTATCCGGAGAAGTCCGAAGTGGACCGCTCCTACGTGCGCTGCCTGCGGATCCTGATGGAGGGCGCCGGGTACCCGATGGTCGCCACGCACGATCCCCGGATGATCGCGGTCGCGGCCGAACTCGGCCGGAACCGCGCGGACTTCGAGTTCCAGATGCTCTACGGCGTCCGCGAACCCGAGCAGCGCCGCCTCGCCCGGACGCACCGGATGCGGGTGTACGTGCCCTACGGCGACCAGTGGTACGGCTATTTCATGCGGCGGCTGGCCGAACGCCCGGCGAACCTGGCGTTCTTCCTGCGCTCCCTGCTGCCGGGGTAGCCCTACGCCGAGTCGTCCTTGGAGACCGGCCGGGGGCCGGGGCGCCGGTGCAGGAGGTCGAACCGGGACCACATGGCCTCCGCCGCTTCGATCGATTCGGTGGTGCGAACCGGATCGACGGCGGCCAGTTGCGCGACGACCGCCTGCACCAGCGCCATGCCCGCGGTGAGGGAAGGGAAGAACGTCACGCCTTCGGCCGGGATCATCAGCACCCGTTCCGCCGCACCGGCCAGTGCGGGGCTGGCGGCGTCGGTGAGGACGAACACGCGGGCGCCGCGGTCGCGCGCTTCGTTCGCGGCGAGCACCGTGCTTTCGTACAGGCGCCAGAAGCTGATCGCCACGAGGACGTCGTCCGGGCCGAGCTTCGCCATGATGTTGGCGAGCTCGGCGTCCCCGTTCGTCACCGCGTGCACGTCGTAGCCCGCCAGCCGCGCGTTGTGCGCGAAGGCGATGCCGACGGCCGAGTAACTGCCGTCGGCGATCACCACGGTGCGGCGGGCCCCGGCGATTCCCTCGGCGACGCAACGGATCTCGTCCTCGTCGAAGCGCCGGTGCAGCAGGGCGAGACTGTCGAGGTCGCGGCGCAGCGAAGCGGAGGCGGGCGAGTCCGGCCCGTGGTGCTCCTCGGCCACCTGGGGGGCACTGAGCGACGACAGGTAGCGCGCCCGGAGCTCCTGCTGGAGTGCGGGCCAGCCCGCGAAACCCAGTGCCTGGGCGGTCCTGGTCACGGTGGCGACGTTGACCCCGGCGAGCTGGGCGAGCTCCCCGGTCGATCCGAACGAGGCACGGCGCGGCTGGGACACCAGCACTTCGAGCACGGCTGCCGCCTTCGGCCGCAGTCCCCGCGGGGGCAGCCGGTCCCGCAGCCACTCCTCGAGACCGTCGTGGTTTTCCTTCTCGTTCACTGAAGCCTCCCGTCACGAGCACACCACAGCCCTGGACGAGGCCGCTTCCCGGGCCGGGGAGCTCTGTTACGAGTATGCAAACGATATTGCAAATAGCTCTACTTGCAGCATACGTTGTCGGAACTCTTGTCGCTCCGACCTCCAGGGAAGGCGTTGTCATGACGCTGCTGGCACGACTGGACCGGCTCCCGCTGAGCCGTCCGCACTACAAACTGCTCCTCATCGGCGGACTCGGATACACCTTCGACGGCATGGACTCGGCCGTGGTCGCGTTCCTCCTGCCCAGCGCGAAAGCGGTGTGGCGGCTGAGCAACGGCGAACTCGGGCTGATCGGTTCGGCGACCCCGTTCGGCTTCCTGTTCGGCGCGATCGCGGCGGGCCTGCTCGGCGACCGCATCGGCCGCAAGAAGGTCATGATGTTCGCGCTGGCCTTCTACGCCCTGTTCTCGGTGGTCGCCGCCATGGCGCCGAACTACCAGGTCTTCCTCGGGGCACGGGTGCTCGCCGGTGCCGGGGCGGGGGCGGAAAGTGCCATCATCGCCCCGTTCCTGTCCGAGTTCGTGCCCGCGAAGCGGCGCGGCTGGTTCGTCGGCGCGCTGGCCGGGTTCTTCTCGTTCGGGTTCGTCGCGGCCGCGCTCCTCGGCCGGTTCGTCGTCTCGGCGATGCCCGAAGGCTGGCGTGTGGCGCAGGTGATCACCGCCGCGCCCATCGTGCTGCTGCTGTGGTGGCGCCGCTCGCTCCCGGAGTCGCCGCGCTTCCTGCTCGCGCAGGGCAGGCGCGCGGAGGCCGAGGAGGTCGTCGCGAAACTGGAGCGTGACGTGGAGAAGGCGACCGGCACGCAGCTGCCGCCCGTCCCGTCCCAGGCCGTCGCCTCGCTCACCGAGACCCCGAAGGTCAACCTGCTGACCGCACTGAAGTTCCTGTGGAGCCCGGCCATGGCGCGGCGGACCGCGGTGATCTGGGCGGTCTGGTTCGTGATCACCTTTTCCTACTACGGCTTCTTCTCGTGGATCCCAACCCTGCTGATCGAACGCGGGATCACGGTGACCAAGAGCTTCGAGTTCTCGATCATCATCTACCTCGCGCAGGTTCCGGGGTACTTCTCGGCCGCGTGGCTGTCCGAGCGGCTGGACCGCAAGCACACCATCGCGCTCTACCTGGCCGGTTCGGCGGTCAGCGCGTTCTGGCTGAGCCAGATGAGCCTGCCGTGGAGCATCACGCTGGCCGGGGCGGTGCTGTCGTTCTTCCTCAACGGCACCTACGCCGGGGTGTACTCCTACACGCCCGAGGTGTTCCCCACCTGGATCCGCGCCACCGGCACCGGACTGTCCAGTGCCTTCGGCCGCGTCGGCAGCATCCTGGCACCCACGATCATCGGCGTGTTCGCGGCGAGCCTCGGCTTCGGCGGCGTCTTCGGCCTCACCACCGCGGTGCTGGCGGCCGGGGTGGTCTGCGTGGTCGTGTTCGGGCTGTCCACCGCCGGCCGTTCACTGGAGGAGCTGACCGAGCGTGGGGCGGCCGCGACCGTCACGGAGAAGCTGGCGAAATGACAGAACTGTCCATAGTGGAGGATCGGGTGCGCGAGGAGATCGGTGTGCGGTTGTTCACCGTGCTGGCGTGGCTGCCCCGGCGACGGGTCCTGCGCCGGGTGTACAGCAGCCACCCCGGGGAATACCCGGTGGGCGGGGAAAAGAGTGTCGAGGTCGCCGAGGGCTGGCTGGCCCGGTGCATCGAAGGGCAGCGGCCCTACCTGGGAGCGGACCGCGCGGCGGTGCGCGAGGTGTTCGCCGATCACCGGCTGATTTCCGGACTCGGCTGCGGCGCGGTCATCAACGTGCCCGTGGTCGAAGAGGGCCGCACGCTGGGCGCGCTGGCCATCCTCGACGCCGAGGGCAGCTACGACGGGGAATCGGTCGCGGCGGCGGTGCAAGCGGCTCCGCTCGCCGTCCCCGCGCTGCGCGCGGTCCTGAGGGAAGCGGGTGAGTTGTGAACGACTCGCTGCTGGTGCGCAACGCCCTGCTCCTCGATCCCGGCACCGGGGAATACCGCGAAGGCGACTTGCGGTGCGCCGACGGCCGCATCGTCGAGACCGGGCCGGGACTGCGCGCGCCCGGCGTGCGCACCGTGGACGCCGGTGGGGCGGTGGTGCTTCCGGGGCTCATCGACGCCCACGTGCACGTCACCGCGTTCACCGCGAACCTGGGTTCGCTGCCGGAATCCTCACCGTCCTATGTGGCCGCCCACAGCGCCAGGATCATGCGCGGCATGCTGGCGCGCGGTTTCACCACGGTCCGTGACGCCTCCGGCGCCGACTACGGGCTGGCCGACGCGCAGGCGGAGGGGCTGTTCCCCGGACCCCGCCTGCTGTTCTGCGGGCGGGCGCTGAGCCAGACCGGCGGCCACGGCGACACCCGGGGACGCGGCACGCACCGGCACGACGACCATCCCTGCTGCGCGGGGCTGGGCCGGATCGCCGACGGTGTGGACGCCGTGCGGGCGGCGGCGCGGGACGAACTGCGCAAGGGGGCGCACCACATCAAGGTGATGGCCTCCGGCGGAGTCGCCTCGCCCACCGACCGGATCGACTCGACCCAGTACTCCGAGGAGGAACTCAGGGCCGTGGTCGAGGAGGCCGGGGCGGCCAACCGCTACGTGGCGGCGCACGCCTACACCGCACGGGCGGTGAACCGGGCGCTGGAGCTGGGCATCCGCTCCATCGAGCACGGCAACCTGCTCGACGACCGCAGCGTGGAGCTGTTCCGGGAACACGACGCGTTCCTGGTGCCGACGCTGGTGACCTACTGGGCCCTCAAACAGGAGGGCCGGGAGTACGGGTTGCCGGAATCGAGCTGGCGCAAGGTGGACGAGGTGCTCGGCGCGGGCCTGGCCGCGCTGGACCGGGCCGCTCGCGGCGGCGTGAAACTGGTCTTCGGCACCGACCTGCTCGGCGGGATGCACCGCCACCAGAACCACGAGTTCCGGTTGCGCGCCGAAGTGCAGCCGCCGCTCGAGGTGATCCGGTCCGCCACCTCGGTCGCCGCCGAACTGGTCGGCATGACGGGGGAAGCCGGCACGCTCGCCCCCGGCGCGCACGCCGACCTGCTGGTGGTCGACGGCGATCCGCTGGCCGACATCGGCGTGCTCGCCGAGCCGGAACACCTCCGGCACGTCATCCAGGCGGGCCGGATCGTGGGCGGCCACGGCACGCCCTGAACGGACCGGGGCCGGGGCTGCGGATTGCCGTGAAGGGTCCCTTGAGTTTTAACGTTTGGTTTTGGTTTTTGTCTTGTTT